>DATBKE010000079.1:0-13135 GCA_036556085.1 Acidimicrobiia bacterium | reverse complement strand
AGTTGCTGGGATCAGGAGAGGCGGGAGAAAAAGACCCGGGTTCGGTCGAGCTCCGGGTCGACCTCGAGACGCTGGCCGGGCTCAGCGAGGCTCCCGGAGAGCTCTTGGGGATGGGACCGGTGATCGCCGACATCGCCCGCCAGGTGACCCGAGAACAGACTCACTGCCAGTGGTCGTTTGTGGTCTCCGATCCGGAGACGGGGATGCCGGTCCATACCGGGGTGATCCGGAGAAGACCACAAAGGGAGACAAGACGATTCGTAGAAGCGCGGAACCCCATCTGCATCTTCCCCGGTTGTCGGAGACCCTCCTCGGGCTGTGACTTGGACCACCGTTTGCAGTGGTCGGAGCGGGGACCGACCTGTGATTGCAACCTGGTCCCCCTCTGTCGTCGCCATCATCGTTGTCGGCACAGGCTCGGGTGGAAACATTCACCTCTACCGAGGGGTGATCATCTCTGGATCTCACCGCTTGGGCATCGCTACACCACCAGCGGGCGACCGCCCTAGGTTGGATCGATCACTTCCCCTTCGGGACCATAGAATCCATCGACTTTGAGTGGAGCATCCCGAGAGGACGGCTTCCGCGTACGATCGATCCGCCGGAAGAGCCTCGACCAGCCTGATGAGACCCGTCGATTCCCAAACGGAATCGGCACGCTGGTCGACATCGGGCCGATTGCCATCGGCCGCGCGATCCTCGAGCCAGGTTGGCGCTGGTCAACCGATCTCAAAAACGCCGTTGGAACTGAGCTCTGCCAGCTTCATCATCTTCACGTGCTGGTCGCCGGACGCATGGCCTTCCAGATGCCCGATGGCGAGGTGCACGAATTTGCGCCGAGCGACGTCATGGACATCCCACCCGGCCACGACGCGTGGGTAGTTGGTGACGAGCCAGTCGTAGTTCTTGACATCTCGGGCAACGTCACAGACTTCGGCCTACCGACTTCGCGCGCCCGTGCCGTCGCGACCATGCTGATGACGGACATCGTCGGTTCCACCAAGATCGCGGCTGAGATCGGCGACTCGGCCTGGAAGCAGCGCCTGGGCGAGCACAACCGGGCCGTGCGCCGTCAACTTGAGCGCTTTCATGGCCGTGAGATCAAGACCACCGGCGATGGCTTCTTGGCTGTCTTTGACAGCGCGGAGGCCGCTCTGCTTTGTGCGCTCGCGATCCGCGATGCGATACGCGACCTTGGAATCGAAATTCGTGCCGGTGTCCACACCGGCGAGGTCGAGGTCCTTCCCGACGACGTGGAAGGGATCGCGGTGCACGCTGCTGCGAGGATCATGGCTGCCGCTCAACCCTCAGAAGTTCTGGCGTCGGCGGTTACCCGCTACCTAGGGGAAGGGACCGGCCTCGGCTTCGAGGATCGCGGAGCTCACACGCTCAAAGGCCTCGAGGCTCCGATACAGCTATTTGCCGTGGCTCGCTTCGTCTCATGACCGCCACCGGAAATGGCGAAAGTCGTGCTTCGAGACCACCCACCCTACGCGACGTCGCTCGGGAGGCGGGGGTCCACGTGTCGACGGTGTCTCGGGTCCTCAACGACCAGGCGGCAACAGGACGTATTACCGCCGACACCGAGGAGCGCATCAGGGAAGTCGCCCTCAGGCTCGGCTACCGGCGCAACACCATCGCCCGCGCTCTTCGGACCGGCCGTACCCTCGTGGTGGGAATGGTGGTTCCGGATGTGGCCAACCTGTACCAGGCGGAAATCACCCGGGCAGCAGGCGACGTCTTCTCTGGGAAGGGCTATTCCCTGATCTTGGCCAGCACTGATGACAATCCCGCCCACGCCGAGTCTCAAGTCTCCGCCATGCTTGGTGTCCAAGCCGAGGGCTTGATGTACGGGGTCGCCCGCGGCGACGACGCCGTTCTGGCAGGGATCATCGAAGAGGATATCCCGGTAGTCCTGTTCAATCGGGCGGTGAGCGACATGGAGGTCAGCGCAGTGCTACCCGATGACCACGGCGGGACCAGGCTGGCTGTGCAACACCTTATCTCGCTCGGTCATACGAGGATCGTCCACGTCGGAGGACCCGAAGACGTGTCATCAACCGTCAATCGGCTCGAGGCGTTCGAGGAGACGCTACGAGCCGCCGACCTGACCGGCAGCCATCAGTTCACGCAACGTCAGACCGAGGATGAGGGGTATCGGGTCACGGCCACTCTGCTCGAAGAGAGGCCCGACACCACGGCGGTGCTGGCCGCCAACGACCGCCTCGCTTTGGGGGCCATCGATGCGATTCGGGACACCGGCCGAACTTGCCCCGGCGATATCTCCGTGGTCGGCTTCAACGACATGCCCTACACGGACCGCTTCTCGCCGCCTCTAACCACCATTCGGATCTCCCAAAACGAACTCGGGGCGCGGACTGCACGCCTTCTCCTCGAAACCATCGCCGACCCCCGAAGAGCGCCGGAGACTCAGTTGGTCTCCGCCCAACTCGTAGTCCGGGGCTCGACGGCACCCGCCCGAGCTGACAGTCGCTAACCCAAGGGTTAGGCTGCCGGTTGGACAACCGTTTGCGCAGCCTGGATGGGCGGAGGAACCCGATGGACTTCGAAGAGATGCTCCTCGCCAACATGACCCAGCCCCAGGCCCAGAAGGCGCTGGCCAGAGGTGCTGCGGTGTTGGTCACCGGCAGCGTCGAGCAGCACGGTGCTCATCTCCCCCTCGGCACTGATGCCTTCGCCGCCCTGACGATCGCCCTCCGAGTCGGACATCGCCTGGAATCCCCTGTCCTTCCCCTATCCCCCGTCGGTGTCGCCCCCTATCACATGCCCTGGGCGGGATCCTTGACCATCCGCCCCGAGACCTTGGGTTCACTCATGCTCGATGTCTCCCGGGGCCTGTCGGCGGCCGGGGTGGAGCGGCTCATCGTGGTCAACTGGCACGAGGGCAACACGTCCGCCATCAGGATCGCAGTCGACCAGGTCCAGTCGGAACTTCCTGCACGGGTGATCGTCGTCGAGGCCCACATCGTCACCAATGGACTCTTCCCCGAAGAGATGGAGTTCACCCACGCTGGAGCGATGGAGACGGCGGCGATCCTCGCCTACGACGCTTCCCTGGTGCGACTGGACGAGCGCACGGAAGGCGACCTGGTCGACTCAGGGAGTGACGGCCACGCCATGTTTCGGAGGCGCGACGTGTTCCCGGTCATGAAGGACTTCCGGGAAGTTGCCACCACCGGCTGGTACGGAACTCCTCAGGCGGTCACGGAAGAGCGGTCCCGCGAGATCATCGACGCGGTTGCCGATTACATCGTGGGGGCGGTGGAAGACGTCTGGAAAAGTCTGGCGGGGCGAGTGCCGAACGACGAGCATCCTTCACCTGGATGACCACCATGCGGGCCGCAGTTCTAAGGGCATGGAACGACCTCGCTGTCGAGCAGATAGAGATTCCTGACCCGGCTCCCGGTGAGGTGCTGTTGCGGGTCAGGGCCTGCGGACTCTGCGGGACCGATCTCAAGATGGTGCGCGGCGCCTTCGAGAGCCGCGGCTGGCCGCCTGCTTTGCCCTTCGTGATTGGTCACGAATGGTCGGGTGAGGTTGTCGCCCTTGGTGAGGACCTCGATGATCTCGCGCTCCAGCCTGGCGACAAGGTCGTGGCGGAAAACCACGTCGGGTGTGGCCGCTGCCCGATGTGCCGGCGCGGCCGGTACAACCTCTGCGAGAAGGCGGGCACTTCCGGATATCGGCTCTATGGGCACACTGCTCCCGGTGCCCTGGCCGAGTACGCGGTGCGTCCGGCGCAAATGCTCCACAAGCTCCCCGACTCGGTCGGACCGCTGGAAGGGGCATTGGTCAACCAGGGATCGCTCAGTGTCCACGCCCTACGACGAGTCGAGTTCCTCCCCGGATCGACAGTGGCGGTATTCGGTCCAGGACTGTTGGGTCTGCTCACAGCAGCAGTCGCTTCTGCTTCGGGAGCGGCGCAGATCATCATGGTGGGGCGGGGAAGCCGCCTCGACCTGGCCGCCAAGATGGGTTGCGATGAGGTCGTCGACTACGAGAAAGAGGATCCTGTTGCCGCGGTCCGGCGACTCACCGCCGGGAGGGGCGTGGACTACGTCTTCGATTGCACCGGCAATCCGAAGGTACCGGCTCAGGCGATCGGATCACTCCGACGCGGGGGCAGGGTGGCAATTCTTGGGCTGACCGGTGGAAAACCGTCGGAGATTGACGTCGACCGTCTCACTCTCGACGAGATCGATGTCATGGGAATCCGCTCGAGCCCCAATGCCTATCCAGCGATGATCGCGTTGATGCGGTCGCGCAAGGTGGATGTGAGCCCGCTCATCACCCAGGTCTATCCGCTGGAGGCGGTGGGCGAAGCACTAGCCGCCCTCGAATCGCGGGATGCGGTTCGACCCATTGTGGAAATCTGACGGTGGCCCTGGTCGAGCATCCTCACATCTCTCTATTCGGGTCGACCGCGTGCACTTGTACCGAGGAAGAGGCTGAGGCGCTTTCCGTAGTGGCCGCCTATCGGGTCGCGAAAGTGTCGGAGCGAGCCCCGTTCCTCGCCCCTGAATTCAAACGACACCGGGCGGGGTTCACGCACATTGGGGAATTGTGGGCTCACGAAGGGCCGGCTGGAATGAACGACGAATCTATGTCCGATCGCAAGAACATCCTCCTCGATCTGACGGCCAAGAACGACAAGGTCTGGGGCATCTTCCGGGTGGTCGGAACGCACACAGGGTCGCTCTATGGGATCCCGAAGACCGGTCGGCACATCGATGTCATCGAGGTTGGCCTCTGGCGGGTGGCGGAAGGGCGGATCGCCGAGGCCTGGTACTTCGGCGACGAGCTCGGCCTGCTCAGAGCGCTGGCGCTCAACCCTCCGGATCTGACCCGCCCCTAGACGCGCAGTGACGGCCGAGTTCGCCCTCGTTCTGGCGGTCATCGCCGTCGCCTACGTGGTCAAGGGGGTCGCCGGGATGGGCGGTCCGCTGGTGGCTGTGCCGTTCATAGCCGCTTTCACGAGTGTCGAGTACGCCGTCGTCGTTCTTTCGCTGGCGAACATGGTCTCCAACGGGTGGCTGCTCTGGGAGCACCGAGCCGGGGCCAGGGGCACCGGGTTCGTGATGTTTCCGTTTCTCACCGTCGGCACCATTGCCGTCATCGCCGGCACCTGGATCCTCACCGAGATCGACGATCGAATCTTGTCGGTCGTGATCGCCCTGGTAATCGCGTTCTACATCTGGCGGCATCTGGCCGATCCTCAGTTCGGTCTCGACCAGAAAACTGCCCGTCGGGTGGCCGCTCCGATGGGACTCTTAGGCGGTGGCCTGCTCGGAGCTACCGGGACGGCCGGGCCGCTCATCGCCACGTTCCTGCACAGCATCCGGCTGAGCCGTTCCTCGTTCATCCACATGATGAGCATCACCTTCACGGTGTTCGGCTTGATCCAGCTGGTGACGCTCATAGTCCTGGGAGCGTTCACGCCTGAGCGAACCACTCAAGCGCTTTGGGCCATCGTCCCCGTCGCCGCCATGACCGTGCTCGGGATTCGGATCGGGAGGTTGATAAAACAGAAAACGTTCGAGCGCGTGGTTCTGGCTTTGCTAACGATCGCCGCCATCCGCCTGATCTGGTCGGCTCTCGGCTGACGCTAGATCTGCCTCCCGCGCGAGGTGTGGAGTATGCAGGCGGTGAGACGACCATCGCCGATCTCCTCGAGCTCGACCGGCGGAACGGGAGTGAACCGGATGCTGACTTTGCGACCGTCGGTCGACATCTCTTCGAGCGCAGCCCTCATCGACGGTTGCACCTCACCACCTCGAAAAGCTCCAACCGCAACTGCCGCCTCTTCTTCGGTATGGAACACCAAAGTCGCGTCGAATTTGGAGCGGCGTTCCACTGCCGCCAGGCCTTCGGCCAGGGCCTCGTGATCATGGAGCCATGACACGGCGTCGTCGACCTCCCAGCCACAGGCAGGGGTGACCACCGGGCAGCGAGTGTGGAAACGGCAACCCTCGGGCGGGTTGGCCGGGTCCGGCACGTGGCCGTGCAGCCCCTTCATCGTGGATTCCTTGGCGTTGATGTCGGGGTTGGCGGCGAGCAAGGCCTCGGTGTACGGGTGCCGTGGATCCTCGAAGAGCTCTGTCGCGGTTCCCTGCTCGGCCACCTTTCCCAGATACATAACGGCGATCCGATCGCTCATCAGCCGAACCACGCCGAGGTCGTGGCTGATGAAGAGATAGGTGAGTCCTCGCTCGCGCTGTAAGTCGTAGAGGAGATTGAGGATCTGAGCCTGGACAGATACGTCCAGCGCCGAAGTGGGCTCGTCGAGCACGATGAACTCCGGATCGAGAGCAAGCGCGCGGGCGATCGAGATCCTTTGCCGCTGGCCGCCCGAGAACTGATGGGGAAAGCGATACATGTGCTGTCGTCTCAAGCCCACGCTCTCGAGGAGGGAAACGACCCGCTCGGTGAGCTCCTGGCCCGAGGCTTCGTTCCAGACTCGGAGGGGTCGCCCGACGATGTCCTTCACCAGCTGTCGGGGATTGAGAGAACTGAACGAGTCCTGGAATACGACCTGGCAATTGCGACGGTAGGTCTTCCAAGCCTTTCCTTCGAGTTGATCGATGCGGTGATTGTCTTCTATCCGCTTGAGCTCGCGTACTTGCTCCCGTGTGCGCTCGGGCGGGGCGGTCGCTTCGATGGCGTCCAAGCGGGCTGCGTCTTCGTCAGAGAGCCGGAAGTAGATCCTGCCCCCGGTCACTTGTGTGAGACCGCTGATACAACGGCCAAGCGTTGTCTTGCCGCATCCGGACTCACCTACGAGACCGACCGTCTCACCGGGGCGGACGTCAAAGGACACGCCGTCGACGGCCCGGACGTGACCCACCACCCGCTGCAAGGTGCCCTCCTTAACCGGGAAGTACTTCTCGACTCCCCGGAGTGAGATCACCGAACGCGGAGCCGTCAACGGCTCGTGCTTTTCCTTGGCGGCACGAACCGAGGTCACGACACCCACGCTTCCAGCCTGGGGAGGACGATGCCGCTGTCATCCAACTCATATGCGAAACAGGCGACCGACTGGCTCGCTCCGATTTGGATCGTGCGCGGATCGACGGTGCGACAGATCTCCACCGCGTACGGGCACCTGGTGTTGAAACGGCATGACGGCTCCGGATCGAGGAGTTCGGGAACGTTGCCGACTATGGACGCCAGCTCGCCTCGTCGATGGGCGGCGGAGGGAACCGCTGCCATCAACCCCCGGGTGTAGGGATGCTTTGGATTGCTAAAGACCTCGTCCGTAGTGCCGGTTTCCACTATCCGACCGGCGTACATCACCGCCACGCGGTCGCAGATCTCCTTGACCAGCGACAGGTCATGACTGATGTAGAGAACGGAGGTCTCGAGTCGTTCCTGCAACTCGGCGATCAGCTCGAGGATCCGAGCCTGAATCGTGACGTCCAGCGCGGTCGTGGGCTCGTCGGCAATGAGTAAATCCGGATTGCAGGCCAAAGCCTGTGCGATGAGAACGCGCTGTTTCATGCCCCCGGAAAGCTCGTGGGGGTAGCTCTCCATGATCTTGCGGGGATTCGGAATTTGAACCTCGCTGAGGGCGTCGCCCACCAGCTCGTCGACCTTTTCGCGGAGCTTCTCGGCCCGGGCGCGAAACGGAGGGAGGGTCAGAAGAAACCTCTCGAAGCCGCTCGCCTCCTGGCGTGCTGCCCGTCGAATCAGGCGCGGAGCCCACGGGCCGAGAGACCGCAGGATCTCCTCAGAGCGATGCTGGTAGAAGACCTCAGCGATCTGGTTCCGTATCGAGAGCGCCGGGTTGAGCGCCTTGCCGGGATCCTGGAAGATCATGGCGATACGGTCGCCGCGGATATCTAGCATCTCGTCATCGGGGATGGTCAGGAGGTCAATCGGCCCACTGCCCTCACGCCGCGCGTCCGATGACCAAAACAGGACCTGGCCCCCGGCGTAGACCCCCGGCGGGGTGGGGACCAGACGAATGAACGAGCGTGCGGTGACACTCTTTCCGCAGCCGGTCTCCCCAACCAACCCCAGAGTCTCCCCATCACGAATCTCGAAAGACACACCGTCAACGGCATGCACCGCGCCGCCTTTGGTCTGGAAATGGACCTTCAAATCGCTGACCGAGGCGACCAGCGGGCGCGTCCCTGACCCGGCCCGAGCTTGCTCGGAGGCGGGGATTTCGGAGGCATACGTGATATTTCCCACCGCGCCCGGTGCTCGGCTGGCGCGCCGCCTACCCCAGGTCACGCCGACCAGTATTCCATTGATACGGTCGATAGCCGCGGTGTCATCCGGTCCTCCTCGGCGGGTTAGGCAATCGATTGCTTAACCGGCTTCGCACGATATAGCATCCCCGCGCGGGCTGCAAAGAAGCCGACTTTCGCCGGTCCGCCGTGCCCAAGAACGATCGGATTGAACATGGCGCGTTTCGCAGTGAAGACACCAACCCACCACACCACCTGGAACCGGATGCTGGAGGTTTGGCAAGCGGCCGACAGCATCGATCTTTTCGAATCGGCCTGGAACTTCGATCACTTCTACCCAATCAGAGGCGATACCGACGGGACCTGTCTCGAGGCCTGGGTGACGCTGTCCGCTCTCGCCCAGGCCACCAGCCGGATTCGAGTAGGGACCATGGTCAATGGCATGCACTTCCGGCACCCCGCGGTCCTGGCATCGATGGCGTCATCGCTCGACATCCTCTCGGGAGGGCGTCTCGAGATCGGTCTCGGCGCCGGCTGGTACGAGTTGGAGGCTGATGCCTACGGACTTGATCTCGGCACCGTCGACGAGCGAATGACGCGGTTCGAAGAAGGCACCGAGGTCATACACCTCTTGCTGACCCAGGAGAACGCGAACTTCCATGGTCGATTCTTCCAGCTCAGCAACGCACGAAATGAGCCCAAGCCCGTCCAATCCCCCCGACCTCCGATCGTGATCGGAGGTCGGGGGGAGAAGCGAACGCTTCGCCTTGCCGCCCGCTTCGCCTCGATGTGGGACGCACTGTTCATCGAGGGTGAAAAGAGCGAGTGGCTCCGTCTTCGAGAGGTGCTCTGGGCTCATTGCCAGGAGGTCGGGCGCGACCTCAAAGAGATCTCCTGTTCGAGCCACCTTTCGGTCGCTCCCAACCCCGACCCGGCCGAGGTCGCATCAAGGGCGGCGACCATGTTCGATTCCGGGATCGACGTCGTGGTTCTCGGACTCACCGGAGTCCATGATGGAAACACGGTCGAAGCTCTCGCCGGAGCATTGAGCGACGTCGATTGACCGGGCCCCTCTGGGCCCTGGTGGCGGCGATTGGGTTCGCTTTCCTCCAAGTCTCCAATCGGAAGGCCAATCAACTGGTGGATGCTTACCGAACCGCCTTCGGGCTTCTGGTGGCAGTCGAGACTGTTTTGCTACTTCGAGCGGCGCTCATTGGCGACTTCGGACTGCTCTTTACTGCGCCGCTGTCCGCTGTCGCGATCTTCGGAGTGACCACCCTGTTCCACTTCGTGGGGGGATGGACTCTGCTCGCTCTCAGCCAGCAGACAATCGGAGTCGCCCGGACTGGCGCCCTGGTGTCGGCAGCTCCGATCATCGGCACCCTGGTGGCGGCGATCGCTCTCGACGAGCCGCTCACGGTATCGATCGTGGGGGGCGTGGTACTCGCCGTGATCGGCGTGGCGCTGATCTCGCTCAGTGGAAGAGTTGTGGGATCCGATGAATGGCGCCGGCCCTGGTTCGCGTTGGCCGTGGCGTTGATTTGGGGGTCGACACCAATCTTGATTCGACTCGGATTGGCGAGATTCGATCACCCGTTGGAGGGCTTGACGATTGGTCTCGCCTCGAGCGTCGTGGTCTATGCGTTGTTGCTCACCTTCACGGGACGGTGGAAGTCCATTCCCATGTCGGCGGTTCGCTGGATTGCGTTTGCTGGTCTCTGGGGTGCAATCGCAGTGTCTTCCCAATGGCTGTCCTTCGATCTCACCACCATTGCCATCGCCATCACCATCCAGCAGCTGTCAGTTATCTTCGTCATCGCCCTGGTGCCGGTCATGTTCCACCAACCGCTTGAGCGGATGAACCCGCGTTTCTTCGCTGGGGCAGTGTTGGTGCTGACTGGAGCAACCATCGTCTTGTTGTCCTAGAGGAGAGCAAATCCCGAGGAGAGTGCCATGCCCAGCTTCACCGTCGACCCTGCCACACTCGCACTCCAGATCATCGGCTTGGTGCCCGAAGGCGGTAGCCATGTGCGTCAGGTGCTTTTCGATCAAATCGAAACTCGTCTGCCCCGCGATTCCGACTCACGGATCAACATCCAGCTCTCGGAGCTCAATCCCGGGAAAACCGCCTCTTGGCACGTCCACAACGGGGTCGTCTACTTCGCCTTGCTCCGCGGGATCATCACCCTTCAGTACGAGGGTCAAAACGAGCATTACTCGGCGGGCGACGTATACACCGAACCGATCGGCGTGGTCCATCGAGCCCTGAACCCGCATCCCGAGATCCCGGCTTCGCTGATCGGTTTCTGGATTACCGCCTCCGATCGCCCCCACATCAGCGAGGTCGGCGAGCCGGCCTGGGCTCGGACCGCAAGCATCGTTGACGTGCCCGATCCCGAAAGCCGATGACCACGATCGACATCCATTCTCATCTCGCCACTCCGGCGAGCAGGTCAGCAGTCGATGGCTATCGCCGTCCCGAACACGAGCCCTACGACTTTTTCATGGGGGCCGATTCGGCGGCGCACAACGTCAATATGGTGGAGGGCATCCTTCCGGCCCTCACCGATCCGGCGTTGCGAATCGAGGCACTGGATCGGATGGGCATCGACACCCAAGGGCTCTCCACCTTCGTCTCCGAGTACTTTTACTGGGCACCGGGGCCACGCGGGGCGGAGTCGGCCCGGATCCAGAACGACAATCTGGCGGCGGCAGCGGCGGCCCACCCGGACCGCTTCGTCGCCCTGGGGGCGACCGTTCCTCTCCAAGACGTCGATCTGGCGATCGCCGAGATGGACCGAGCCGTCGACCAGCTTGGGTTCAAAGGACTCCAAATCGGGGGAACGGTCGACGGCGCCAATCTCGACGAGCCCCGCTTCCGGCCTTTCTGGGCGGCGGTGGAGGCCAAAGGCGTCCCGGTCATCATCCATCCCAACGGGTATCCGGAAAGCCAGCGTTTGGGGGATTACTTCCTGGTCAATTGCATCGGCAATCCGTTGGAGACGATGGTGGCTGCGACCCGGTTGATTTTCAGTGGGCTCTTCAAGGAGCATCCGGATCTAAAAGTGATCCTCTTGCACGGAGGTGGCTATCTGCCCTTCTATGCCTCGCGCGCCGACCACACCTGGAAAGTGCGTCCCGAGACCCGATCGCATATCCCCGATCACCCTCCGAGCCATTACATGCGGATGCTCTATTTCGACACCGTCGTCTTCCAACCGCTCTATCTGCGGCACCTGGTGGAAGTGGTGGGTGCCGACCACGTCCTCCTGGGCACCGACTATCCCTTCGACATGAGCGAGGCCGATCCAGTGGGTCTGATTGCGGACACAGAGGGCCTCGACAACGACGACCGAGCCGCCATCGGCGGCGGAACCGCCGCCCGCCTCTATGGGATTGGCGCCACCGGAACAGTGGCCACCACCCCCGAGTAGCCGTCGACCGCGATGATTTGGTCGGTAGCTGGTCCGAGATCGACAGCGCACACCGCCGGCACACCGAGCGATCTCGCTGCCTCAAATATATGAGCGGCGGGGCTGCCGCGGTCGGTGACGAGGCCGGCGGCCCCCCAGATCAGCTGGGCGAGGCTGGGGAGGGCGGTCGAAGCGGTGACCACCGCGCCCGCGGCTGGCGCCTTCGGGTCTGCTCCATCTACATGATGCCGGGGACCGATCCCGATTCCGTTCGCCACGGCGATGCCCTGGTATCGATCCCCCTGAGCGAGGACTGCCGCAAGCTTCGAAGACTCCCAGGCGCTGGGCTCGCGCTTTTCCATCTTTTGTAGCTGAAGGATCCACAACGAAGAGGCGCGGCCCCATTCGCACCGGTCATAGCCATAGCGCTCGCAGGCCTTTTCGAGGGCCGCCCCGAGATCGTCGACCATCTCGGCTCCGACGAGGGCGATGGCCTCCCCGCCCTCCCATCCTTCTCCCTTGGTTGCGACCACTCCCCTTTCCCATCCCTGGAGCAGCCGGGCCGGGGAACCCGCCACCGCCTCGACCCGGAGGGTCCCATCGGGTGTGACCTCGGCCACTCCCCCGACCACCGGTTCAATCGCCGGCTGCACCAGAACCGCCATCGGTAACGTGCCGGGCGCGATTCCAATGTTGCTCTGGCGGGCGAGGGCGTCGACGGAGAAAACGGAGGCCCAGCAGCCGGCAATTGCCTTGGGCAGCTCCTCGGGAGTAATTCCGATGTATGAGGTGAAGGCCCCGGCCCAGTATCCGCTCGACTCAAGCTGGCAGGAGGAGCGGACCGCCAGATTGGCCGATAGCTTCCTCCCGGCGTCGATGATCCGATGCGCGTCGGCGATGGGCTCCGAGCTCACTGCCAGCCGAGCGCCACCGGAACCTCGAGCCGCCAGGGTCGATGCCCCCAGCTGCAGGTGGTGTCGAGATGCGGAGGATTCGACGATGAATCCGGGGAGGACGGGAAGTCCGTCGTGACGGGCAATGGCCAACGCTGTCGCCTTGGCGCCGACGCGTTCGGGATCGAGAGCCGAGGGTTCGTCGAGAGTTGTGATCAACCTCGGATCAATTCACCGTAATGATCTCGTGGCTGGCATAGCTCGACACCATCTCGATCCCGGTGTCGGTGACGTAGAGCATCTCCTCGAGCCGGACCCCGTGATCATGGAGCTTGCCGTGCTGCGTCTCGAGCGCAAACGTCATGCCCGGCTGGATCTCAACCGGGTGATCGAGCGACCAGATTCGGGATATCACGGGCGGGTCGTACTGGGCGAGGCCAAGGCCGTGGCCCCAGAAGTTCGCCGCCGCCTGGTCTTCCTCCTCGTAGCCCCAAACCTCTTTGGCCGAAGGCCACTTGGAAGCGACATCGGCGGTGGTCACACCCGGCCCGGTCGCCTCGATCGAGTCCCAAAGCCAGCGGTGAGCCAGGTCGTAAGTCTGTTTGTGCTCATCGCT
>DATBKE010000078.1:0-5761 GCA_036556085.1 Acidimicrobiia bacterium | reverse complement strand
CGCGGCCAGGCGGTCGAAGTCAAAAGCGTGGAGGGGCTGACCCAGCTCCAGCATGACGTAGTTGGTTACATCGACGATGTTGGAGATGGGTCGGATTCCCGCCGCCTTCAGGCGCTGGCGAATCTTCAGGGGGGAGGGTTTGACGTTGACGCCGAAGAGCTCGCGAGCGACGAATCGATAACAACCATCGGTATCGACGACACGGACTTTGGTCCGGAGGGCCTCGTCTGCGCCGGCGACTTCGATCGGTGGAAGTCGGTAGGGCACCTCGTAGAAAGCGGCCAGTTCCCGGGCTACTCCCAGTATCGACATCTGATCGGGCCGGTTCGAGGTGATCTCTAGGTCGAATACATAGTCGGGGAGATCAACAACGTCTTCGAACGGCCTCCCAACCTCGGTGTCCGGGTCCAGCACGAGGATGCCCTCGTGATCGGCGCCAAGGCCGAGCTCTCGTTCAGAGCAGATCATCCCCTGCGACTCAACTCCACGGATTGTCCGCTTTCCGATTTGAAACCCGCCGGCCAGCGTGGCACCGGGAACTGCGAAGGCGACCTTGGCCCCTTCCTCGAAGTTCCAGGCGCCGCAAACCACCTCGATGGGGTCCTCTCCTGTGGTAACGAGGCACAAGCGCACCTTGTCGGCGTTGGGGTGAGGCCTGATCGACTCCACCACTCCGACAAAGACCCCGCTCCACTCGGCCGCCAGCTCGGTAGCGCTTTCAACTTTGAGGCCTAGGGAGTTGAGGGCTCGTTGCACTTCCTGGGGATCGGGATCGGGGAGGTCTATGAACTCGGCGAGCCAGCGGAGTGAGACCTTCATCGGAACTGCCGGAGAGCGCGCAGGTCGTTGTCGATGAAGACGCGGATGTTCGAGATCCCGTGACGCACCATTGCCAGGCGCTCCACACCCATACCGAAGGCAAACCCGGAAAGAGTTTGGGAGTCGTGTCCAGCCATGTCCAAGACGTTGGGATCGACCATCCCGCACCCGGCCATCTCCAACCAGCCGCTTCCGCCGCAAAGTCGGCATGAGGCGGCAGCTCCCCCGCAAACGAAGCAGGAAACGTCCAGCTCTGCCGACGGCTCGGTGAAGGGAAAGAAGCTCGGCCGCAGGCGAATCCGTTGCTCACGGCCGAAGAACTCGCGGGCGAAATGGGCCAGGGTCCCCTTCAAGTCCGAGAAAACGATCCCGGAATCGACCGCCAGTCCCTCGATCTGATGGAACACGGGCAGATGGCTGGCATCGATGGTGTCGGATCGAAATGTTTTGCCTGGAACCACGACATAAAGCGGGGGTTTCTGCGACTGCATGTACCGCACCTGCATGGGAGAGGTGTGAGTACGCAAAAGCACCTCATCGGCCGGGTCGCCGAAATCGAGATAGAGGGTGTCAGATTCGAACCGGGAGGGGTGGTGGGGAGGAGTGTTGAGAGCGTCGAAGTTGAACCAGGCCAGCTCGGCTTCGGGTCCCTGTTCTACCCGGTATCCGAGCCCGATGAATATGTTGCAGACCTCATCGATGGTTTGCTGGACCAGGTGCTCGGTGCCCTGGCTGAGTGTCCAGCGCTCGACCGTGACGTCAACAGAATCGTTGACCAAGAGCAGGTCAGCGGTTGCTCGCTCCAATTCGGCTCTCTTCTGGGCGAGCAGCCCACTGATTTCGGCCGAGACCCGATTGACCTCGGCTCCTGCAGCGGGCCGCTCCGAGGGATCGAGCTTGCCTAGTCCTCTGCGTGCCTCGCCGATGGGGCTATTCCTCCCCAACAGCTTCTTTTCGACTTCGTCGAGGTCTGCCACGGTTCTCGCAGCCTGAATGGTCACTTCGGCTACAGCGAGGTGCTCGGGCAGATTCATGGGCGAGGAAGGTTACCGAACGATCCCTTTGCCCAATAACTAAATAGACCAGCCCCATAGGGCTGGTCTATTTGTTAGATAGTTGGCGCCAGAACTATGGCTTAGGGAACGAAG
This sequence comes from Acidimicrobiia bacterium, assembly GCA_036556085.1. Taxonomy (GTDB): domain Bacteria; phylum Actinomycetota; class Acidimicrobiia; order Spongiisociales; family ZC4RG35; genus JACCTH01. The sequence continues at coordinate 3,794 of DATBKE010000078.1, read as the reverse complement.
GGTGGCTCTTGGTTCGGTTCGGCTGGGGCGGGAACCCGAACTCAGGCGCATGGTTCGGATTGCAGGCCATCCCAGGATTGAACTCATGAGGATTGCCAAACCCAAGCCTGACATCCTGCCCGAAGGACTGGGACTGGCCGCCAGGACCGTTGGGTATGAGCTCGGGGTTTACTTCAGGATCGGTCGACGCGCCCGGATCGTCATTCAATCCCGAAAAGGAGCACCAAGACACCCCTTGATTCTGTTCTGAGTTCTGACCGCTTCCGGTTACTTCACCGGCTAATGCTGTGCCGGCTAACAGCGCCAACACCGCGACGGTGCACAATCCAACGATGAGCAATCTCTTTTTGCCCACTCCCATACCTCCCTGGTCGGAACGCCTGTCTGGCGTTCAAGCCCGCCGAGACTATGGAAGCCTGAACCCAGCGTCAAGGCAGAGGGGAAGAGTGACTCCTGTTTTGGCTAGTCACCCTTTGCCGACTCGAATGCCCGGGCGGGGTTCTCCCCCGACTGAGCAGACTTGCTGATGGCCATCGCGACATGCCGGGCATCTCGGTCGATTCCATTGATCTGCGAAGAGCTCAGTGAATAGAGGAAGTCGAGACCAACGAAATAGAGGCCGGGCGCTTCAGGAACAATCCCCCGGCGGTGTCTCGGCTCGCGTTCGTCGAAGATCGGCAAATCGATGTACGAGAAATCGGGCCGAAATCCTGTGCACCAAACCACGTTGGCAACATCCAGGGTCCCTCCGGTTTCTAAAAGCGGCAGACCGTCTCTGGCTCCGATTGTGCGGGGAACCCTGGCCACTCCCGCAGCTGACAAGTGCTTGGCCTTCGTTCTCATCAGCGGAGCCCCGTGACCAAGAATCTTGGGTCTCGCCTTGCGGCCGATTGGGGTACTCGTATTCAGCACTCGATGAAGAACCTGCCGAGCCAACGGCATGACCGTGGCGGCACTGACCCGGTTTATTGGAAACGGCATTTGCCCCGGATGCTCACCCGAGAGCCAGGTCTTTCGGCTGGCTACCGCATCCATCGCCACCTCGGCACCGGAATTCCCCGCGCCAACCACCAGTACCTCACCGGGTCGAAATTGGTTGGGATTGCGGTAGTGGAGAGAGTGGAGCTGGAGGATTCCCGGATGCAACTCGGTCGCGTAGACCGGAATCCGCGGGATCTGGTTTCCCATGGCAATGACCACGTTGTTAGCTTCGAACTTGTCCGATCCCGAGCGAATCACAAACCCGTTGGGGGTCGCCGTGATTTCATCAACCCTGGTGTCGCTTCGGACTGGAAGGTCGAAATGCTGGGCATAAGACTCCAGGTAGTCCGCCATCTCGTCTTTGGTGGGAAAGTAGGTCAAGCCGGCGGGAAAACGCATTCCCGGAAGTCTGTCGTAGCGGGCAGGCGTGAAGAGCCGGAGTGAGTCCCAGCGTTGGCGCCAGGCATCCCCGACCCGGGCGGCGGAATCGAGGATTACAAATGGAATTCCCAGCCTCTGTAAGTGGTAGCCGGCAGCCAGTCCCGCCTGGCCGCCGCCCACTACGACGGTGTCGATTCCTGCTGAGGTCATGTCAAAGTCTCCGTTCGCACTCTTCGGTTTCCGGCGTCCATCAGGGAGAACGTACGAGAAACAGTCAGGTCTGACTTCGGCGAGACGCACCAATTGGCGACGCCCTCAAATGGTTAGTTTTAACCAGTCAGGCGAGGTGGCTTCGCACAGCGTACGCGGTGGCGGCGGCCCGCGAAGAAACCCCCAGCTTGGAGAAGATGTTGCTGACGTGCCGGTTGACCGTTCTTACGGAGAGGTAAAGCTGATCTGCAATCGCCTGATTTGTCATTCCAGTCGCTAGGAGCCGTATCACTTCTATCTCCCGCGGTGTCAGGCCATGAGGTTCCGGCTGAGCTGACCGCGCCATCCGGCTCAGATCGGGAACGGCGCCGAGCCTCGTAAAGGTTTCCTTGGCCGCGGTTAGGTTCATCGCCGCCGCGTCGTCATCGCCCACTAAGGAATACGCCTCTGCCAGCAGGGCCTGCACCCGAGCTTGCTCATAGGGAACGCCCAACACACCCCAAATCCTCGCCGCCTGGCCCAAGGGACCGAGACTTTTGAGGAATTGCTCCTCGGAGAGCAGGACCCTGCCCCGAGAGTGTTCGGCGGTGGCCTCCAGTCCCGGCGTAGGTATGGCCAGAGCGAGCCCATGAAGTTCGTCGGCGGATTTGCGGGCAGAGGCAAGGTCGCCCTCTTCGATCATGATCTCAACCGCGGCCGGAAGGAGGCGGGCTCGATGGACAGGGTCGACCACCTCCGAGAGCACTCGACGGATTGATGCCACCGCCTTCTCGACCCTGCCTTGGCCAAGCCTCAGGAGGGAGAGGCCGGGCTGGGGCTCGACTCCCCAGGCAGTTGCCGTCTGATAGCCGACCTCGGCAGGTTCGAACTCACCTCGCAATCGGTGAATCTCCGCTTCCTGGTAGATGGCCAAACCGGTCATGTACCGGTCGGCAGCTAGCTCCGCCTTCTCCCGGCCCAGACGGGCCTCATGGGCAGCTGTCTTCCAGTCACCTCGCAACTGAGCGATGGCCGCCCTGCGGACCAGGCATTCACCGTTAAACGCCACCATGCCCTTCTGACGATCGCACCATCGTGTCAACGCTTCCGTCCACTCTTCTGCTCTCTTCAATTCGGAAATGTCGAAGCAAGCTGCGATCAATGAGCAATAGACGATGCCTGCCACGAGGGCGGAGACACCTCCGCTGAGGACCGTAACCATTGCCTCGTCGAGCAGCTCCAGGCCGTTCGTGGTTTCCCCGGAAAGCAATTGAGAGCGCCCCTGCACGTTCAGGGCTAGAGCGAAAAGGTTGTTGTCGCCGAAGCGCCGGGCGAGTTCGGCGACACTTCTTGCTTTTTCATACCCGCCCTGGAGGTCGTGATCGAACACCACCTGCCGAAAGGCGACCGGAGCCAACATATAGGCCCGTTCGATTGAGGCCTCATCCGAGCCTGCGACCAGTCGTTGGCCCCGTGCAAGCCATCCCCCTCCCTGGGCGAAGTCACCCCGGTTCACATTGTGAAGGACGAGCCAGAAGACCTGGCGAATGGCCTGGACTAAATCGCCGGCTTCGAGGTATCCCTGATGAGCCCTTTGATAGAGCTCGATGGCTTCCTCGGTCTTGCCGAGGAAAAAAGCGGTATCAGCGAAAAGAGGGATGTCAGCTAGGTCAAGTGAATGGTCGGTGGCATCGGCGGCCGAGAAGTTCTCATAGGCCCGAGCCCATTCGGACCGGGCGGCGGCGGCCCTCGCCTCCTCTAATCGGTTCATCATGAATCCTCTCGGAATGGCCGCCGAGGGTATCCCTACCAGATCGGAGACTCACGAGGATCAAGGATTGATGTGACCGGGTTACGCGCCTTTGCGTCTCGCAACCTCGTAACAAAGGATCGCAGCCGCCGCGGCCGCATTGAGACTTTCGATTCCGCCGGGCATCGGGATCGAGATCCGGACATCAGCCGAGGCCAGCGCCTCCGGGGAAAGCCCGTGAGCCTCGCTACCAATAAGCAAAGCCAGCCGGCCGCTGGGCAGAGCACGTGGCGGGTCGCCGTTTTTGAGGACTGTGGCGACCTTGGCCGCGTCGACCTCTTGAAGTCGCTCGATCTCGACCACCGAGGTGTGAAAGTGGGCCCCGGCGGCGGCGCGCAAGGTCTTCGGCGACCATGGATCGGCCCCGCCCAAGACAGCAACATCGAGTCCGAATGCTGCGGCGGTGCGGATCATGGTTCCCAGGTTTCCGGGG
>DATBKE010000077.1:0-29056 GCA_036556085.1 Acidimicrobiia bacterium | reverse complement strand
CGGCGGTTCGCATCGTCTGGGCGATGCGCCATCAGCGCTCGACCTCCGACTGAACCAGACGCACGACTTCATCCGCGCATCCCCAAGACAGCAAGAAGCCTTGCCCGCCGTGCCCGTAGTTATGAATCACCGGGCGGCCGTACGCCAGACGGTCAATCCCAAGGCGTACCTCCGACCGGCCGGGCCGGATTCCCACCCTCGATTCGATGAGTTCGGCGCCATCCAATAGCGGCACAAGTGCCGCGCAGTCCCGAAGGATGCGTTCGGTTGTCTGGGAATCGGGATGCAAATTGTCGTTCCCCGCTTCCCGCGTACCGCCAAGGATCACCTCCTTCCGGCGGGGGTAGACATAGCGAATTCGGTCGGGGTCCCCTTCGTAGGAGATTCCCTCCTGAATGGCGGGGGCGCGCACGGCCACGATTTGTCCTCTGACCGGAAGGAGATCTCGGTCTCCGCACAGCTCCCGGGCCCCCAGGCCGGTGCAATTGACCAGCACATCGGCCTCCTGTTGATCGAGAGAACTCACGTGTCCGACTTCGATCAGCCCCCCTCCTTCCTCGAAGCGAGCCTGAAGCCAAGGCAGATAAATAGTGGGATCGATCAGGAAGCCATCGATTCTCCAACCACCTGAGTACCCGACCGGAATCTCGTTTGCGTCAAGGGCCCGGATCCAGGGGAAGTGTTCCTCCCAACCGTCCGACTGGATGGGATCGGTTTCGAGTTCCCGTTGCACCAGGGGCGACACCCCGGAGGCCGGCTCCTCGGCGAGCTGAGAGAATCTGGCCCGGCTGACCAGTGCCCACTCGAAGGACCGTGATCCGGGCGCGGTGCCCGGAATTGTCCAAACGGCAGCCGCCATCATCGATGTGGTCGCGGTGGGGAGAGCTGCAGTGACGATCCGGGTCGGGTGGCCTGCCTCCTGGATCGATACCGCACATGTCAGTCCCGAGACCCCCGCCCCCACTACGAGGACGCGAGAGCTTCCCGGGCTCACCACCGCAAACCTAAGGTTCCAGCATGCGGTTTCCGCATGCGGGAACCTTAGGTTTCGCAACGCTCAGATCTTGGGGAGCTTGAAGCCCGACTTTTCGATGACCCGGTCGCGGGCGGCCAGCGCGCTGGCGCGTACCGCGGGCCAGTCGACGTGGAGAAGCTTTCCTCCCTGCTTCATCACCCGTCCTCCGATGATCACCGTGTCGACATTGCTCGTGTCCATGCCGGTGACGACAGCGGTGGAGGGATCATTGAGCGGGGTGACGTTCATGCGGTCGGTGCGGAGCAGAATCATGTCGGCTTTCTTGCCCGGGGTCAACGTCCCAATCTTGGCGTCGAGGCCGTTGGCCCGCGCTCCCTCGATGGTGGCATAGGCGAGGACCTCGCGCGCCTCGACCGGATGCTTCCCCATCTGCGCCGCCTGGGCCCGCTGCAACGGGAGGACCGAGCGCATTTGATTGAACATATCCGCGGGGACGTTCGTTTCGACGTCGACGCTCAGGCTCGGCCGCAGGCCACGATCAAGGAACTTCTGGATTGGCGGCATTCCGTGGCCCATCATCATCTCCACTGGGGAGGCAAGGGACACCGTCCCTCCCGTATCGACGATCATCGAGATCTCGGTGTCGTTGAGGGTCGTGCAGTGGATATAGGTGGTGTCAGGTCCCAGCAGTCCAGCCTCGCCGAAGCGTTGGACTTTGGCGTCCTGGCCATAGCTCCCGACTCCGACGTGGGTGGTGATCCGAGCTCCGGTTTCCCGGGCAAGCTTCCAATGGTCGCGTGACACCTCGAAGTCGGTGAACTCGGGGCCCGGGGCCGCTAGGGCCAAAGTCAGCTTTTGGTCCTTGGTCGAGAAATGCTCGGTGGCGGCGCGGACGAACCAGCTGGGCTGGCGCTCCTCCCACTTGCCCCACCAGGGGAAGCCGTAGGCAAACACGGCTCGCAGCCCCGAGTCCTCCAATGCTTTGATGACTGCATCGGTGTGCTCGGGTGATGCCTGAATATGAGACCAATCGAGGAGGGTGGTGATTCCGGCATCGATCGCCCCCAGGGCTGAGATCAGATTTCCGACGTAGGCATCTTCCGGGCTAAAGGCGGGCGCAAGTTTGTGGAGGACGAAGGAGATGTAGCTTGTCCGGCCCTCCAGAGGAACATCGGTCCCGATGTTGCGGAGTAGTCCCTCCCAAATGTGACGATGGGTATCAACAAACCCGGGCATGACGATCATGCCGGTGGCATCGATAACGTCTACCTCCCCGTTTGCCTGGCCCGGCCCCACTGCCACGATCGTCTCGCCCTCGATGACAACGTCGCCGTTCGAGAAGTCCCCCAGATTGGGGTCGAGGGTGAGAATCGTGCCGCCCTTGATCACCTTCCTACCCGTCGGCACCGACCGAAAGTCGCTGCCGCCCGTGTAGAAGTCGGGGACCACCGCCGCCTTCGGCGGCCGGCTGCCGATAACGAGCCGGCGGGCCCGCCGGAAGTTCCTCTTCACGAGCTCCTTCATGTCTCCCGCCTGGAAGAGGACGATCCCAAGCAACACCAGAGCCCCGATGATCATTGACCCGTCGGTGGGCGAAAGCCCGAGATAAGGGAGGACTGTCAGGATCAGGGCGAGAAGCAGCGCGGCCACGGTCCCCCCGACGAACGTGGCCCGACCTCCGGCTAGCGACGCCCCACCGAGAACGGCGGCGGTGATGCTATTGAGAGCGAAGGTGGACCCCACCGAAGCGTTGCCGACCGGGGTACGGGCCATCACCAAGAAGGAGGCGACTGCAGCCAGAAAGCCGGCGAAGAGGAGGGCTCGAACCCGGATCCAGGTCGTGGGCACCCCACCCCGTTTCGCCGAGCGGTCGTCAAAGCCGACAGCCCTGACCGCCAGCCCGGAACCGGATGCGTGCAGCCATACGTCCATCAGAGCCGCGCCTATGGCGAGCACGATGAAGGCCATGGGGATAGGCCCAACACTGGTCCGGAGGAACGACACGAAGCCCCCGTTGATGGCGCCTTGGGCGGTGGGTCGCAAGGTCAGCGAGACTCCATCGAGAATGCTCATGGTCGCCAGAGTGGCGATGATCGATGGAATCTTCACCCCTCGCACTAGCCCGGCGTTCACCAGGCCCAGCACCAGGCCACAGAGGAGAACGACTCCCACTCCCTGGAAAATCGCCGAGGTCGTGGCGTCGGTGGCGATGAGGTAAGACCCGATGACGACGCCGAGGCTGATCATCGCCCCCACCGAGAGATCGAGATAGCCAACCAAGAGGGCGTGCGTCTGGGCCATAGTGGCGACGATCAGGGGCAGCGCCAGGATGAGGATCTGGTTGACGTTGGTGGTGTTGATGAAGCCCGGGAATCTGGTGTTGGTGAACCAGAGGAGGCCTCCGACGAGGAGAATCTGGAGGGCGATGGGCATCCACAGCCGGAAGCGGACGATCTTGCGCCATTTGTTCTTGTCGCGGGCGTCGCGAATGACTTTGCGGACCACCTGCCTCGTCGCATCGGTTCTGGTGGTCATGCCGACCGGGTTTTGGCGGCCGAGGGCATGGCGACTCCGAGCGGCGAGCGGCCGGCTTTGGAGAGCCCGGGACCGCGGACGATGGCTTCAGTGATGCGGCGTTCGTCGAGCTCCTCGCCAGGGATTTCCTCGACGATCGTTCCCCGGGACATGACCAGCACTCGATCGCAGAGGCCGGAGAGCTCGATGGGGTCGCTCGACTTGACCAGTAGCGCTGCGCCTTCGTCACTCCGCTGGCGGAGGGCCCGGTAGATGTCAAATCTCGAGCCCACATCTACCCCCTGGGTGGGCTCGTAGGCCAAGATGACGGCTGGTTTCCTCAGGAAGGAGCGGGCGACAGACACCTTCTGCTGATTGCCGCCCGATAGAAACTCGACCGGTTGATCCAGAGATGGTGTCCGGATCTCGAGTTGGTCGACGAGCCGGGCGACTTGACGCTTCTCCGCCTTCCTCCGCAAGAAACCCAAGGTGGCGAACTGACGCAATGCCTGGACCGTGGTGTTGACCCTCACTCCCAGCACCGCTGCCAGGGCCTCCCTCTTGCGGTCGCCGGGGAGAAGCATCAGTCCCGCCCCCACGGCTTCATGGGTCGAGATCAAATTCAGTTCCTTCCCCTCGCACACCACTTTCCCCGCCCGGGGGGGCACCCTTCCTGCCAGGCAGTCGAAGAGCTGGGGTTGTCCGTTGCCCTCAGCCCCGGCGATCCCCACGATCTCGCCGCTCTCCAGGATGAAGCTGAGCGGCCCGAATGACTGGCCCTGGAGCCCCTCGACCCGCAGCACCACCTTGCGTTCGAAAGCTTGGGAACCTGCGGGCGGGAAGGCGGCTTCGAAAGGCCGCCCCACGATCAGCTCGACTAGCTCGGACTCGCTGGTGGCTCGGGCTTCAAAAGTGCCCCGATTGCGGCCGTCTCGGAGCACGGTGATGCGATCGGCGATCTCGAGGACCTCGGGCAGGCGATGACTCACATAAACAATGCCTACCCCGCGATCCCGACACTTCGCCACCGTGCGATGCAGCGCCTCTACCTCGTCCGGACCCAACGCGGTGGTCGGCTCATCGAGCAGCAGGACCTTGGGGTCTGTCGCCAATGCTTTGGCGACCTCGAACATCTGCCGCTCGGCGAGGGTGAGAAAGCCGGCCGGAGAATCCGGGAAAAGCTCGAGATCGAGGTCGAACTCGGTCAAAAGCTGGCGGGCCCATTTCTTCCGTTGCCAGAAGGGAGGTCTTTTCTCGGGCCGCGCTGCCAGAAAGAGGTTGTTCTTCACCGGCTCCATCTGGACCAGCGAGGTGTCTTGGTAGGCCATCGCCAGGCCGAGCTTTCTCGCCAGGGCCGGGGAATCGCGGCGCAACCGGACTCCTCCGATGTGAACGCTTCCCCGGTCCGGCTTTACAAAGCCGCTGGCAATCCCGAGGAGAGTCGATTTTCCGGAGCCGTTCTCGCCCACCAGGGCGTGGACCTCGCCGGCGCGGCATTCGAAGCTGACGTCGGTCAGCGCTCGCACCGCTCCAAACTGCCGGGAGACTCCTTCTAACGCCAGGACGGGCCTGGCGATCGACTCTCCTTCAGGATTGCGTTCGGTCATCCGCCAAACATCAGCGACAGCACGTTGTCGGGCACCAGGGAAGTGCCGGACACGGCCTCGTTGGGTCGATCCGGGTTGCAGTCATCCGCCGTCACTTGGCGCATGACATGGGGGACCACTACCTCGGGGGGAATGTCGGCTCCCTTGAGCGCCATCATCGCCGCCGTCACCCCAGTCCGCGACTGGAAGTTGCCACCCGCCGAGTAGAAGATGTTGTACGTCGGGTCAGCTCGCTCCGCCCAGTCGCAGAACAAGTTCTGCTCGTCGGTGCGGAGGGCCAGGGTGAGGTTGGTCACCGGAATCCCCAGCTCCTCGTAGACCGGGAGCCCATACCAGATCCCGTCGGCATATTCGTAGGCGTAGCCGCTGATGTCGGGATTGGTGGTCAGCAGTCCCCGGAACACATCAGGGATGATGGGTGGGAACCAGGAGGTATCACCCGTCGTGCTGTCCTCGTTGGCCGGTGGGTTTACCAGCGAAAGATCCGAGGAAAGTGCAGACACCGTGCATCGTTGCCAGCCCAGAGACAGGGCATTGCCGGGTGTACCTCCGAGCAGCGCCACATTTCCCGATCCGACGCCGGTGTTGAGCACTTCGGCGAAGCTCTCACCGAGGGCGCAGAGGTCTTCACCCACCACCGTCAGGTAATCCTCGCCGGGTATGGCGGCACCTTCCTGGTCCGGCAGCCCGACATAACCGGCCGAGAACGGAACGTAGAGAATCCCAGCGGCGGTGGCCTCGCGAACGGCTTCCGCCAGAAGGGCTCCCACGTCGGGATATCCGACGATGAAGTCAACTCCACGCTGGATGAGGAACCGAAGCTGGTTGACGTGGACTGCCGGGTCCTGGTCGAAGTTGGCGGCTGTGGAAACGATGGTTCCGATCTCGGGATAAGTGAGTGCTTGGAGAATCGCCTCCATATGGCTCACCGACCGCCAGACGTTGACTTCGTTGCCACCTCCATCGGCATAACCCATCACCAGGTCGCCGCCGCTTCCGGTATCGCACTCCTGGTTGGCCCAGCACTCCATCGCCTTGTCGATGGTCGCTTGATCCAGGTCCTGGTTGGCCCGGGCGATCGAGGCCAGAACGATGTTCCAGCTCGCTTCGTCCGACGGTTCGACGGGCCCGAGCGCCTTCTCGACCAAAGCGGGGTCGGCAGCTGTGGGATCCTCGTCGAAGTCCGCCAGCGGATTTTCACCGGAGGCGGCGGTTGTGGCCGGAGCCGCCGTGGTTTCCGCCGATGTGGTGGCGGGTGCCGCGGTGGTCTCGGGGCTGGCGGTCGTGCCTGGGGCCGCCGTGGTCGCTGTCCCGCCCGATGTGCAGGCGGCGACCACCAAGGCGAACACCGCCAGGGCGCCAATAACGGTCTTTCGATTCACTCTCTCCTCCTTGATCCGTTCTTGCGTAGAAATGACCGCAGAAACGCGGTCATTTCTACGCAAGAATCTTGCTTTCGCTGCGATCCGACCGTCTCCGCTCGCGAAGCACACGCTCCACGCCTTTGATGATCCGATCTCCTGAAACCAGCATTCCTCCGATGATGACTAGGCCAAATACGACGAACTGAAGAGCGGTTGGAAGCCCGATCGTCCTCATCATTTGGTTGAGTCCGGTGAGGAAGAAGGCCGCAGCAAAGGTCGACAGTGGGCTAGCGAGCCCGCCTGTCAAAGAAGCGCCGCCAATTACCACGGCGGCGATCGGACCGAGAAGGTAGGTCGCCCCGGCGGCGACGCCCGGGCTGCGCAGCAGTCCCGCCAGGGCCACGCCCGCGGTGGCATAGAGAATCGCCGCCACCATGTATGCCGAGATCTGGTTGATGTTGACCCGCACCCCGACCACATGAGAGGCCACCGGGTTGGCGCCGACCACTTGAAAGCGACGGCCGACCGTGGTGTACCGGAAGCCCACCATCAAAAGGATGGTGATGACCAGTCCCAGCCAGAAGACGGGGCTTACCCCCAGGATCCTGGTGGAGGTCCACTGGGACCACCCCGCCGGCACCTGGGCTTGCACGGGGAAGCTGCGCCCGTAGCGGTTGACTACGCCAATAACCACCTGACCCACCGCCAGCGTCACAATCAGAGCGTTGAGCTTGAGCCCGCCGATCAAGATTCCATTCACAAGTCCGATCAGGGCGGCGGCGCCAATGGCGGCGAGGATGGCGACGGGAATGTTCTCATCCGATTGCCCCCCGATCCCGACCATGATCGCCGCGGCCAAAGTCAGGGTGCCGGGGACGCTGAGGTCGATCCCTCCGGTGATGATCACCAGCATCTGACCGAGGGCGGTGATGGCCAATAACGCCCCATAAGGGGCGATGGCGCTCAACGCCACTCCTCCCAACAGTGCTGGCACCCAAAAGGCGGCGACTATCACCAGGAGAGCGATCGCCAGGTAGACCGGCATGTAACGGGAGGCGACGACGAAGGCAGTAATGGCCCGGGAGGGTGCAGTGGCCATCGTCAGGAGCCCTCTCCTGAGAACGCGGTGGTGAGTGCGCTCGCAGATTCCGTCAGCCGATTCAGCGCCTTGATGGCCAGATCCCTCGCTCTTCCTTGATCCGCGGTCAGGCTGCCGCTTCGCATCAGTGGTCGACCGCCGACAAAGACCCAATCGACATTTGAGGTGTCCATTCCCCACACCACCGCTCCGATCGGATCATTAATCGGCGCGATGTTGGGTCGGTCGGCTCGGAGGACGATCAAGTCGGCCTGCTTTCCCGTCTCGAGTGATCCGGTGATGCTCCCAAGACCAATGGCTCGGGCGCCGTCGAGAGTCGCGTACCGGATCACCTCCCGGGTCGTCATCAGATGAGGCAGCCCGGCCTTGCCGGCCAGCTTCAAGTCGAAGACTGTTGCGTGCTGCAGGGAGATCACCGACCTCATCTGAGCGAACAGATCGCCGGGCGCTACTTCGGCATTATCTACGCCCAGTCCGGGCCGGAGCCCTCGACCGATGATGCGCTGGATTGGGGGCGTTACCGATTCCTGGCTCATCTCGGCTGCGGGGGTCAGCACTACCGAGGCCTTGGAAGAGACGGCTGCATCGAGGTCGGCGTCACTGGCATGCGAGCAATGGATCAAGGTGACATCGGGACCGAGTTGCCCAGCATCCCTCCACGAAGCGATGGTTCCTCCCGAGCGAGCGTGGGCATGGATGCGAAGCCCCGCCTCTCGTGCCCGCGCCCAGGTAGCGGCATCGTCGGAGGCATGTGCAACGGTGGCGGCGCTCTCTGTAACGGGAAACTGCTCGCTGCGATCGCTGGCCAGCACGGTTCGCAATCCGGCATCCCGGTGTGCTTCGAAGGCGGCCTCCGGGAAGCGATGATCCGCCCAGTCGACCACCGTCGTAATTCCCGCCTCGGCGGCTCCGAGCAGCCCGACGAGGGTGGCGGCATACACATCATCGGCCTCAAGCTCCACTTTGGAGCTCACAACCTCGGAGTTGCGGAAGAGCGCCTTCCAGGCGTGACGATGAGCATCGACGAACCCCGGCATGACGATGGTGTCGCGGGCGTCGATCTGTTCGGAGTCGCGAGCCCGGAGGCCCGGCCCTACCTCGGCGATGCGTTCGTCCTCGATCAGGACATCAGCCTCCAAGAAATTTGGAGTTCGCGATCCCAAGGTGAGAACGCAGCCACCTTTGAGCAGAAACTTTGAGCTCATCTGGCGTCAAATGACTTGACGATGGTCTCGTAGATGCGGTCGACCGAGGGCAGCGCCAGATCCTCGAGGGCCGCCGCCGCTGGTAGCGGGATGTGGGGGGTGGTGATGCGGACCACGGGACCATCGAGAGCCCAGAACGATTCTTCGGAGACAATCGATGCCAGTTCCGCGCCCCATCCACACAGGCGCGGATTCTCTTCCACTGTGAAGAAGCGACCGGTCTTCTGAACCGATGCGAGCAAAGTATTGGTGTCGAGGGGAACGAGCGATCTGAGGTCGATCACCTCGGCCGAGATGCCGTCGGCCTCCAGGGCGGCCGCGGCTTCGAGGGCCCGAGGAACCATGAGAGCGAGGGCGGCGATGGTCACGTCACCGCCATCACGAACAACTCGGGCTTGGCCCAGTTGATCAATGATTTCACCTTCGGGAATTTCGGCTTTGGTTGCCATCAACGACTTGTGCTCGAAGAAGACCACTGGGTCGGGATCCCTGATCGAGGCCGCCATGAGTCCGATGACGTCGACCGGAGTGGAAGGGGCGACGACTTTGAGGCCGGGGATCATCATCGCCCAGTTCTCCACGCTCTGGCTGTGCTGGGCTCCGAAGCGGACGCCACCGCCATTGGCGGTCCGGATGACGAGCGGAAAGCTCACCTGACCGTCGGTCATGTAGCGGCTCTTGGCGATCTCGTTGGCGATCATGTCCCAGCACACGGCGAGGAAGTCGGAGAACATGATCTCGGCGATGACAGGAATGCCGGTCATCGCCGCGCCCATGGCGGCGCCGATGATCGCCTGCTCCGAAATCGGAGTGTCTCGAATACGTTCGGGACCGAACTCATCGAGGAGCCCGACAGTGGTTTTGAATACGCCGCCAGCGGCGGCGATGTCCTCGCCCAACATGACCAGATTGGGATCGCGACGCATTTCCTGGGCGATTCCCCAGGCCACCGCCTCGCGATAGGTCAGTTCCGCCATTTCGATCCTCCGTCGGCATACACCTCGGTGTGAAGAGATCCCTCTCCGGGCTCCCGGCCTGCCTTGGCAAACTCCGTGGCGGTATCGACGGCGTCGGCTACCTGGCGCTCGATCGAGCTCAGCCTGGCCTCGGGGGTGCCCAGGCTGAGGAGGCGCTGGTGATACATGGGAATCGGGTCCCGTCCGGCCCACGCCGCCACCTCGCGTTGGGGTCGGTATTTGCCGGGATCGGCGCGGGAATGACCACCGGAGCGATAAGTGATGGCCTCGATCAGGCTGGGACCATCGCCGCCTCTGGCCTTGGCAAGTGCAATCCGAGCTGTGAGAAATACGGCATCGGGGTCGTTGCCATCGACCACCACCGGCTCGAGGCCATAGGCGGGGGCTCGGCCTGCCGCCGGATTCGTCACCGCCGTCACCACGTCGATTGGCGTGTACTCCATGTACAGGTTGTTCTCACAAACGAAAACCACCGGGAGCTTCCAGATCGAGGCCAGGTTCAGGGCTTCGTGAAAGGCGCCGATGTTGGTGGTGCCGTCGCCGAAGAAGGCGACCGCCACCTGGCCCGATTTCCTCATCTGTGCCGACCAAGCGGCGCCGTTGGCGACGCAGAGGTGGGCCCCGATGATGGCGTAAGAGCCCATCATGCCTTTCGAGACATCGGTGAGATGCATCGAGCCGCCTTTGCCCCCGAGAACGCCGTTTTCACGTCCGAGGAGCTCGGCCATCGCCTGTCCCATGTCCATGCCCCGCGCCAGGGCGTGGGCATGGCCCCGATAAGTGGCGAAGGTGTAATCATCGGGCCGCATCGCCGCCCCGAAGCCAGTAGCAATCGCCTCCATGCCGAGGGAGAGGTGGCTTGTGCCCTTGACCAGGTTCTGGAGGAACAGGTCATAGGCACGCTTCTCGAACTGCCGGAGCTCATGGAGACTTTGGTACATCCCCAGCCTCGTTTCGAGATCAATCGCAGCTCCCACGAGCGTCGTGTCGACTGGTTCGGGAAGACGCGGCTCCCGCAGGGCATAGTCGTAGCGGGCGTCAGTAGGCATTCGCCACCATCAGCTCCTCGCAAGGGAACAGGGTGATCACCTTGCAGCCGTCAGGAGTGACGACTACTTCCTCCTCGATTCGTGAAGCCGAGCGCCCGTCGGCGGCCGGAGCGTAGGTCTCGAGGGCGAAGAGCATTCCTTCTTTGATCTCCACCGGCGTTTCGAGCGAATTGAGGCGGCTGACGATCGGCCGTTCGTGGAGACCGACGCCTACGCCGTGGCCGAACTGGAGCCCGAAAGCGTCCATTTCGTCCTCAAAGCCAAACTCCTCTGCCCGTGGCCAGACCTTGGCAATTTGATCTGTCGTCGCCCCGGGCTTGACCAGTTCGATGGCGGCATCCATCCATTCCCGCGACTGTTTGAAGGCATCCCGCTGCGCCTGAGTCGCCCGTCCCACGACGAAGGTGCGGTAGTAGCAGGTGCGGTAGCCGTTGAAAGAGTGGATGATGTCGAAGTACGCCTGGTCACCCGGTCTGATGATTCGATCGCTGAACACGTGGGGATGAGGGCTGCAGCGCTCTCCGGCGATCGAGTTGATCGCTTCCACGAACTCAGATCCCATCTCGAAGAGACGCGCATGCGCCATCCCGACTACATCCGACTCGCGGATGCCGGGCTTGAGCATCTCGAAAATGTCCTGGTAGACCCCGTCAACCATGGCGCAGGCCTGGGTGAGAAGGACGATCTCGTCTGGGCTCTTGATCTCCCGAGCGCGCATCATCGCCTGCTGCCCATCGACCACTCTCAGCCCCGCATTCTGCAAAGCGAGAAAGACGGCCGTTTCTGCCAAATCGACACCAAGGTTTTCCATCCCCACGCCAGCGTCATCAAGCGCCGCCTTTATCTCCCTTACGGCGCGGGAGTGGAGCCCGGTTTCGGGGCCGATTGCTCCTTGCAGGCCCGTGTTGCCGCCCACCGAATTCTCCGTGTCGTACATGTGGGGGAGCTGGAGGCGGTGAGCCTTGGCGGCCGAACCGAAGTCCCAGATCTTGGGACGCCCCTCGCGAGTGACCAGAGCCCAGCGCTCGCCCTTGTTGAAGGCCCAGTAGCCGATCTGAGTGGCCGTGGCATAGCGGATGTTCGACGTTTCGAAGAGCAACAGGGCTCCAAGGTCGAACTCCTCGAGCATGCTTCGCACCCGGGCGAGCCGGTGTTGGCGAAGGCGCTCGTAATCGACGCGGATCTCCCAATCCACGCCCATAACACCCGGAGCGGGACTGGTGGCGACTGGAAATTCCATCTGTTGCTCCTTATCTCTCGACCGGCTGGCCTGCGAGGGCAGTTTCGAGGTACGACCAATCGCGTGCAAAGCGATAGGAATACCGGGGCGGCGGCTGGGGTGCCTGAGTTTCCAGCCACCGAACCACCCCGCTTCCGACGTTGCGGAAAGCATGCACGCAACCGACCCCGGCCCAGGCGACATCACCAGGCCCCAGCTCGTAGCGGTCATCATCGAAAGTGGCTTCGACCGAGCCCTCGAGGATCAGATAGGCCTCCTCCAATGGGTGGTCATGGGCGCCGGCGAAACCGCCCTGTTGATATTGGACCATGAACATCGTCGACAAGTCGGCCCCTAAATCGGAGTCGATCATCATCTTCACCGTGATCCCGCTGTAGAGGAGCAAGGCGGTGCGCATGCTGGCGCTTACCGCCAGCCGATCCTGGGTTTGGAGGGCAGGGTCCATCGAGGCGGCGGAGATGTGGCCATAGGCCCGGGTTCTCGGATCGCGCACGTCGATCGACTTCGGATCGCGGGCCACCATCGCCTCGGGAAACATCGTGTCGAAGCCGAATCGTTGCCGGGGGAGGGGAGCCTTCATCTCAGCCAAAACCGCCGTCTGGTCGCTGAGGTTCCGGAACCCATGAGTGGTGGCGACGGGGAAGAGCCCATAGTCGCCCTCCGACATTTCGACGCTTCCCTCGGCGGTGTCGGCGACGAGGGCCCCGGCGATGACGTAAATCGATTCTTCGAAGGAGTGAACGTGACTCGCCACGACTCCCCCTGCTGCGAGCCGAGCAACGCGAAAGCCCATCTGGACCCCGCCGGCGGGTTCGTCGACGATGGAGGCAGCGGTATAGCCCTCGCTCCGTCCGCGGAACTCCTCAGGGGTGTCAAATTCGAGGTCCTTGTGGCCCTTCACCACGTGCGCGGCCATCAAGCGTGACCTTCTCGCAGCAGAATCGCAATCGCGCTCAGATCCCTTGGTCCCATACCGGCCGCAAGCGCCCGCCGAACGATCTCGAGCCCTACCCGGGCCTGGTTCATCGGGACACCGATCCTGTTGGCGAGGCCTGTGATCAATTCGAGATCCTTGGCCACCAGGTCGAGGCTGAAGGCGACCGGAGTTGTCTCAGGGTTCTCATAGGCCTGTCGCTTGTACTTGACGAAGGGGGCGCCGCCGGCTCCGCTAACGAAAACTTCGTAGGCGGTCCCCCGCTCCACCCCTGCCTTCTCGGCCAGCACCAAGGCCTCGGAGAGTGCGATGTTTAGACCATGGACGAGGCCGTTGACTGCGAGCTTGCAAGCCGCCCCGGCGCCCCGCGGTCCGACATGGATGACCCGCGAGGCAATCGAGGCCAGCAGTGGCTCTGCTTCCTTGACCACCACCTCGTCGCCGCCCGCCATGACCGTGAGCTCACCTGCCTCGACGGTTGAGACGCTCCCCGACACCGGGCAGTCGATGAATTCGGCCCCGGTCTGGTCGACGGCTTCTCCAACACGCAGAATCGTGACGGGATCGACGGTGCTGGTATCGATGGCGATCGTCCCCCCACCGATGCCTTCGACGACTCCATTCGCCGCCAGATAGACATCTTGTACCGCTTCATCGTCGGCGAGACTGGAAAGGACAAAATCGCTTATGGCAGCGGCCTGAGCCGCGGTATCGGCAACGCTGGCGCCGATTTCCTGTGAGATCGCCTCGGCCTTCGACCGATCACGGTTCCAGAGGATCACCTCGACTCCGCTTCCATGGATCCGACGAGCCATGGCCGCACCCATTCGACCCAGGCCCAGAACGGCGACATTGCCAGTCACTGCTCAGTGACACTACTCAAAAGCGCCGAACTGTGACCTTCGAAAGTGCTCGTGGTCAGCCGGACTGCACATCGACGACCGAAAGTGGATAACCTCGCTGGTCGGTCCCAAGAGAGGAATGCCATGGCCGAGGGTTCAGTCGTAGTTGTGGGCGGCACCGGTGGCCTCGGTCGGGAGATTGCCCGCCACTATGCCGATCGCGGTGCCCAGGTGGTGATCACCGGGCGCGACCCAGAACGATCGTCTCAGATTGCCTCCGAAATCGGCGGGAATACCACCGGCCTCGGTTTCGACCTGGCCGCGCCCGAAACGATCGCGGGAGCGCTCGAGGGCCTGGGGCCCATTTCGCGGCTAGTGATGGCTGGCATCGCCCGGGACAACAACCCGATCAGGGAATACAAGATCGCGGACGCCATCAACCTGACGACGATGAAGTTGGTCGGTTATACCGAGACCATTCACACCCTGATTTCACGCTTCTCCACCGATGCCGCGGTCGTCCTATTCGGTGGCCGTGCCAAGGATCGACCCTATCCGGGCTCGACCACCATCACCACCGTCAACGGTGGCATCAGCAGCTTGATTCACACCCTGGCAATCGAGCTCGCCCCCATTCGATTCAACGCCATCCATCCGGGAATCGTCGGTGACAGTCCTTTCTGGAAGGACAAGCCGCTCGAAGCGGTGCGGAGCCGAACGCCTACCGGGCAGCTGTGCACGATGGAGGACATCGTCGGAGCCACCGTTTTCCTTCTCGAGAACCGGGCGGTCAACGGAGTCAACCTCTATGTCGACGGCGGCTGGATGTTGATGTGACCGATACTCAAAAAGCTGCCGATCTCTACGAAAAGCTCGAGGGAATTGGAGATCGACTGCGCGAAGAGCGGACCAAAGCGGGCATCAGCCAGCGGGAGCTCGCTCGCCGTACCGGCTTGTCGGCCAGCTTGATTTCCCAGTTAGAGGGTGGGCAATCAAAGCCCTCGGTCGGCACGTTGTACGCGATTGTCACTGAGCTCAACGTCTCGCTCGATCGGGTCATCAGGGGAGATGATTACGACCAGGGCCCGCGGGCGGCGAGTGAGGGAAACGGAGCGGCCAGTCCCCTCGTACACCCCGGCGACCGACAGGCAATCGAACTCGACTCCGGGGTTCGTTGGGAAGAGCTGTCGGCCACTTCCGAGCACGGAGTTGATTTCCTCCTCGCCATCTACGAGGTCGGTGGCGCCTCCACCCCCGACGAATCGCTCATGCGACACCATGGCCGCGAGTATGGATATGTGATATCCGGAACCCTCGGTATCCGCATTGGCTTCCAGGAATACGACCTGCACCCCGGTGATTCGATCGCCTTCGACTCCACCCAACCTCATCGACTCTTCAACAAGGGCGATGTGCCGGTGCAGGCGATCTGGTTCGTAGTGGGTAGGGACGGAGAGGGCCCGGCGAGGCTGATCTAGGCGTCAGCGGGAGTCGTGCCAAGCATGAATCTGGCGTTGGACGGCGGAGGCATCGAACCAGGCGTTTTCATAGCTGATCAGGCCGTCACGGAGCTCGAAGATGTGGAGAATCCGCACCCGGACCGGTGCTCCGCCTCCCGCCATTCCTGACCAGTCGCCTTCAACATGGCCGGAAAGGATCGACTCATCGACGACGTACTTGCCGTCCTCGGCCGAGAACCGCCTCACCGATTCGAGGCGCACGTCGGGGATGGCATCGATAATCGAGGAGTAAACGGCACCCACCTCCTCTTTGCCCCGGAAGGGCGCCTGAGGATGAGTGACATCATCCCAAACGATGTCGTCGGTGTAGGTAGCGAGTGTCGCCTCGACGTCGTGGGCGTTCTCAGCTGCGAAATGTCGGTCAATGATGTCCACCATCTGCAAACCTAATGTTCTAGGCGGCGGAAAGCGCGGCCTAGAACCTTAGGTTTGATGTAGGCGCGTTAGCGGCTGCGAAGCTTGGGATCGAGAGCGTCGCGGATTCCGTCGCCGATGAAGTTGACGCTCATCACCGTCAGCATGATGAGCACTCCCGGCGCCAGCACCCAGGCGGCGTTGAGCTGGAGATAGTTGCGGCCGTCGAAGACCAGACGACCCCAGGTGGGGAAGCTGGCCGGAAACCCGAGCCCCAAGAATGAGAGCGCCGATTCAGTAATGATGGCGGCTGCGACTCCCAGTGCCGCCGAGACCATCACGGGCGAAAGGGTGTTGGGGAGGATGTGGCGCATGATGATGTTGCGCTTGCGGGTGCCGATGCTGTGGGCCGCCAGGACGAACTCCTCTTCCTTGATCGAGAGGACGTCTCCCCGCACCACCCGGGCGGTCTGCATCCAGCTAGTAGCGCCGATGATGAAAACAACCAGGATGAAGATGCCGACGTTTTCCCCGAAGGCGTCTTTGAGACTTTCGCGGAACAACATGATCACGACCAGCAACAGCGGGAGAATCGGCAGAGCGAGGAAGAGGTCGGTGAACCGCATCAGAACGCCGTCGAGGCGATGGAAGAACCCGGCGATGATTCCGATCGCCGTCCCCAGGAAGAGTCCGACGAGCATGGCTGCAAAGCCCACGGCCAATGAAATCCGTCCCCCGACAAGGACCCGGGCTAGCACGTCGCGGCCCAGGTTGTCGGTTCCCAACAGGTGTTGGGTCGACGGAGCCTGGTTCGCCGAAAGAGTGTCGATCGCATAGGGATCCTGTGCGAAGAAGGGGCCGACGACGCTGGCCAAGACAATCAGTACCAAAAGCACCAGACCGACGATGGCGCCCTTGTGACGCTTGAACTGCCGCCAAACATCCTGCCTTAAGGATCGGTGTTTCTCCCCAGGATGCTGAGGCTTCAGCTCCGGCTGGGTTTCAACGCGCTCCTGTGTGGTGGCTATCTCAGGCTCCTATCTCAATCGTATCTAATTCGGGGATCCAAGACGCCATAAGTGATGTCAGCCAGGAGGTTGAAGACGACGATCAGGACGGCGAAGATGAAGGTGAGGGTCTGGACCATCGGTACGTCGGACTGGCCAATAGCCGTGATCAACAGGGCCCCGATCCCGTTGATGCGGAAGATCTGTTCGGTGATGATGGCGCCGCCGAAGATCCCGGGCACCTGCAGGGCGATCAGAGTCACCACCGGGATCAGGCTGTTGCGCAGCACATGCGTCAGCACCACTCGCCCCTCGCCGAGACCCTTGGCCCGGGCCGTCCGGACGTAGTCGTCGTTGAGGTTGTCGAGGACCGAGGCACGGGTGAACCTGCTCAGGGCGGCGGTGTTGAAGAGGGTAAGGACGGCCACCGGCATCGCCATCTGCTTCAGGTGGGCGAGGAAGGAACTCCAGCTATTGACCACGAGGGTTGAGTCGTAGAAGGAGGGGAACCAGCCCAGCGTGACGCTGAAGATGACGATCGCCAATAGGCCGGTGAAGAAGGTCGGGGCCGAGAATCCGACCATGGTGCCGAGGGTGCCGACATTGTCGAAGAGGGAGTACTGCTTGTAAGCGGAAAGCACTCCCACCGGGATGGCGATGATGATCCCGAGGATGAAGGCCAGCCCCAGCACCCAGAGAGTCTGTGGGAGGCGCTGAAACATGATGTCGATCGCCGGTGCCCGAGACGACCACGAAATGATCCGGTCGCGAGCGGCGCAGTCTCCAAAACAAACGTTGAAAACCGATTCGATGGCGTGAAGAGGCTCGTTGATAAACATGAGCCGCATCCATTTCAACCATTGGATCAAGAACGGATCATTGAACCCCAGCGACTCGCGGATGTTCTCGCGTACCTCGGCAGGAAGAGTCAGTGGCAGTTGCGAGGTGGGATCGCCGGGCGCCAAATCGAGGATTGCGAAGATGATCAGGCTGATAACCATCAGCGTGGGTATGGCAAAGAGTGTGCGGCGGAGAATGTATTGGGCCATGGCCTACAACGTGACCGAGCAATAGACAAAGGAGCCTTTCAGATGACTCCGAAAGGCTCCTTTGTCGTTCATAGCTGTTGGTGAGCAGCTGTTAGCTGCGCGTCCATTCTTCGATGTTCCAGTATTCGGAGTCCCAGCCATTGAGATCGCCGACTCCCTGGATGGAGTTGGCAAATGCCGAGACATTGCCGCGGTGGATCAGAGGGATGATGGCGCCGTCACCGACGACCAGGTCGTTCAGCTGAATCACCAACTCATTCCGGGCTGGATCCTCGAGCGAGGTTGCTTCCAGCTCCGCGAACACGGCGTCGTACTCCTCGCTGGCGTAGCGGGGGATGTTTCCACCGGCGTAGTTGTTCGTCGACTCCGGAATCTGCTCGATGGTGTATTGCACCATGTAGCCCTGCGGGTCAGGGCTGGTGGAGCCGTTGGTGAACATCTGGATGTCCGTGAAGAACTTCCAGATCGACGCATCGCTGGCAGCGGTGCCGTCGAAGAAGAGACCTGCGTCTTCATTCCTCATGTTGGCGACAACGCCAATTTCCGCCCAGTAGCTCTCGATCAAAGCCTGGTTCGACTGCCGGACCGCGTTGGTCGACGTCACGTAATCGAACTCAAGGGGGATCCCGTTCCACTCGCGAACACCGTCGCCATCGGAGTCGACTGCCCCGATCTCATCGAGAAGGGCATTGGCCCCTTCGATGTCCTGAGTCAGGCACCAGTCCATGTTGGTGGACACGGCAGGCTCGGACGGCCAGATGTTGCAGGTGGGGATACCGGAGGGTCCGTAACCGACTGCCACCAGCTCTTCCCGGTTGATCGCCATCGACAAGGCGCGGGCGAGGTCGGGGTTGTTGAAGAACACCGGATTGGGGTTAGATCCTCCGGCGTAGTCGGAGCGGTTGCCGTCATCGGCCGGATCGGTCTGGTTGAGGTTGATGTGCTCGACGTTCGAGGTGAACGCCACCTGAACGACGCCGTTGCCGGCGGCCTCCATGGGGGCGATGATCTCCGGAGCAACCTGGAGGTTCCAAGCGTAGTCGCCTTCGCCGATCTCGAGAACCGAACGGGCGGTTGACTCGGCGTCGCCGCCACCCTCAATCGTGACGGTGCCGAAAAACGGCTTGCCTTCGGGGATTCCCCGGTAGTTCGGGTTCATCTCGTAGGAGACGACGTCCTCGGGCACCAGGTTGGTGACAACGTAGGGGCCGGTGCCGACGGGCGAGAAGTTCTGCTCGGTGCAGGCGTTGGCCGCCGCTCCGACGCAGTCAGCGAATTGCGCCCGCTGGATGACCGGATAGGTGTAGCTCACAAAGTGAATGAACGGGAACGGTTGGGGGGTGGTGAAGTTGATCGTCGCATGGGTCTCGTCATCTGCCACCACGCTCTCGACCGTCGAGAAGTCGGCCACACAGCCGGTCTCCGCGTTCGAGCAATACTCCCAGCTGAAGACCACGTCATCGGCCGTCACCGGGGTTCCGTCCGACCAGAGGAGGCCTTCTTTCAGGGTCCAGGTGATCGAGCTGTAGTCCTCGGCGATGCCGCCGTTTTCCTGGGTGGGGATTTCGGCCGCCAAAGCCGGGACCAACTCGCCGCCCGGGCTCCACTCCGCCAAGGGCTCGAGAACGAGCGAACCCGCCAGAAGATCCTTGGTGCCGGTCGATAGGTAGGCGTTGACCTGAGACGGTCCCTGCCATTGGAAGGCGAGGAAGTCCCCGCCCTGCCCGGCTTCTCCGGTCGGGGCGGCCCCTGTCGTATCAGTCGGGGCTGCGGTAGTGGCGGCTCCATCGGCGGTGGTTGCGGTTCCTCCATCGGCGGTCGTTTCAGTGGTGCCCGTGGCACAGGCCGCGATAAAGAGCGCAAAGGCCGCGAACAAGCTCAGCCATTGCCATCGTTTCATTAAGTTGTCTCCTCCATAGAGAGATTCGTCCAACATATGTCGGAACACGCGCCGGTATGCCGGAGGGCGCCCGACAGAAGACGAACTTACCAGCCTCGGGTTGTCTTGGCCCCCAATGGGCCCCGTTTTCGGCCTACTCCGACTCGGTCAGGATTGGCCCCGACGAGGCCGTAATTACCGAGGTATCGGGCGTTTCTTCGGCGAAATGGCACGCCACCCAATGGCCGGATTCGATTTGGCGCCACTCTGGCACCTCTTCCACGCAACGTTCCTGGGCCATCGGGCAGCGGGTGTTGAACGGACATCCCGGCGGGGGATTGGCGGGGCTGGGGATGTCGCCTTCCAGAATTACCCGCCTCCGGACCGCCTCGATCTGGGGATCGGGAACCGGCACCGCCGAAAGGAGCGCCCGGGTGTAGGGGTGTTGGGGATGGGTGTAAAGACGGTTGCATTCGGCCAACTCCATAATCCGACCCAGGTACATCACCGCCACCCGGTCGGCGATGTGACGAATCATCGAGAGATCGTGGGAAATGAATAGATATGTGAGGCGGAGGAGGTCCTGGAGGTTTTCGAGCAGGTTGACCACCTGCGCCTGGATGGAGACATCGAGGGCGGCGATGGGTTCGTCACAGACGATGAAGTCAGGATTGAGGGCGATCGCTCGGGCGATCCCGATTCGCTGTCGCTGGCCGCCAGAAAACTCGTGGGGGTAACGATTGGCGTGGCGCGGAGCTAGGCCGACTAACCCCAGCAGCTCATCGACCTTCTCATCTCGGTCATCGCCCCCCGCCTCATCGTGCTCTCGCAACGGCTCCGAGATGATGGAGCTGACTGTCATCCGCGGGTTGAGGGAAGCATGCGGATCCTGGAAAACCATCTGCATTTGGGGGCGCAGCCGTCGCATCTCGCCGGAAGAAAGGGCGGAAAGATCCCGGCCTTCGAAACTGACGGTTCCGGAGGTGGCTTTGTCGAGCTGCAATATGACCCGGCCGGTGGTCGACTTACCGGATCCGCTTTCCCCGACCAGTCCCAGGGTCTCGCCGCGGTAGATATCGAAGGTCACCCCGTCGACGGCCTTAACCGATCCCACCTGCCGGCGAAAGACGCCCTGCATGATCGGGAAGTGCTTTTTCAGGTCCTTGACGCTGACGAGAACCTCTCGACCCGAGCTCACCGCGGCGCCACCGTTTCCAGCCACCTCAGGCACCATTTCGTGGCCTCTTGTTATCCATGTCCCACCAGCAAGCAGTGCTGTGGCTCTCCGAGATCGAGATCAGCGGCGGGTTCTCGACCCGGCACCGGTCGAAGACATAAGGGCATCGGGGAGCGAATGGACAGCTAGTCGGCTTCTCGTACAGGTTGGGCGGTTGACCCTTGATGTTGACGAGCTTCGAACCCTTCTGATCGAGGCGGGGGATCGACCCCAAGAGACCTTCGGTGTAAGGATGTTGGGGGTGGGCGTAGAGCTCGGCCACGGGCGCCTCCTCCACGATCAGCCCGCCGTACATGACGAGCACCCGATCTGCTAGCCCGGCGATGACACCCAGATCATGGGTGATCCAGATGACTGCGGTGTTGGTCTTCTCGCGGAGGTCGCGTATCAACTCGATGATTTGGGCTTGGATGGTGACGTCGAGGGCCGTGGTGGGCTCGTCGGCAATTAGCACCCGCGGCCGGCAGGCGAGGGACATGGCGATCATGACTCGCTGGCGCATGCCCCCGGAGAGCTCGTGCGGGTAGGAGTCGAGCCGCTTTGTTGCCCCCGGGATTCCAACCAGCTTGAGCAGCTCGACCGCTCTCTCCTCTCGGCCCTTTTCCGGGATGTCGGTGTGGATACGAAGCGACTCCATGATCTGGTAGCCGATGGTCAGAACCGGGTTGAGGGAGGTGAGCGGGTCCTGGAAGATGAAGCCGATGCGCCCACCGCGCACCTCACGCAGATCGTCGAGCTCCATTGTGATCAGGTCCCGACCTTCGAACATCGCTTGACCGGAGACGATCTCACCGGGTGGCATCGGGATCAGCCGGAGTAGCGACATCATGGTCACGCTCTTTCCCGACCCGCTTTCCCCGACGACTCCCAGGAACTCGCCTTTGTTGAGCACGAAACTCACCCCGTTGATCGCATGGACCGTCCCATCCTGGGTGTGGAACTGCGTCTGAAGATCTTTGACTTCGAGGATGGGGGTGGGGTTGGTCACGGTCCTTGGCGTCTGCTGCGGATGGAAGCGTATCCCTTTGTCGATCTATTCGGCGGACGAACTCGAAAGCTTGTCCCACACCTCTTGTTCCGCCATGTCGATGATGGTGTAGGCCATGGCCAACGCTCCGTCCCGCAGAGCCCGCTCGCCCGAGGGCGTGACGGTGGCGTGAGCGAAGTCCTTCTGGTGGTAGACCGCCCCACCCGCGTCGATGGCGACCATGGGGTGGATCGACGGGACTAACTGACTGACGTTCCCCATATCGGAGGAACCCCCGCCGGCTTCGAGCCCGGTGGGCATCGGACGGCCCAGTGACTCCGAATTCGATTGAAACAGCGCCGTCATGACCGGATTGTTGATCATGTTGTCGTAAGGGTTATCGCGGACGGTTACTTCGAGCCGGCACCCGGTGGCAAGTGCGGCCGCATCCAGACAGGCCCTCACCTTGGGAATGATTTCCGCCAACCGTTCCTTCGTCCAAGCTCTCACGCCCCAGACTGATCGGGTGTAGGAGGGAATGATGTTGGAGGCGTCGCCACCGTTGGTGACGATGCAATGCACGGTGTCGCCGGGGCGGAGCTGCTGGCGAAGAGTGGCCAGATTCATGTAGGCCTGGACGAAGCCATCGAGGGCATTAATCCCGAGGTGGGGGGCGAAGGCGGCATGTGCCTCTTTGCCGAAATACTCGACAACGAACACTGTGTTGGCCTGGAAGCTCGGATCCAATTCGTCGTAGGGGGCCGGGTGGATCATCATCGCCGCGGCAGCGTCGGCGAAGGCGCCAGCCCGGATGAGGTCGACCTTGCCTCCCCCGGCTTCCTCGGCCGGGGTTCCCAGCACACTGACCCTGATGCCCAGGTCCGAGGCCATTCCGGCGACGGCAATCCCTGCTCCCATCGCGCAGGTGGCGATGATGTTGTGTCCGCAGGCGTGGCCGATTTCGGGCAGGGCGTCTATCTCACAGCAGATGACCACGCGGGGTCCCTCGCTTCCCGCCGTTGCCTCGAAAGCGGTCTCGAGGCCATAGGCGGGATAGGTGACCGCAAAACCGCGATCCTTGAGAAAACTGCTGAGCCGGCGGGACGCCTCGAATTCCTGATAACCGATCTCGGGGTTCTCATACATCCAGCGCGACAGCGCTCGAAGATCACCTTCAGCGGAGGCGAATGCCTCCTCGGCCAACTGCTTTCGACTCACATGGCGACAGTAGCCCAGACATGATTCGGTGGTCCGACCGGGGCGTGTCCGCCTACTATCTGTGAGTCGACCGAAGGGTGGCTAGGGTTCCGCCGCTTTTTGCGGAATGGTCCGAGCGCCACAGAAGGCCCGCTATCGGGTCCGCACCTCATCGGACAAAAGCCTCGAGGGGATAGGTCGGCACGAATGACGCGTGCCGATCTAGGAGGAAAAATTGGGCACTCATCGACGAGCCCGGGCATTGGCGCTCCTGGTTACCTTTTTCTGGAGCTCTTCGTGGATCCTCATCCGGTGGGGAATGGACGACGAGGCTCTGCAGCCGGTCACCTTCGCCGCGCTCCGTTACGGCCTCGCTTTTCTGGCCCTGATCGGATTGGTGGCCGGGCGGTCGACTTACCGGCACCAGGTGAAGAGCCTCGATGCGCTCGCCTGGCGGGACATCGCTTTTCTCGGTCTGATCTTCTACACCGTTACCCAGGGAGCCCAGTTCATAGCGATCGATACTCAACCGGCCGCTACCTCGAGCCTGGTACTTTCTCTGACACCGCTCCTGGTGGCGGCGACGGCGACGCGATCACTTTCCGAGAAGCCGAAGCGAAGCCAGATCACCGGCGCGGTCCTGGTGGCGCTGGGGGCATGGTCTTACTTTTCTGGTCAGCTGGGGGCTACGGGGGTGGGGATGACGGCGGCGTTGGTCGGCTTGGCCGGGAACACGGCCAGCACCCTCCTCGGGCGTCGGATCAATCGGGAGACGACAGTGTCGCCCCTTGTCATCACCGCCCTCAGCATGGCGATCGGTTCGCTCCTGCTGGTTGTGCTCGGGATCGGGACCGAAGGCGTACCCGAGGTGTCAGGGGTGGCATGGGCGATCATCGTCTGGCTGGCGGTGGTGAACACGGCGTTTGCCTTCACTGTCTGGAATCTCTCCCTCCGACGGCTCTCAGCGGTGGAGTCGGCGGGGATCAACAACACCATGCTGATTCAGATCGCATTCCTGGCGTGGCTCTTTCTCGACGAAGCCCCCGGAGCCATGGAGTGGATGGGGATCGTGGCAGTAACGCTCGGGATATTCCTCACCCAAATTTCCGAATCGCGACCCAGGGTCGGAACTGTCGTACAGCAACGGTTCCAGCCCACAGACGGACTCGGTCAGTGAGGGTGCCAGTCGATGGGTCCGGCGACGAGCGTGTGGCTCCCGAGCTTGCGCCCCAATAGGTCCTGTGCGAGGCGGGCAGCACCTATCACCGCCCCCAGATCGACTCCGGTTGCGATCCCCATCTCCGAGAACATCGAGAGGAGATCTTCGGTGGCGATGTTCCCGGTCGAGCCGGGTGGGACCGGACACCCGCCGAGTTCACCAAAGCTCGACTCGAAGCTGGCACAGCCCTGGTTCAAGGCCGCGAGGGCGTTTGCCAGGCCCTGGCCTCGAGTGTTGTGAAAGTGGGCAGTGAGCTCGACGCCGGGCAGTCGTTCGAACGCGCGGGCAAAGAATTCTTCAACCTGCCATGGATTTGCCATTCCGGTGGTGTCACCGAAGCCGATCTCAGTGGCGCCCAGCTCGACGAAGCGCGCGGCCAGGTCCAGCACCGTTTCGACTTTTACCTTTCCCTCGTAGGGACATCCGAAAGCGGTGGCAATGATCGCCTCGCAATGTAGGCCTTCGTTCAGCGCTCGCGGGATGATGCGAGCGCTCGCTTCCATCGACTCGTCGACGCTGCGATTGATGTTGCGCTGATTGTGGGTCTCCGAGGCGCTGACCACGAGCCCGATGTCGTCGAAGTGCTTCCGCTCGGCGAGAGCATTTTCGAGTCCACGCTCGTTGGGGATCAAGACGCTCAGTCTGATGGCGTCTGGGACCTGAATCCGACGCAACACTTGAACGCCATCGGCCAATTGGGGAATCACATCGGGGCGAACGAAGCTCGCCACCTCCATGCGACGGTACCCAGCGGCGGCGAGGGCCTCGATCAATCGCACTTTGTCGTCGGTGGAGATCAGATCGGGCTCGTTCTGAAAACCGTCCCGAGGCCCTACCTCGCGTATCGATACCTGCTGGGGCCGCGACATAGAGGGGAATCCTGGCAGGATCAGTGCGCGACGCGATTCCAAGTCAGGCTCAATTTCGAGCCTCGCGGAACGACGAACTCCCGTGCATCTCCACCGTTGCGGCGTCCTGCTGAAGGGGGTTCCGAGTTGGTGGCTGATAGCAACACCTCGGGAACTCGCGCTCCGTTCAAGCCGACAATGGCGAATGACGCCTGCTTGCTGTGGTCGCCTTCCACCGTGAAGCAGACCCGCGTACCCGCGATCGTGGCCTCCACGAGCGGATAACGACATTCGAGGACGAAGCCGCCTTCGGGAACTGCCAACCGGTGGCTGCGTTCAGCTGGCAGATTGGCTGTTTCCCTAACCAACTTCTGGGCGTACATGGCCTGGCGGAAAGCGTGATCGGTGGCGCTCCTTCGAATCTGATAAGGCTCGCCGTCGAGACAAAGGCGGGCCGCCTGGTCGCCGGCAATATGGGAGACGGCGACGAACACGGTCCCCACTGGCTGTCCTTCCTCCTCTTCGGGACCGGCGACGCCGGTGATTCCGAGCCCGATGTCTGCGCCCAGAAGGCTCCGGACCCCAGCTGCCATCGCCAGGGCCGCCCGGCTCGTCACGACCGGCCCTTCCGGAACTGCCAGGAGACCGAACTTCACCTCGGGGTGATAAGCAACGACTCCCCCCCGGAACCAGTCGCCGCAGCCGGGAGTGTCGACGATCCGGGCCATGAGCATCCCGCCCGTGCATGACTCGGCGACGGCGACCGTCGGAGGTGACCCATTGCCGGAAGACGTGGTGCCGTTCGCCATCCACCCCCGTTACCCGTCGATTTGTCCGCCAAACCACGGCCCCGGAGTCTCCTAGGCGGCCACCTCGTCCTCTGGAGCCCCGACCTCGATGGGGTTATTGGTCGGGTCCTGGCTCCACTCGAACCAGCCTCCGTCGTAGACGGCGATACGTTCCCACCCCATCAAATAGGCGTAGAACCAGGTCTCGCTCGCCCGCCATCCGGTACCGCAATAGAAGGCCACCCACTTATCGGGGGTGATTCCGGCCTCGGCCCAGTTGGCCGCAATCTCGGGATAGGGCCGCATGGTGTTGTCGACATTTCGATAGTGCTGCATGTGATAGGCGTCAGAACCACAGTTGCCCCAGACGTCGCCGGCGATACGACCCTTCGGTTCTATGTAGTTGTATCCGCTCACCTGGCCCGTGTGCTCTTTCCAGGTGCGAACACTCACCAGGGCCGCGCCCTCCGGGTCGGCGAGGATGGCCTTGGCTTCCTCGATGTCGACGATGATCTCGGGCCTTTGTGGAATCGACACTCCGAAGCGAGTTGACGGTTTGGGCGCTCTCGATTCCGTCTCGAGCGGATATCCGGCGTTGACCCAGTTGTCATAGCCCCCGTCGAGCAAGCGCACATCTTTTACGCCGGCGTAGAGCAGGATCGCTGCCGCCCTCGTGGCCGCGATCTGGCCGGCACGGCGGCCGGGCCATTTCTCATTGGGATTGCCGACAGTGTCCCTTCCGTAGAGCACAACCGTTGTGTCTGAGGAAATTCCTAACGAGGTGAGGGCAGACTCGAGCTCGGCCGGCGAGCGGCGGTTCCAATCATCCTCGGCCTCCAGCCAATTTGTGTCGAGGTAGTAAGAGCTCGGGAGGTGTCCGTCGGCAAACTCTTCGGGTACCCCGAAGTTGACGTGGAAGACCGCAAAATCCTCGCCACGAAAGGTGTCCGGACGACCCCCGGCGATCAGTTGGGAGACCCAGTCGGGGTCAACCAGCCTTTCGTAGTTGGTCAACCATTCGAGTGGCAGTTCGTCGTCGTCGAGCCACTCGTTCCAGCCTTGGTAGACGAGCGGTCGGAGCCCGATTTCCAGAAGGACCTCCCGCAGAACCTGGACCTCCCCCGCTTCATCGCCATAGAGGATGAGGCTCGAAGCCTCTGCGATTCCCTTGCGCTTGAGCAAGTCGAGGAGGTCGGATTGATCCAAGAGCCCCAACCAAGAGTTGGGCAATGAGACTGCTCCGGGGATGTGGCCGCCCCTCGCCTCGCCCGGTCGGCGCCACCCGTTGAATCGGGACAGGGGCCGAACGTCGACGATGACGGTGTCGGGGGCGCCAAGACGAAGGCGGAGTTCCCCGGTGCTGAGGCTGCGGTCGAGTGTCATTTGTGTTCCTTTCGGGAAAAGAAAAAGCCCTGCGGGTTCGCAGGGCTTCGGTGGGTCGCTTTCTCGTTGTATCTCGTCGCGCTAACACCTGCCCCGCGGAGAGCAGTGATGGCACGCGCACACGAAGAAGGCGGTCCGGTTCAAGGCCCGGGAGTATGGCATGGTGGGCACGAAGCGCGCAACTGCTCCCCCCGACTGACTCATTGGTGACTGGTACCCTCGGAGCGATGATCGATTTCCGGACTCATCCGGATCGTTACAAGCACTGGAAGCTGTCGATCACGCCTCCCATCGCCCACCTGATCCTCGATGTCGATCCCGACGGTGGGTTGGGTGACTACGAGCTGAAGCTCAACTCATATGATCTCGCGGTCGACATCGAGTTGGCCGACGCGGTGCAGCGGCTGCGCTTCGAGCATCCTGAAGTCGGCGCGGTCGTGGTCGAGTCGGGAAAAGACAGAGTCTTTTGCGCTGGCGCGAATATCGGCATGCTGGCCCAGGCGGATCACGGGCTCAAAGTCAACTTTTGCAAGTTCACCAACGAGACCCGGATGGCGATGGAAGAGGCCACCGAGCAATCGAAGCAAGCCTATGTGGCAGCCATCGGTGGGACCGCCGCTGGTGGTGGCTACGAACTGGCACTGGCCTGTGAGCGAATCCTTCTCATCGATGATGGGTCCGCCTCGGTAAGCCTGCCCGAGGTGCCCCTGCTCGGAGTGCTCCCGGGTACGGGCGGTCTGACCCGGTTGACCGACAAGCGACACGTGCTGCGGGATCGGGCAGATGTTCTCTGCACCACCGAAGAAGGAATCAAGGGTCGGCGGGCCCTCGAGTGGAACCTGGTCGACGAACTGATTCCCCGCTCCCGATTCGCCGCCGAGGTGCAAGCTCGCGTGATCGACGCCGCCGCTTCCACCGATCGACCGCAAGCCGCCCAGGGGGTCGCGCTCACCGATCTGGAACGCCTGGTCGCCGACGACCGGATCGAATATTCGAACCTGACGGTCACCATCGATCGCCGGTCGGAGACGGCCTCGATAACAGTCAACGGGCCTTCCCGTCCTCCGCCTCTCGCTTCCGAAGCGCTCGTCGAGGTGGGCGATTCGTTTTGGCCTCTGGCCCTGGGCCGCCAGCTCGACGACGCCCTCCTCCACCTCCGGCTCAACGAGCCCGAGATCGGGACCTTGCTCTTTCGAACCTCGGGGGATCCGGGCGCAGTCGCCTCTTATGACGCCTTCTTGCTCGAGCATCGTCATCACTGGCTGGCACGAGAAGTCCTGCTCTTGCTGGGCCGGACGTTCAAGCGGCTGGATATGACGGCTCGCTCGGTCGTCAGCCTGATCGAGGGCGGAAGTTGCTTTGTGGGATTCCTAGCTGAGATCCCCCTCGCATCGGATCGGGTTTACATCCATCTCGGCGAAGACGGGAATGGTCCCCGCATCCGGCTGACGGAGATGAACCTTGGGGTCCTCCCAATGGGAAACGGGCTCAGTCGACTGGCGACCAGGTTCTGGGGCCGTCACGAGGACCTCTCAACGCTGGTGGCGGCGGCAGGGGAGGATCTCGACGCCAAGGCCGCGGTCGATCTGGGATTGGCCACCTTTGCCTTCGACGACATCGATTGGGACGACGAAATCCGACTGTTCCTCGAAGAGCGGTCCGCGTTTAGTCCCGACGCGTTGACCGGCATGGAGGCCAACTTGCGACTCGCCGGCCCCGAGACAATGGAGACCAAGATCTTCGGCCGCCTCACCGCCTGGCAGAACTGGGTGTTCTACCGGCCCAACGCATCCGGCCCGGA
>DATBKE010000076.1:0-2428 GCA_036556085.1 Acidimicrobiia bacterium | reverse complement strand
AAGCGAATCGCCCTCCCGCTGGAGACGGCAGCCCATGTGATTGAGGAGGTCGGCCATGAGGCTGATGTCGGCGATATCGGGGACGTTGGTGAGGCGATGACGACCTGGAACCAAGACCGCCGCCACCATTTCCTTCAAGGCGGCGTTCTTGGCGCCGCCGACACCGATAGTGCCGCGAAGGGCGGCACCCCCCTCGACGATGATCTCGGGCATCGGAGGAGTCTACGGCTCGGGACCCGGATGGCTGATAGCGTGAAACGCATGCGAGTGGCTGTTGCCTCCGACCATGCCGGTCTCGCTTTGAAGGGGATCGTGGTGGAAGCAGTTGTCGAGTTGGGCCATTCCGCTCTCGATTTGGGCACTCACACGCCCGATCCCGTCGACTATCCGGACGTCTCCGCCGCCGCTGGTCGGGCGGTTCTCGAAGGAAGGGCCGATCGGGGCATCATCATCTGTGGCTCCGGGGCTGGGGCTTGTGTGGCCGCCAACAAGCTCCGTGGCATCCGCGCCGCCGTTGCCCATGAGACCTACACGGCCCATCAGATGGTCGAGCACGACGACGTCAATGTTCTCTGCTTGGGCGCCCGCGTCGTGGGAACGCATGTGGCGGTCGAAGTGGTGGAGGCCTTCCTCAAGGCCACGTTCAGCCACGAGGAACGCCACCGGCGTCGTGTCGCCAAGGTCAACGAACTCGACGCCCGCGAACCCCTTCTGTGAGGATTTACGCGGCCTCAGGCCGCGCAAAACCTCACGGATTGCCTATTGCCCAGCGAGTACCGCATCCGCATACTCCCGGCTCCGTTGCTCCCAGAGAGCGATCGACTCCTCGGTAAGGCGATAGTTCGCGTAGGCAGGTAGGTACATAACGTCGACGTCCTCGGGATAGGTATCTGTCACCCACTGGGAGAAAGGCCCCCAAACTTGGGGCGAGAACTCGTCGATGTAGGCCCAGTTCATTGAGGCGGCGACGATTTCCTCCTCCCGAACGGTGAGGTCAAACCGACTACCAGTGAACGGGCCCAAACCCATTTCGTCTGAGCGAATGGCGTGAAAGTCCCAGGAGCAGCCCACCACAATCCCGTCGGACGTCGTAGTCCGGTGCTCACAGGAGTCGAGCAATAGTCGGAATCCCTGCGCCTGGAGCAATCTGTTCTCCAACTGGAGTTCTTCCAAGTCGCCAAGCCAGAGGTCAGCGTCGGAGGCGAGATATGAAGCCGCTTGGTCGACGTCGAAGGTCGCATACGCTTCGACAAATGCAGTAGCGGTGTTCACAGCTCTGACGACATCGACGTATTCGCGCGTGCGCCGCTCCCAGAGCACAACCGACTCCTCGGTCTTTGCGAAGTCACGGTCCAGTCGACCATCGATGTACATCGTCCCAAGGTCGTCGGGGTAGTGAGCTTCCACCCAGTTATAGAAGGGCGTCCACATCGTGTCGTTGAATCCTTTGTCCGGCAAACGCCTGGACATGACATTTTTTGACTTCTGTCAATTGATCGCGCCCGCCGGACATTGAAGTCCTGAGCCGGAACACCGGTTTTGGTGGTTCGGAGGGGAAGACAGGGCCGGGCCCACGCCCGGTCCTCGTCGCGTCTGTGGGCTACAACCGTCGCCCTACGACGGCAGCAACCCAGGGTCGCGATTTCGGCAGCCCCGACGGGATTCGAACCCGCGTTTCCGGCTTGAAAGGCCGGCGTCCTAGGCCACTGGACGACGGGGCCCCGTCCAAATGGTAGGTGACCGAGAAGGGCGGGTTGCCCCGCCCCTCTCGAATCAACTCACGATCTCAGGCCGGCTTTACCACCGGTACCCAACGAATCGTTGCCAGTCGACGTAGGCGTTTCCACCATCGCCACCTTGGCCACCGAATGCCCAAGCCTCCGACTCGGAGTCGCCCGAGTTGGCCTCGGTCTCCGATTCGGTGTTGGAGATGGCCGGCCCGGAGTCACCGGAATCGCCACCATCGCCCCCGGCGGTGTAGCTGTGGTTGGAAGCGTCGCCGGAGTTGCCGCCGTCGCCACCATCGCCACCGTCGCCGGTCTTGATCTCGGCCTCGTTGTCGTGCTTGCGGTTCTTGCCGTTGTCGTTTTCACGGCACTCACAGCCCCAGTCCTTCGACTGATAGCTGCTACCTGGTTCGCATCCGCACGACATTTCGTACTGGCGCTTCGGCTCACCGCCGTTGCGGGGTTCGCATCGGCAGGGGTTTTCGGCCTCGTCCTTGGTAAAGACGTGGTTTCCACCCGTCGAGCCGCCGTCGCCGCCATCGCCCCCGTCCCCGGTGGTAGCGGTATTGGTGGAGGTTGCGTCCCCACCGTCGCCGCCGTTACCGGTATCGCCACTGTATGTGGTCGATGAGGTGTCGGAGGTGGCATTGGCATCGCCGGTGTCACCGGAGGTCGAGTTGGCCTCGGCATCGGCGTCACCG
>DATBKE010000075.1:0-2212 GCA_036556085.1 Acidimicrobiia bacterium | reverse complement strand
GGTGAGGATGCGCTCGATCCCGGCCTTCAGGGTCATCATCGACATCGGGCAACCACCGCAGGCGCCGACCATTTGCAGGTTGACGGTGCCCTCCTCGACCCCAAGCAGGACCAGGTCACCGCCATCCATTTGGATGGCAGGTCGGATGTACTCGAGGGTTTCTTGGAGCTTTTCCAGATCGATCTCGGGCCGATCTGTGGTAGCGGTAGCGGCTTCAGTCATCGTTAATAGAACCTAACGGGGCTCCGGTTTCATTCCAAAGCCCCCCCAAATCCCGAACCCAGGGTTCGTAGCCGCGTTGGACGCGGTTAACGGTCTGTAGAACGGTCACCGGCGCTCGGGCACACCGACAAGGCGGGCGCGGGCATCGCCGTGGGGGCTCCGTGCCTCGATGACCACCTCGAACCGCGAGCGATCCGTCAACCCGTCGGTGACCAGGTCGGAGAAGGGGATCTCATAGGCACCCGCATTGAGTAGTCCGAGATCAATCGCCTGCCCCACCTCGCCGTCAACAGTGGCGTTCACGGTTATGAAGGCGGGAGCCGTGGTCTCGAAACGGAGGTGATGTCCGCCGACGGTGTAGGGCAACCGGGAATGCGAGATCGCCGGGGCGGATCCGATGCCTATCGGGACCTGCGCCGAGACACGGCCGTCGACCTCGGCAAACTGCCAGGCGGCAAACCCATCTGCCACCTCCTCTCCGTCGACGGTGACCTTGGCTCCCTGCGCCGCCAGGAGCTCGAGTTCGGGGACCTCGACCACCAGTCCAACGGTGATCGAGGGTGGCAGCCAGCCGCCCGCCGCCTCCGGCCGCAGCCCGCCGTAATAGTGGGCAAGGATGTCGCCATAGGCGGCACCTTCCTCGGCCAGCGCCAGAGCCCCAAACTGGCTCATCCCCACCTGGTGGCCCCACCCTTCGCCGGTGAAGACGTAGTTTCGACCCAGCTCCCGGTAGTGACCGTGGTCGACCATCGTCGGTTCACTCGCGATTGTGTACGTCCCCGAGAGGACTGTCTGTGGATAGCGCCTCCCGTCCGGTCGCTCCGCCGGCAGTCGATCGGGCATGATCGCCGCCGCCGCCCGATTGATGTCGGAGCGGAACCGGTAGCTCGCGATTCGCTCTGTCTCCCCACCCGAGGAGACCACCACTTGCCACGGACCTTGCCCATCGGCGGTTTGCTCGACGGCCACGGACGTAATGGGACCGTGAAGCAGTTCCGCTTCGGCGAGGAGGGCGGTCATCTCGGCTTCGGAGATGGCGAAGGTCCAGGTGACGAAGGGCGAGTCCTCTGCCGCGGACGCGACCGCGGAAAGATATGGCACATCGAGGCCGGGGAAGATGTCCTCCGATTCCCTGGTGCGGGCTCCGGCGGTCGAGCTATACAAGGCTTGAGCCGGTCGACCGTCGAAGAGGAGGATCTCACCGGCGGTGGACGCCACCGCCTCCGACCACCGCTGGCCGTCGAAAGTTTCGAGCCCGAAACGGCCCGCATACACCTGGCACGCCGTGGTGGCGCAAATGTCATAGCCGTAGCGGGAACCGGTTGCGGTCCGTCCGCCCGAAAGGGTGAAAGCGAGATAGGTGCGAGCGGCGACGGCCTGGGCCTTCAACGCCTCGTCGGGCCAGGCAAAGGGGACTTCCCGAATTCCCAGCAGGTAGGCCTCCGGAGACATCGTCTCGGTCAGTACCAGACCTTCTTCGGATGCCGTTAGAACCAGTGGCCCGACGAACTGGTCGTCGCCCACCGTGATAACCCCGCCGGGTTCGGCTGAGATGACCACCCGGTCTCCCGATATCGGCTCGGGGCTGGCTGGCGGGACCGTGGCTCCCACCACAAGCAGAATCGCCCCGAGTGCTCTACTCAGACCGAGCGATGGTCGCTCCCAGTTGCTGCAGTTTTCCGGCCAGATCTTGATAGCCGCGATCGATGTGATGAGCATCCCCGACATAGGTGCGACCGTCAGCCCGCAACCCCGCAAGAACAAGAGCTGCACCAGCGCGGATATCGGGAGCGAGCACCGGACAGCCGGAGAGCTCCTCTTTGCCCCGGATCACGGCGTGCTGGGCTTCGGTAGAAATATCCGCACCCATCCGAGAGAGCTCGCCGACATACCGGAAGCGGGCGTCATAAAGATTCTCGGTAACGATCGAGGTGCCATCGGCCACCGAAAGCAAGGCCACCATCTGCGGATGGAGGTCGGTATGAAAACC
>DATBKE010000074.1:0-1871 GCA_036556085.1 Acidimicrobiia bacterium | reverse complement strand
GCCGTCCAGCTGGGCGAACTTGATCACCTCGGCCTGCTGGGCCGTGACCGACAGGAGAACGATCTCCTGCTGGCCGGTCAGCGTCGCCGGCGTCTCGCCACCCTCGGCGGGTGCCTGGCCCTCGGCGGGCGCAGTCGGCGGCGGCAACAGGGTGCCGATGACCTGCATGCCCTGGAGGAGCATCTTGACGCTGGTGTTGTTGAGGCCGGAGACCACGGTCACACCGCTGCCGTCCTGGGCCTGTGGATCGATGCTGATGACGGGGAACTTGTCGCTCGCGAAGCCGATGATCATGTCCACCCGGTCACCCGGCTGGATGAGCGTACCGACCCCCGAGACCTGGTCGACCTGGACCGCGATCGCGCGGTTGCCGAGCGGGATCTGCTCCGCGACGTTCGCGCCGGTGGAGGTCGAGAACAGGTCCTCGGTCATCTGGGCACCGGTGGAGATTGCGCGCGTGGTGCGCTTGTCGATCACCTCGGTCACGGAGCCGAAGAAGCCCGGGAGCTGATCCTCCACCTTCACCACTTCGGTCTTGACCATGTCGGCCGTGATCGACGTCCCGAGCGGGATATCGACCGCCGCGACGACGACGGGTCCCTCGGTGACGACGGCGGGCCCATCCGGCGGCTTAGGACCGGAGATGAGGACGATACCGACAAAGGCGACGATGGCGAGGAAGACCCCGATGAGCAGGATCAACCGATTCGAGCGCTTCAAGTGAGTTCTCCCGAGTCGTGTGACAGGTGGCACCACTGTAGCATCGGCCTCTCGTGGCACACCTATACGAAAGGGCTAGGACCATGGGAGGAATCGGCAGGAAAACGTGCGTGGCGAAAGGTCTCCCGCAAGGCAAAGTGAACGGCCCGTCCGGGTTCCGGACGGGCCGTTTGATGGTCGCTGACGGGGTCGTTCGACCCTAGATCGCGTCCCCGATGACGCTGAGCTTGTCGCTGATCTGGCTGCCCAGGAAGATCAGGGCGATGATCGAGACGATCGCGATGAGTGCGAGGATGAGTGCGTATTCAGCCAGCCCCTGGCCTTCATCGTCGCGCGGGTCCGCTGACTTGAGGAGCGCGACGACGGCCCTGCGGAACTTCACGGAGACTCACCTCCTTTCCGGTCGGAGTATTCGGTCGTTGAGGCACCAGCGGTCCCTGCCTCCGCAGGCGGTATCGCCAAAGTAAGGAATCGGAATGGGGTGTCAATAGGACCCTCGTTCCTTGCTGGTGCCTCCACGCCCATGCCCGCCTTCCGGGACGCCCAGGAATCGAACAGCCGCCGGGGCCATTGGCCCCGGCGGCTGAAGCGAGCTGCATCAAATCGACTTGCCGATCGTGCTCAGGATCGTGCTGACCTGGTTGCCCAGGAAGATCAGAGCGATGATCGCGACGATGGCGATAAGGGCGAGGATCAGCGCGTATTCGGCGAGACCCTGGCCCTCCTCCTCACGACGAAGTGCGGCAATAAGGGCAGATAGGGACATGACGTGGATTCACCTCCTTCCCGGGGAAGTCGCCCGGTCGAACGATGATCGTCCGGACCGAGAGCCGCGCCACCTTACGGGCGTCCGCGGATGGGTGTCAATACGACACTGTCCCCAGTCGGAGGCAAACGAAAGACCGCCGGAGCCGAAGCTCCGGCGGTCTCGTGTCGCTGGTGGCGAGTCCTAGATGGACTTGCCGACCGTGCTCAGGATCGTGCTGACCTGGTTACCCAGGAAGATCAGAGCGATGATCGCGACGATCGCGATGAGGGCGAGGATCAGCGCGTACTCCGCGAGACCCTGGCCTTCCTCGTCGCGGCGAAGCGCGGCGAGGAACGAGGTGACGAGCGCCATTTCGGCATGCCTCCTGATGAGTTCTTGCCCC
>DATBKE010000073.1:0-2470 GCA_036556085.1 Acidimicrobiia bacterium | reverse complement strand
GGCCGCCGTTTACCGGCGCTTAGGTTCAGAGCTTCGCTCCGAAGAGCTAACCCCTCCCCTTAACGTTCCGGCACCGGGCAGGCGTCAGTCCGTATACGTCGTCTTACGACTTAGCACGGACCTGTGTTTTTAGTAAACAGTCGCTTGGGCCTGGTTTGTGCCACCCGTTCGAGCTCGGGCCGCGAAGGCCGTCACTCTACAAAGGTCATCCTTCTCCCGAAGTTACGGATGCAATTTGCCGAGTTCCTTAACCAGGGTTCTCTCGATCGCCTTCGTATTCTCTACGTGCCCACCTGTGTCGGTTTGGGGTACGGGCACCTCGGCCGCTCGCTAGAGGCTTTTCTCGGCAGCGTGGGATCACTCGCTTCGCCTAAAACGGCTCGGCATCGTGCCTCAGGGTTGCGATCTCCCGGGTTTGCCTGAGAGATCCCCCTACGCACTTACCCCAGGAACAACCAACGCCTGGGTCGAGCTACCCTCCTGCGTCCCCCCTTCGCTGCCCTAGTACCAGGTTGGTCGGTAGCCCCCGAAGGGGTTCCCTTAGTGCCCTGGATTCGGGCTGGGCGCGGATGAGGTGGTACTGGAATATCAACCAGTCGTCCATCGCCTACGACTCTCGTCCTCGGCTTAGGTCCCGACTAACCCTGGGCGGATGAACCTTCCCCAGGAACCCTTGGGCATTCGGCGGACGGGCTCCTCCCCCGTCTTTCGCTACTCATGCCGGCATTCTCACTTCTGACGCGTCCACCGCTGGGTTTCCCCGCCGCTTCACTCGCGTCAGAACGCTCCCCTACCGATCCCTCGACCTGGACCCAGGCGGCCTCCCGCCCGGGCCGAGTCATCTGAGGAATCCCGCAGCTTCGGTGTCGTGCTTGAGCCCCGTTACATTGTCGGCGCAGGACCACTTGACCAGTGAGCTATTACGCACTCTTTCAAGGGTGGCTGCTTCTAAGCCAACCTCCTGGTTGTCTGGGCAATCCCACATCCTTTCCCACTTAGCACGAACTTAGGGACCTTAGCTGGCGATCTGGGTTGTTTCCCTCTCGGACACGGAGCTTAGCCCCCGCGCCCTCACTCCCGAGCTCTGGTCCGGCGGCATTCGGAGTTTGACTGAGGTCGGTAAGCTTGTAGGCCCCCTAGCCCAATCAGTGCTCTACCTCCGCCGGAGAACGCCCGAGGCTGCCCCTAAAGGCATTTCGGGGAGAACCAGCTATCACCGAGTTTGATTGGCCTTTCACCCCTAACCACAGGTCATCCCCCAGGTTTTCAACCCTGGTGGGTTCGGCCCTCCACGAGGTCTTACCCCCGCTTCAGCCTGCCCATGGCTAGATCACTCGGCTTCGGGTCTAGAGCGTGCGACTTTTCGCCCACTGCGGACTCGCTTTCGCTTCGGCTTCGTCGGAAGACTTAACCTTGCCGCACACCGCTAACTCGCCGGCTCATTCTTCAAAAGGCACGCCGTCACCCCGCCTGGTCACCCAGGTCGGAGCTCCGACCGTTTGTAGGCTCACGGTTTCAGGTGCTCTTTCACTCCCCTCCCGGGGTGCTTTTCACCTTTCCCTCACGGTACTGGTTCACTATCGGTCGCCAGGGAGTGCTTAGCCTTAGGGGGTGGGCCCCCCAGATTCGCACGGGATTTCAGGGGTCCCGTGCTACTCGGGATCCCCGCGAGGAGGTCAGTCGCCTTTCGCCTACCGGGCTGTTACCGTCTGTGGCGGCCCTTTCCATGGCCTTCGACTAGGTGCTGACTTGGTAACTCCTCGATCCCACCGGCGTGGGATCTCGCGGGTCCCTCGACCCCGAAACGGCAACGCCACCGGGCTATCACACCGTCTCGGTTTAGGCTCTTCCCCGTTCGCTCGCCGCTACTAGGGGAGTCGCGGTTGCTTTCCCTTCCTCGCCCTACTGAGATGTTTCACTTCGGGCGGTTCCCTCCTCATCGCCTATGCATTCAGCGAAGGGTGACCGGGCATGACCCCGGCCGGGTTTCCCCATTCGGACACCTTCGGATCACAGCTCTCTCGGCAGCTCCCCGAAGCTTTTCGCAGCCTGACGCGTCCTTCATCGGCTCCTGGCGCCAAGGCATCCACCGTAAGCCCTTGCTAACTTGACTGTAGATGCTCGCGCTCGCTATCGAGTTCTCAAGGTGCTCGAGGGTCGCACCCTCAAAGCTGAACAGTGTGTCCCAATGACGTGACCGCCTCCCACCTGCGTTCGCCCGGGGGCTACTAGCGGGATGGGAAAACGGGTGTCAAAAGAGTAGCCAGTGCATCGACCTGGTGCCTTCCGGCGTGATCCGCGAACGATCTCCGCGGTGCCGATTGCCAAAGGCTCCTTAGAAAGGAGGTGATCCAGCCGCACCTTCCGGTACGGCTACCTTGTTACGACTTCACCCCAATCGCGAGCCCCACCTTCGACGGCTCCCTCCACAAGGGTTGGGCCACCGGCTTCGGGTGTTGCCCACTTTCGT
>DATBKE010000072.1:0-8629 GCA_036556085.1 Acidimicrobiia bacterium | reverse complement strand
AAGGGGTCCATGCCTACCCTTTACTTTGCCTTCGCGTTCCGAGATCTGTCAATTATGCGTAACCAGAAGACAATGCAATGGGTGGCGTGGGTGCTGGTAGGTGCCCTGGTGCTGGGGGCCATCGCCACCGCTCTCAGCCTCTTCTTCCGGTGACCGTCGCCTTTCGGCAGTCCACGTGACCTTCCAGGCGGATGACAATGCCTTGCTGATCGATAGCAAGGGCCGCCGCTACTTGGTGCGCCTCCAGCCGGGCAACCAGTTTCATTACCACCAGGGCATCGTCGACCACAACCTCCTGATCGGATCGGAGCCGGGGCAGAGGGTGACATCTACCGGGGGAGGAATGCTTCTCGTCATGCGCCCCCGGCTGTCGGACTTCATTCTCAAGATGCCGCGGGGGGCAACGGTGATCTATCCCAAGGACGTCGGCCCGATCGCCGTCCAGGCCGACATCGCCCCGGGGATGACGGTACTCGAGGCGGGGACTGGCTCGGGGGCTCTCACCCTGGCTCTGTTGCGGTTCGTCGGTCCCGGGGGCAAGGTCGTCAGTGTGGAGCGGCGCGAGGATCACGCCGTCATC
The DNA here is from genome assembly GCA_036556085.1 of Acidimicrobiia bacterium. Lineage (GTDB taxonomy): Bacteria > Actinomycetota > Acidimicrobiia > Spongiisociales > ZC4RG35 > JACCTH01. Next base: position 8,049 of record DATBKE010000072.1, on the reverse strand, counting down.
GCTCGCCGCTCGATTTCGCGTTGGCTGGGGGAGGTTCCTCCCAATCTCGAGCTGCGGGTCGGAGAAGTCGAGGACGTGATCCCGGAGGTGCCAGCCGATCGACTGGTACTCGATCTGCCCGAGCCGTGGCACGCGGTTGCGCCGGCCGCCGCTCACCTTCCTGGTGGCGCCATCTTCTGCGCCTACCTGCCCACGGTTCCGCAATTGCAGACGCTCGCCGAAGCGCTGCGAGCGAGCGGGCAGTTCGGTCAGCTCGAGATCTTCGAGACCTTGCACCGGACCTGGACCGTCGAAGGGCGCTCGGTTCGCCCCGACCACCGCATGGTCGGCCACACCGGCTTCATCACAGTCGCACATCGTGTCGCACCCCCTCCGGCGGCTTCGGCGCCACCTTCGCCGACACTCGCTTCGCTCGCTGGGGGAGGAGACGATTCCGTTTCTCCCCCCGAAGGGGGGAGTACCGCCGCAGGCGGGGAGGGGGGAATCGATTGACGACTGCGTCGCACCCAGGTCGGTCGACCATCCTGGTTCGGGTATTCGGGCCCGATGCCCCCGGTGTCACCGCCGGGTTGATGGACGTGCTCAGCGCCGGTGACTGTGAGCTCTACGACGTCGAACAGGTGGTGATCCGGTCACGCCTGAGCCTCAACGTCTTGGTTTCGGTGCCCGACGACCAGTCCACCGTCCGCGACGTCCTCTTCTATGCCTGGGAACGCGGACTCGAAGCCGACTTCGAGCCGGTCACCGACAGCTCCGCTCCGAGTCCTAGCCGCTTCGCGGTCAGCGTCATCGGCGCCAAGGTCACGCCACAGGCATTCGGTGCGGTGGCAGAAGCGATTGCTTCGGCTGGCGGCAACATCGATTCGATCGAGCGCCTCTCTCGCTACCCGGTGGTCAGCTACGAATTGGCGGTGAGCGGGGGAGACCAGAAGGCGATGCGAGCCGCGCTGCTCGAGACCTCGTCTGGCTTCGGAGTAGACGTGGCGGTGCAGGCCGAAGGCATTGCTCGCCGGTCGAAACGACTGGTGGTGATGGATGTCGACTCGACCCTGATCCAAGATGAGATCATCGACCTGTTGGCGGCCGAGGCCGGGCAAGCCGAAGAAGTCGCCACCATCACCCGGCAGGTGATGGCCGGCGAACTCGATTTCAGCGAGGCCCTGACCGCCCGGGTGGCGGCGTTGGAGGGCCTGCCTATCGCGGCTTTGGAGTCAGTGGCGGAACGGATTCAGCTGACCCCCGGCGCCCGCACCTTCGTCCGCACGTTGAAGAAGATGGGCATGAAGATCGGGATCGTCTCGGGTGGGTTCACCTGGTTCACCGATCGCCTGGCCACTGACCTAGGTCTCGATCATGCCTACGCCAACGAACTCGAGATTGAAGACCAACACTTGACGGGGCGCATCGTCGGCGCTCCGGTCGACCGGGCTCGCAAGGCTGAGATCCTCACCGAGATTGCCCGTCGGGAGGCAATCGCCCTCGATCAAGTGGTGGCGATCGGGGATGGGGCCAACGACCTCGACATGCTTGCCACCGCCGGGCTCGGCATTGCCTTCAACGCTAAGCCCGTCGTGCGAGATGCGGCTCACAGCGCCGTTTCGGTGCCCTATCTCGATGCCATCCTCTTTGTTCTCGGCATCCGTCGCGACGAGGTCGACGCCGGCGACTCGACTCCCGAGGTAGAGGGCCTCCCTCCCCTTTAAGCGAACCCAGGGTTGTGGACCGCGTCCAGCGCGGATTGCGGCCCATAGAACGAGCGAAAAATGGGGACGGGACCGGGAACCTATTGACTGAGTTCGGGGTCGAACCGATAGCAATGGAATAAATAGGTCGCTTCGTATACTGCCAAACAGGTGGGCGCGTCAGGGAAGAAAGTCCAGGAGTAGTTGATGAGTCCGATCAATGAGGAATCATCTGAGCTGAGACGCCAGATGGCGGTCTTGGAAGACGAGGTAGTCAGCCTCCGTCGCCGTCTTCAGGATGCTCCCCGCCGCGTGCAAGATCTCGAAATGCGACTCTCCGACTCGCAAGAGAAATTGAGTCGAGCCATTGCTCAGAACGATCGGTTGGCGACGGTTCTCGAGGAAGCGCGAGAACAGCTCGCGGTCTTGCGAGCCGAAGTCGACAAGCTCACCTCGCCACCAAACAGCTTCGGAACCGTCACCAATGTCAACGATGACGGCACCGTCGATCTCATCTCGGGCAATCGCAAGCTGCGAGTCGCCGCGCAACCGAATGTCGAAGTCAAGCTTTTGCAAAAAGGCCAGGAGGTATTGCTCAACGAAAGCTTCTCGATCATCGATGTGCGGTCCTACGACCCCAACGGCGACGTGGTGCGGGTGCGGGAACGCCTCGAGGACGGTCGCATCGTCGTCATTGCTCATACCGATGACGAGCGGGTGGTGTCGGTGGCCGATTCGATGCAGGACGTCAAGATTCGTGCTGGCGACTTCGTCCGGGTCGACCCGCGGGCCGGGCTGGTCACCGAGCGCCTCGCTCGGCCCGAGGTCGAAGAGCTCGTCCTCGAAGAGATCCCCGACATCAGCTACGAACAGGTCGGAGGTCTCGCCAGTCAGATCGAGGACATCCGCGACGCGGTAGAGCTGCCATACGTCCATCGCGATCTCTTCGCCGACTACGGGCTCGTCGCACCCAAGGGAATTCTTCTGTACGGCCCGCCTGGATGCGGGAAGACCCTCATCGCCAAAGCGGTCGCCAACAGCCTGGCCAAGGCGGTGGCAGACCGAACGGGTCAGCCCAACGCCCGCAGTTACTTCCTCAACATCAAGGGGCCGGAGCTGCTCAACAAGTGGGTGGGTGAGACGGAGCGTCAGATTCGATTGATCTTCTCGCGGGCCAAGGAGAAGTCGGAAGAAGGCGTGCCGGTTATCGTCTTCTTTGACGAGATGGACTCGCTCTTTCGTACCCGGGGGAGCGGCATCAGCTCCGACGTCGAATCCACCATCGTTCCCCAGCTCCTCTCCGAGCTCGACGGCGTCGAATCCCTCAAGAACGTCATCGTCATCGGCGCCTCCAACCGCGAAGACCTGATCGATCCCGCCATCCTCCGCCCCGGCCGACTCGACGTGAAGATCAAGATCAGCCGGCCCGACCCGGTGGCGGCGCGAGAGATCTTCAGCATCTACCTCACTCCGGACGTGCCCCTCGATTCCGACGAGCTCGCCGCCGCCGAGGGCGACGTCGACCGCATGCTGTCGGAGATGATCGACTCAACGGTGGCGGCGATGTACTCCGATGGAGAAGAGAATCGATTCCTCGAGGTGACCTACGCCAACGGCGATCGGGAGGTGCTCTACTTCCGCGACTTCGCCTCCGGGGCGATGATCGAGAACATCGTCCGGCGGGCGAAGAAGGATGCCATCAAGCGCCAGATCGCCGGCGGAGCGAGTGGTATCCGCCGGTCGGATCTCCAGGCTGCCATCAAACAGGAATTCCGCGAGCACGAGGACCTCCCCAACACCACCAACCCCGACGACTGGGCGAAGATCTCCGGCAAGAAGGGGGAGCGAATCGTCTACGTCCGCACTCTCATCTCCGGCGAGGGCGAGAGCCGATTGATCGAAGCAGTCACCGGGGGCCAGTACCTTTAGGCGATGGCCATCCACAAGGTGCTCGGCACCGAGACCGAGTACGGAATCTCGATCCGGGGGGCTCGGGACTTCAACCCCGCCCTGGCCTCGACCCAACTCGTCAACTCATATCCAGGCCGCCGGGTGCGGGTGCAGTGGTCCTACGAAGAGGAATCGCCGGGCCGCGATGCCCGCGGCTTCGGGCACGAGGGTTATGGAGTAGCCGATCCCGAGGGCGCATTGGTCAATGCCGTTCTCTCCAACGGCGCCCGGCTCTACGTCGACCATGCCCATCCCGAGTTCTCCGGCCCCGAATGCTTCGATCCCGTCGAGGCCACCCTCTATGACAAGGTCGGCGAGTTGGTCATGCACCGGGCTGCAACCGCCGCGGCCGAGTTGCTTCCTCCCGGCCAGCGGATGTCGATCTACAAGAACAACTCCGACGGCAAGGGCAACAGCTATGGCGCACACGAGAACTATCTCCTTTCCCGGGAGACACCTTTTGGCGAGGTAATCCGCTACGCCACCACTTTCCTCGTCACTCGCCAGATCTTCACCGGCGCCGGGAAGGTGGGATCCGAGAACGGACGCCCCGAGGTCCCGTTCCAGCTCACCCAGCGCGCCGACTTCTTCGAGGAGGAGGTGGGGCTAGAGACCACCTTGAAGCGGCCCATCATCAACACCCGTGACGAGCCCCATGGCGATCCCAGCAAGTACCGCCGGCTGCACGTGATCATCGGCGATGCCAACCTCTCCGAGCCTCAGATCCTCCTCAAGATGGGGACCATGGCCCTGTTGCTCTCGGCCCTGGAGGACAGCGCCCTCCCCGACCCGCTTGACCTCGCCAATCCGGTCGATTCCTGTTGGCAAGTGAGCCACGATCTCGAAATGCACCGCCCGCTCCCGCTCGATGACGGGGGCTCGGCCACCGCCCTCGAATTGCAATGGCGATATCACGAGTGGCTTGGCAAGTATGTCGAGGCCGAGACCGATGACGAGCAGGCTCATGCCCTCATCGCCGCCTGGGGTCAAGTATTGGCTGATCTAGAGGAAGATCCGATGCGCTGTGCCGATCGGCTCGACTGGGCGGCCAAGAAGCGGCTGCTCGAAGGCTACGTCGAGCGGGATGGCCTGGGGTGGGACAATCCCAAGCTGCGCGCTCTCGATTTGCAGTACCACGATGTCGATCCCGAGCGCAGTCTGCATCGGCGGCTGGTCGAGCGTGGAGCCATGCAAGGCATGTTCGGGGATGCCGAGCTGGCCAAAGCCGAAGTGGAACCACCCGAGCGAACCCGGGCCTATTTCCGCGGGCGCTGCGTTTCCCGTTTTCCGGGCTCGCTGGTGGCGGCTAACTGGGATTCGCTCGTCTTTGATACCGGCGAAACCCATCTCAAACGAATTCCTATGATGGAACCGCTGAAGGGTGACCGCTCCCGGGTGGGCGCCATTCTCGATTCGGCGGACGACGCGGCCGGATTGATTGCACTGCTTGGAGGACAATGATGGCTGAACGCGAACAGAGCCGTCGATCAAAAGAAGCCGAACAGGACACCGAGGAAGAGGCGCTGCCGGTAGAGCGCGAGTCGGACGAGAAGCTCGATGAGCTCTTGGATGAGATCGATCAGGTGCTCGAGGAGAACGCCGAAGAATTCGTGCGCAACTACATCCAGAAGGGCGGCGAGTGACCAAGGGCCCGAGCCTGCCCCTCCTCTTTGACATCCCCAGCCCCGGATCCAGCTTCAGCGATCTCTTAAAGACCCTCGGACACACAACTCCATTGGAGCTGCCGAAGGAGCCGCACGAGCTCCGGGCGCCGGAGGGGACAACCGTTCTTGCCCTCCGTTACCAAGAGGGAGTGGTGATGGTGGGCGATCGCCAGGCCACCGAAGGGAATCAGGTGGCCCATCGCCAAATTCGCAAGGTTTTTCCCTCCGATATGTTCTCGGCCGTGGCTATCGCCGGGACGGCCGGATTGGCGATCGAGATGGTCCGCCTCTTTCAGGTCGAGCTCGAGCACTACGAGAAGATCGAGGGCTCCCGGCTCTCGCTGGAAGGTAAGGCCGTCTTCCTCGCTCGACTGGTCCGCAACCAGTTGCCGATGGCGTTCCAGGGGCTGGTGGTGGTCCCCCTCTTCGCCGGCTACGACCAGCTCACCGGCCGGGGCCGGCTCTATACCTATGACGTGGTCGGAGGGCGCTACGAGGAGAACGATTTTGGCTCCACCGGCTCGGGCGCCAGCCTCGCCAAGTCCTACCTCCGCAGCAATTTCCGCGAGGCGCTCGAAGAACCGAGCGCGGTTGACTTGGCGGTGGGGGCCCTGGTGGCCGCCGCCCAGGAGGACACCGCCACCGGCGGGCCTGACTTGCGACGTGGCATCTTTCCCACCGTGATTGTGATCGATGCCGAAGGAGTGCGTGAGCTTTCCGACGACGAGGTCAAGCCCGCGGCTGAGAAGGCGGTGTCGGCGATTAGATGAGCTTCAACTTCTATGTTCCGGCCGAGCAGCAAGTTCGCGACAAGGCCGAATTTGCGCGCAAGGGCATCGCCCGCGGTCGGTCAATCGCCGCTCTCGAGTACGACAACGGCGTCTTGCTCCTGGCCGAGAACCCGTCGACGGCACTTCGCAAGATCAGCGAGGTCTACGACCGGATCGCCTTCGCCGGCGTCGGTCGATACAACGAGTTCGAGTTGCTCCGCAAGGCCGGCATTCGCCAGGCCGATCTGATGGGCTATCTCTATAGCCGCGACGACGTCACCGCCCAGGCGGTCGCCACCGCCTTTTCCGAAGCGTTGGGTGCCATCTTCTCTCGCGAGCCCAAGCCGTATGAAGTCGAGGTGCTGGTGGCCGAGGTGGGCGATCCCAACCGGCTCTACCGGGTGAGCTACGACGGCACGCTCTACGACGAGCGCCAGGTGGCCGCCATCGGCGGCAAGGCCGATGTCCTGGTGGAAAGTCTCCGCCAGGGCTGGACCGAGGGGATGAGTCTCGACGCCGCCCTTGCTCACGGCCAGGCGGCCTTCGCCACCGCCGAAGGGAGGCCGCTGGAGGGATGGGAAGCCGCGGTGCTCGACCGTCAAAACGGACGGCGGGCTTTTCGACGACTGCAAGTACCGGCCTCCTAGATGCCCGATCGGGCAACGCTGGTTGCGTTCGTGTCCTTCGTCCTCCTGGGCGGGGTCAACTTCGTCGCCGTCCGGTTTTCCAATCGGGAACTCGACCCGATGTTCGGGGCAGGCCTCCGCTTTGCCCTCGCCGCCGTGCTGCTGACAGCAGTGTTCGTGCTGCGAAAACAGGAGGTACCGCGGGGCAGAGCGCTCACCGGGGTCTTGCTCTACGGGCTGCTCTCCTTCGGCGGGGCTTACGCCTTTGCCTATTACGCCCTTTCCTATCTGCCGGCCGGAATCGGCTCGGTGATTTTCGCCTCGATGCCGCTCTTCGTAGTGATCCTGGCCCACTTCCATGGTCTTGAGCGGTTCCGGATGCGGGCGTTGATCGGCGCCATCGTCACCCTCGGAGGGATCGCGATCCTCTCCAATCCCTTCGCCGAGGGAAATGTCCCCTTGCTGCCACTGCTGGCGATGTTGACGTCAGCCGTGATTGCGGCCGAGGGAACCGTGGTGGCGAAGATGTTCCCTCCGGTCAAGCCCCTGGTGGCGAACGGCATCGGGATGGCGGCCGGCGCAGCTTTGTTGTTGATCTTGTCGCTCGCCTTTGGCGAGATCTGGCAGCTGCCGGCGATCGCTGCCACCCAGTGGGCCGTTGCCTATTTGATCCTGGCCTCGGCGGTGATGTTTGCCCTGTACATCTTCGTGATCCAACGATGGAGTGCGGGCTCGGCCTCATATATGGCGGCCGTGCTGCCACTCACCGCCGTGATCGCTGCCGCCATCATGCTCGGTGAGCCCATCACCCTGACGATGGTCCTGGGCGGCCTCGTCGTCCTCGCCGGGGTCTACATCGGAGCCCTCGCCCCCACCCGCGCAGTCGAACCTGCTCCTGTAGTCGGCTAAAACCGCGGCCCAGGGTTGCTAGGGACGTACAGCGACCCTACCGGCCCACAGACGCGAACCTCAGGCGAAGAACTCCCAGCCGCGTTGGAGTCGAAGGAGTTCGGCGGTTGTCCGCGGCAACGAGAGGATGAGGTTTGGCATCCCCAGGGCGTCGGTGACGTAGAGGCCTCGATCGGAATCCTCGAGGGCCTGATCGATCTCCCGGATCAGCCCGGGGTCGAAATACTTTGGGGCCTCGATCCGATACTCACTCGGCTCCCCAGCTACCGAAAAGGTGATCACGACCGGGCCTTGCTCACCCTCCCACTCCTCGCTCAACCCCAACAAATCTGGCCGACCTCCATCAAGCTCGGCGACCTTGCCGATGATCTCGAGAAAGCTCTCGTCCCCTGGATAGAAATACTTGTCGGGCGCGAGATACACCCGTTGCGGGTCGTGAAGAACCAGG
>DATBKE010000071.1:0-2793 GCA_036556085.1 Acidimicrobiia bacterium | reverse complement strand
CGGGCGAAACCCATCTCGTGGCTGACCACGACCATCGTCATGCCTTCGGCCGCGAGCTCCCGCATCACGTCAAGGACCTCTTTGATCATTTCCGGGTCGAGAGCCGAGGTGGGCTCGTCAAACAGCATCACCTTCGGATTCATGGCCAATGATCGGGCGATGGCAACTCGCTGCTGTTGGCCACCGGACAACTGCGCCGGCTTCTTGTCCGCTTGCTCCGGAATCCCAACCCGACGCAGCTGAGTCATGGCAACTTCCTCGGCCTCCTGGCGGCTCCGCCCCCTCACCTTCATCTGGGCGAGGGTGATGTTGTTGAGGACCGTGCGATGGGGAAAGAGATTGAACCTCTGGAAGACCATCCCGACTTCTCGCCTGACGTCGTTGATGTTCACTTTCGGGTCTTCCAGGTGGACCCCATCGAGAAAGACAGCGCCCGAGCTCGGCACCTCGAGATGGTTCATGCACCGGAGGACTGTCGACTTGCCGGATCCGGACGGCCCGATGATCACCATCACCTCACCCACGTCGACCTTGAGGTTCACACCGTTGACGGCGTGGATCTTCCCGTAGAAGCGATGGAGGTCCCTCACCTCCACCCTGGGTGGCCGGGGCTCAACCACGCTCGAGCACCCGTTCGACTCCCCGGACGGCCAGGGACAGCAACAGGGTCCCCGTCAGATAGAGGAAAGTGATCGTCAGGTACGCCTCGGCGAACTGGAAGCTCGAACCTGAATACAGCCGGGACAAGTGTGTGATCTCCGACACAGCCACGACGGTGAGCAGTGCGGAGTCCTTCAACATGGAGATCAGGTCGTTGCCCAGCGCAGGGAGGACGTTGCGCACGGCCTGGGGAAGGACGATCGAGAACATCGTCTGCCGCTGGGACAGGCCGAGCGACCTCCCAGCCTCGGACTGCCCGGAATCCACGGACTGGATACCTGCCCGGTAGACCTCGGCCAAGTAGCCGGCATAGATGAGGGTGAGGGCGATGATCGCTCGAGACTCGTTCGGAAGCCGGTTCTCGATTCCGAGAGCATCTGAGACGGACGGGATTGCGACGAAGGCGACCAGCAAGATGAGAACCACCATTGGCAGGCCGCGAATGAACTCGACATAGGCGGTGCAGGCCTCACGAACCAACCGCACATGCGAAAGCCGGCCCATTCCCAATAGGAGCCCCAGCAATGCCGAGAGCGCAAAAGCGATGGCCGTGACGCGAATGGTCACGATGATCCCGGGGAAGATGAACGTGCGAGCCCCGGTGTACTCGGGGTTGAAGAACACCTGATAGCCGAGCCAGCCGATGATGAGCGCCAGCACGACCAGCCACCACGGGAACTCGCCGGACCGCCAATTCTCGTCGACGCCAGTGGGCTCCGGAGTGACAGCGTCAGCAACCGGGACTGTCATGCCTAATCACCTCCGTTGGGTCCTCCGACAAAATAGGGGCGCCCGGCATCGCCGGGCGCCCCTAATCGGGGTTATTGATCTCAGATCAACCGAACCAAACGGCGTTGATCTCGTCCAGTTTCCCATCTGACTTCATCGAGGCAATGGCCGAGTTGAACGAGGCCACCAGTGGGGAGCCCTTTTCGAAGATGAAGCCCAGCTCGTCTGACACGATTGCCCCTGGCAGCAGCTCGATCTGGTCGGCGTTCTCACCGACGTAGCCGGCGCCGGCGGTGTCGTCGATGATCACAACGTCGATGTCTCCTGCCACAAGTGCGAGCACCGCAGCGGGGAAGGTGTCGAAGCCCTGGACCCGATCCTGGCCGTACTCGCCGACGGCGGTCTCATAGTTCGTGGTCCCGATCTGGGTACCGATGGCGTAGTCACCGTTCTTGACGTCGTCCAGCGAAGAGATCCGGGTATCACCCAACTTCTTCATCAGGCGCTGCTCCACGCTGATGTACCCGTCGGAGAAGTCCACGACCTCTTTGCGCTCATCGGTGATGGTGATCCCGTCTGCGCCGACGTCGTACTGCCCGTTTGACACTGCCAGGATCAGCCCATCCCAGGCCGTTTCCGTGAACTGGGGGACGCAGTTGAGGCGGTTGCATATCTCGGTGACCGCGTCGTAGTCCCAGCCCACCGCCTCACCCGTGGCCTCGTCATAGAAGTTGAACGGTGTGTAGGCGTTCTCAAGTGCCACCGTGATGGTTTGGCCGCCAAGGTCCTCGCCCCCGGCCGCGCCGGTAGTGGTCGAGGACGTGCAGGCCGCAAGCACCAAGGCCGCTGCCGTCAGCGACCACCTAATAGCTTTCATGCCCTGATTCCTCCTGTTGGATCGGCCCGCCGAAAGCAGGGCCATCGACAAGGGTAACTCAGACAGGGAGAGGCAGGCGAAGCCGGAACGTCGAACCGACCCCCAACTCGGACTCAACGGTCACCGACCCCTCGTGGCCCTCAGCCACGTGGCGGACGATGGCGAGGCCGAGGCCGGTGCCTCCGGTTGCCCTGCTGCGGGCGGCGTCCACTCGATAGAACCTCTCGAAGATGCGAGGCAGATCGCGTTGAGGAATGCCTTCGCCGGTGTCGGCCACAGATACCACTGCCTCCTGCCCATCGACAAAGACCCCCAGCCGGATGCTCCCCTCGGGGGGGGTGTGACGCACTGCGTTCTCGAGGAGGTTGCGGACCGCGAGGCCGAGATCGGCCGGGTTCCCCGTCACGGTCACCTCGTCTGCCTCCACGTCGAGATGGACGCCGCTCTGCTTGGCGGAGGCCGCCACCCGTTCGGCTTCGTCCTCGGCCAGCAAGTCGAGGCGCAGTGGGTGCCGTGGTGACAGGTCG
>DATBKE010000070.1:0-3005 GCA_036556085.1 Acidimicrobiia bacterium | reverse complement strand
GGTGGCGTTGGTGAGCAGGGTCGCCACCAGCTCTCGGGCCGGGTCGATCCAGATCGAGGTTCCCGTGAAACCGGTGTGGCCAAAGGCGGAAGGCGATAACAGCTCTCCACTCGGTCGAGGGACCCAGGGCGTTTCCGTCGGCGGAAAGAATCCCGCATCGGCCCGGGTCAATTCGGTCAGGTCGGGACCTCCGGTCTTCATCAGATCCCATCCCAATCCCCGCCGGGCTCCGTGGGGCGCTTGCTCCGAGGTGGCGACACCGGCTATAGCCCTCGATAGCACTGGCGATGACCGGCCGGCAACGGCATCGAGCCACATGCCGCCGAAACGCCCGAGATCGGAGGCATCGGAAAAGGCCCCGGCATGAGCGCTGACCCCAGCCAGTGCGTAGTGGGCGTTGCCGTCATTGACCTGACCCGGATGGAAGTCGGTGCGCCAACTCGTGAACTCCATTCCCGCCCAATCGGCCATGCGCTTCTCGAAAGCGTTGCCTTGCTCGGTGACCGCGTAGGCACCGTCTCCGGCCCGGGGGAGATATCCGCTCCGCGACATCTCCAACGGACCAAACACCATGTCAGCCGCCAATTCCTGAAGCGGCCGATCGGTGGCCCGCTCTAGCGCCAAGCCCAAGGTGATAAAACCGAGGTCGCTGTACTCGAAGCGAGAGCCCGGATCGGTCGCCAATCCGAGCCGATCGATTACTCCGAGGATCTCTTTCGGATCCCGCCCCCACACATAGAGCGGGCGCCAACCCGGCAACCCCGAGGTGTGCGAGAGCAGGCGGCGCCAGGTGACACCCTGGCGTCGCACCTGGACGAGCTCGGGCAGGAACCGGGTGATTTCCTCGTCGAGAGAGATCAGTCCCCGATCGACGAGAGCCAGTGCCACCGTCGCCCCCACCAACGGCTTGGTCAACGAGGCGAGATCGAAGATCGTCTCCGGGGTCATCTTCCGCGGTTGGGGGGCGGTGGCTGCCCACCCGAAAGCTTCGTGATACGCCACCTCTCCCCGGTGGCGCACCAGAGCCACCGCCCCTGGCACCGTTTTTCCTTCCACCGCGTCGGCGAGCAGGCGCGAAACATTCTCCATCTCGCCCGTCACCCTCCCATGATGGTCGCCGCGGTTCCGGCCAGATCTCCGATCGGTGTCAGCCGCCGAGCGTCACCTCGCGCAACGACTTCAGCGAACCGGTGGGATGGGGGATGAAGCCTTCCAGTTCCGGGACCAGTACCCAGGAGCGGAACCCGCGGAAGAGCCATACCCATGGTGACTGGTCGAGGAGGATCCGCGAGATCTGGTTGTAGATCTCAACTCGGGCGTCGGGGTCCGTCGTGGTTTGGCCCTGCAAAATCAGATCGTCCAGCTCCGGAGAACTGAAACCGCCGACGTTTTGGAACACGGACTCGGAAGTGAAGTACCTGATGTAGGTGAGGTGGGGATCAGGTCCGGCGCCGTTCTCGGACAATGCCGAGTCGAAATCCGCCGCCAGCCAGCGATCGACATAGACGTTGGTCTCCAGCTGTTCGAGTTGGAGATCGACGCCCACTTCGGCCAGCTGAGCTTGAAGGTTCTGGCCGATGTTGACATTGATCTCGCTCTCACCGGTGATGATGATCGTCTCGATCGAGAATCCGTCGGCGAAGCCGGCATCAGCCAGAAGCTGGCGGGCGAGATCCTTATCGGGCCCATCGCAAGGCAGTCCGTCCCAAGGATCGGAGGCATAGATGCCCTCGACATAGGGCCCCGTCTCCACCCCGTTGCCAAACAGGGCGGCATCAATCAGCTGCTGGCGATCGATCGCACAGGAGATGGCTTGGCGCACTTCCTTGGTCTGCAGAGGCCCGCGGGAGCTGTTGAGGAAGAAGGGGAAATATCCCATGGCCGGTGAGCTCTCTACTACCAGTGGTGACTCCGCTTGCTCGAGTACCGCCGGGTTGGTGATGATCCCCATCTGGATCTCTCCCGCCTGGAGGGCAGCCAGTAGCGACGTGTCCTCGGGGAGGACGCGGATAGTGACGCCTTCGATCGAGGGAGCCGTTCCCCAGTAGTCGGCAAAAGTGTCGAGTTGCACGGACTCACCCTGAATCCATTCGATGAAATCGAAGGGCCCGGTGCCGTTGGGCTCAGTTCCCACCGTTCCGGCTTCGATCGAGGCATCCGACAAGATGGCGGTGTTCTCTCGAGTCAACACCGCCGGGAGAGTTGCATCTGCCACCGACAGTCCCAGGACCACGGTGAGATCGTCGGGAGCGGTGATCTCCTGAATGGAGAGGATGAAGCTTCGGCCGACGGCTCCTGTTGCTTCATCGAGAATGCGCTCGAGCGAGGCGACGACATCGGCAGAGGTGAACGGGTCACCATCGTGGAAGGTGACTCCCTCCCGCAGATTGAGCGTCAACTCGAGGCCGTCCTCGCTGTAGGAGTAGTCGGTGGCTAGCGCCGGTTGGATGTTCAGATCGGCATCAAGCTCGAAAAGGGTGTCGTGGACCAGCTCGAGGGCGTCGATGGTTTGAAAGGCGGTGGCGAGGTGAGGATCGAGGTTGTCGATATCACCCGTCCGTCCGACAATCACTCTTCCCGCGGCCGCGGCGGCGGTGGTCTCGGTGGGCGCTGTGGTCTCGGCTCCGGTGCCGGTTGTGGCCGGGCCGGCAGTGGTGGCGGTGGCGGTCGTGGTGGTAGCGGTCGGCGGCGCGCAGGCGGCCACCAGGAGCAATACCGCGAGAACTCCGATCAGTGCTTTTGGCTTTCGTGTGGTTTGCATTTATCTCTCCTCGAGCAGAAATCTTCCCGCCAACCATCGTCACGACGATGGTCGAGACCATTGATCTAGCGTACCGGGCCAGTGCGAAGGTTGCCCGGGCAGTGCGCGTAGAGACCGTCACCGGAACGATCGAAGCAAGGGATTTGGGCGCCACCCTGATGCACGAGCACATCGCCTCGCTGGCCCCTCCTGGCTTCTACTCCGGTGGCAACGAAAGTGATGTCGGAGGGCTCGCGGCCCAATC
>DATBKE010000069.1:0-20919 GCA_036556085.1 Acidimicrobiia bacterium | reverse complement strand
GCGCTCGACATTGCTATGGGTCAGGGCCGCAACGCTCTCTATTTGGCGTCTCGGGGCTGGAAGGTGACCGGCTTCGATGTGTCGCGTGAGGGGGTAGCGGCCGCTCGGCAAGCAGCCGCTCAGCGAGATCTGAACGTCGAGGTCCTTGTCAAAGCTCATGACGACTTCGAATACGGTTCGAACGCTTGGGATCTGATCGTCATGACCTATGCATTGGTACCGGTCACTGACACGTCCTACGCATCAACTCTGATCGAATCACTTCGACCCGGTGGCCTGCTCGTCGCCGAAAGCTTCGCAACAGTTCCAAATCGCCCACCTCGACCGGTGGAGATCGACCCCGATCGCCTCCGCCAGGCTTATTCCGGGTTGCGGGTCCTGAATTTCGAGGCGAAGGACGATATCCCCGATTGGAGCGACGAGCCCCTAGGGGTTGTAAGGATGTCAGCAGTCAAGGATTAGGCGCCACAGCCCGCGCTCAGAGCCGCCACGGTGCCTATGTCGTTATCGACGTACTCCCATGCCGTGGTCCCCGACCCTTCGTAATAATGCCCGTCGACCACGATCTCCATCTTGTCGTCCCCGTTCAGGTCTATGACGGCGGTCACCACGTGCGACACGACGTAGGCGTTGTCGGCCGCGCCCTGCGAGAACTCGAGGACGAGAATGGCCGGCTCTATATCGAGTGTCTTGCGCATCATCACCAGGCTGTAGGACTCCGCATTCCCAAAGAGATTGTCGGGGATCCGGCGAACCACCAGTAGCTCCTCTTCCACTCCGTCTCCCTCGAGGTCGAAGGTGAGGTACTGCGCTACCGCTGGGTCAGGGTCTGAGAGCCCCCGGCTGGCGATGAAGTCCATCGCCTCCTCGACGAGATCGGGTGGAGGGGTGGTATCTCGGCCCACCGTGCGAGGCACCGGATTCCAGGTGGCGGCGGCGATCGCAACCGCTCCCGACTCGGTATAGCCCACCGGCAACGGGGGATCCAACGCGATGATCGGGGTCTGGCTCGGCTCACAAATCTCGAGCGATGAACCGATCGCAGTGCCCAGCACACCACCGAGGTCGACCACTTGATACTCCTCCCCACCCTCGACTTCGAAGATCGCCTCGCCGGGGACCCACTGAGCCCCGTCGTGATATCCGAGCAGTCCCGAGCTGCTCACTATCAGCGGCATGTCACTCACCATCGAGGTGGTGGTGGCCCCAGCGGCGGTGGTGGTGGTGGCGCCTATAGCGGTCGTGGTGGTGTCGCCGGTGGTGGTGCTGCTCGGGGACAGAGTCGTTGTTGTCAACGACGTCGGGTCGAGGGCTCCCTCCGAACTCACGTCTCCACACGCCACGAGAAGGAGGGCCAGGAGGGCGCTGGAAGGCCTCATCGAAAAGAAAGGAGATCGAGGTCGAGTGCTCGAAAGAGCCGAGCGAGGGTATGAAGCGGGAGCCCACGCACGCTCGAGGGACTCCCCTCCACCGCGGCGACGTACAGGGCGCCGATACCGCCGAGGGCATAGGCTCCGGCTTTGTCCATCGGCTCGCCGGTGGCGACGTAGTCGGAGATCTCATCGTCGGTGAGGTCGAGGAACCTCACCAGGGTCGACTCCACCGCCGACACCGTTCGCACGATCGGATCCATGATGGTCACGGCCACGGCGGTGAGGACTTCGTGCGTCTGACCCGAAAGCCGGCGCAGCATCGAGCGGGCCTCGTCTGGATGAGCCGGCTTGCCGAGGACCCGGCCTTCGATGACGACGGTGGTGTCTGCCCCCACTGCCACCACATCGGGCGCGGCCACGGCAGCCGCCTTGGCGCGGGCGATTCGCTCCACGTAGTCGTAGGGTTCCTCCTCGGGCAGCCGGAGTTCGTCGACATTGGGTGCCTCGACCCCAAAGGACAGCCCCAGTGATTCGAGGAGTTCCCGTCGCCGAGGGGAGGTGGAGGCGAGGACGAGCTTCATCAGTCGGCGATCCATTGACCGAGGGAACTAGAGCTCATCGACAGAAGGTGGGGGCTCAGCCGGCGACGATCTTGCGGATCCGCCCGTCGACGGTGACGACATAGATCTCGCCGGCCGAGTCGACTCCGAATGAGGTCACCGAGCCCATGTTGCCTACCTCACTCCAGATTTTGCTATCGCTGATTCCTGATCCCGTGTAGCGAAAGGACCGCAGCGTGCCCTCACAGAAATCCGAATAGAAGTAGGTTCCCGCCAATCCTGCCAGCGCCGTCCCCCGGTAGACATAGCCACCGGTGATCGAGCAGCCCTGACTGTGGGTGTATTCGGCTACCGGTCCGATGAAGCCACCGCAGGGTCCCCTGCGGCAGGTACTGCCTTCCAGATGTGGCCATCCCAAATTGATTCCGGTGGCCAAACGCGAGATGACGTTCACCTCTTCGCGAGCGTTCTGTCCCACGTCGGCAACGTAGAGCAGGTCACCGTCGAACGCGTTGCGCCACGGGTTGCGAACCCCCATCACCCAGATCGCCGCTCCGGGATTTTGTTGGTTGACGTTCATCCGCAGGATCTTCCCGAGCAGGCTCGAGGCGTCCTGGGCGTTGCCAAACTGATCGTTGGCACCCCCGCCGTCACCCAGGGCGATGTAGAGCAAGCCATCGGGCCCGAAGCCGAGCCAACCACCGTTGTGATTGGAGGCGGGCTGGTCGACAGCCAGGAGCTGGCGGGCGCTCCCGGCATCGGCTCGGTTGGGATCTGAGGAGACTTCGTATTCGACCAGCCGGGTGTCGCCGGCGGTGTTGGTGTAGTTGACGTAGAACCGTCCGTTGTTGGCGTAGTCGGGATGAAAGGCGAGACCGAGCAGACCTCGTTCACCACCCGTGGAAACGGAAGCCGAAAGGTCAAGGAACGTGCCCCCACCGATGATGCGAATGCGCCCGGTCTGCTCGACGACGAACAACCGGTCATCGCCGGGAGGTGACGCCAAGAAGAGCGGCCGGTCGAACCCGCTGGCAACAGTGGAGAGGGAGAGACGACTGGCCCGGGGCGGGGGGACGTTGGGAACCAGATCCCACCCCCGGGTAAGGAAGGTCGCCATCTGATCGCGCAGGACCTGATCGAAGGGGCAGTAGCGACCGCCGCCACACCCGTTGGTGATCCCGGCGGCGGCGATGGCTTCAACCGCTTCGGTGAAGAAGGCGCCCGGCCCGACGTCGCTGAAAGTGCCGGCGTGGCTTTGGGGGGCGAGGCCGAGAGCCCTCATCAAGAAGAGGGCCATTTCCCCCCGAGAGGTCGGCGCCTGGGGGCGGAACGTGCCGTCGGCGTAACCGGTGGAGATTCCCATCTGGGCGATTCGCTCGACAAAGCCCGTGTACCACTGACCGGCGGGGACGTCGCTGAAGGTTCCCGAAGTCGCCAGCGGGCCCTGTCCGAGGGCGCGGACCAGAAAAGCGGCCATCTCCGCCCGCGTCACCGGAGCTGAGGGGCAGAAGAGGTCGGGAAGACAGCCGGTGGTTATACGGGCGGCGGCGATCGCCTCGATCGCCCCCTCATGGGGATTTCCGTCGTCGTCGAGGAATGTCCCTCCCGGCGGGAGGGTGGTCTGCGCCTGCGCTGGCAGTCCCGACAGCGCCAGCATGAGGACGAGAAACCAAAGGGTCCGGTGCTTTTTCTGCATCATTTCTCCCCCGATCGGTCGGAGAACCCTAGACCGCTTGCCACTCGGCGAACACCCCGTTGTGGTCGAAGACCACTTCGCCGAAACGGATACCAGACACTGGCCGGGTGAGGACACCGACGTTTTCGTTGGGGTCGGTCTCGAAGAGGAGAAGATCGGCGCTGACACCGACTTCCAGGGCCCGAAGTCCGAGGTAGTCGTAAGCGTTGGGGCCTGCTGCTGCCACTGCTTCGCGTGCGCCCAGTCCGTACTCCCAGAGCCGAATCGCCTCGAGCGAAACCCGGCCGTGGGGAAGGCCGAGATCGGTCCCCGCCAGGACGGCGACTCCCATGCTGGCGGCCAGCGGGAGGAGCCGGCGCACATTCTCCAATCCCGCTCCGAGCACCCGCGCCGCCGTCGATCCCGACCCAAAGCCCGACATCACGTCTTCGGTGTTGCACACGGTCGGCACCCAGGCGCCGCCGCGGGCACCCAATAGCTCGAGGTCGTTCTTCGTGAGATAGAGGCCATGCTCGATCGAATCGCACCCAGCTCGAACCGCCATTCCCGGAGTGTTCGGACCCATCGTGTGAATGGCCACGCGCAAATCCGCCTGGTGAGCGATTCGGCAGGCGTCGGCCAGGGCTTCTTCGGAGAAGTTGATTACCGGTCCGCGACCCTTCTGCGGCCAGTCGCCGATGAGCTTTACCCAACCACCCGTGGGATCGGACTCTTTGACCGCAGAAGCGAGCTCGGTGTCCGACACCTCGACCCCGAACCCGGGAAAATAGCCGTGTTGTCCCGTGATAATCCGTCCCGCTCCTCGCAGCTCGGGCCTCGTGGCAGGAGGGCTGTCGGTCAACCGCAGGACCACGTCATCACGCCAGCCTTTGTCAATCACCAGGAAGACCCCGCTCTGCAACTGGGCAAAGGCACGTCGCTTGATCCCCTCGATTTCTCCGGCCGCCGATACATCCTTCAATGAGTCGACTGCCAGGTGGGCGTGGCAATCGGCCAGGCCGGGGAGGGCCCAGTAGCGGCTCAGATCAATTTCGGGTTCGGAAACAGGTTCGATCCAGGAGCCGTCGGCGATCGATAACTGCTTCAGCGAATCGTTCCATGTCCGAATCAGAAACGACATGTGCCGATGGAAGGTAGCGAAGGCAACGGCGAGAATGAGTTGCGTATGAAGGCGGCGCTGCTCTTGGTGGTGTTCTTGATTTTTGCCTGTGGTGGCCCCGCCCCGGTGTCTACGAGCGCGGTCTTGCCAGTTGCATCCGCAACCTCCACAACTTCACCGAGCGACCTCGAAGTCACCATCCAGGGCTGCGGAACGCCGCCGGTGACCTTCTCCCTGCTCTGCGAGGTGGTCGAGCTGATCGAGACGAATCACTTCAGTCCTCCCGACCGACCGACCATGGCCGCCGCCGCCCTCGACGCCGTGGCGACGTTCGAATCACCAGATACCGAGGAGCTTCCCCGCGGTCTCGTCTGCGCCGTGCCATCGGAGGAATTTGCTCCGCTGTGCGAAGGGGTAAGGGCCGAGATGCTCGACTCCGCCGCCCCTGTCTCCGACATCGTCGAAGGGGCGGTTGATGGTGTGCTGTCGGCGATGGTCGACCCTTACAACGTCTACGTCCCACCCGAGCTCTCGGGCTCGCTCGGCGAGGACGGGATAGTTCCCGGAGTCGGCATGGTGATCGCCGCTTTGAGCGCGGCTGGGTCGCCGTGTATTCGGGTCGCCCCTTCGTGTCCCCTTCAGGTGGTGACCGTGCTTCCCGACTCGGCAGCCGAGGCGGCCGGCATCCGGGCCGGCGTCGTCATCACCGCTATCGATGGCGAACCGGTCGAAGGACTGGGGACGGTGGAGGCAGCCGGCTTGCTGGCTGGTGAGGCCGGCACCACCGCGGTTCTGACCATCGGCTCTTCTGAAGTCACCTTGACTCGCACCGCTGCCGACGCGATTCCAATGAGCGGCGAGATCGTCGGATCAACCGCTTATCTGCGTTTGCCCGAGTTTGGGTTCGCAACCCATCTTGAGCTCCATGTGTGGTTGACGGCGTTCAACGATGCTGGGGTCGATCGGTTGATCATGGACCTGCGTGACAACCCTGGAGGATTCCTGTTCTCAGCCTCGATCGTGGGCTCTGAGTTCGTGCCCAGCGGCGTCCTCTACCGGACCCAGGAGCGGGCTGGGAACTTCGACTACCCGGCTGTAGAAGGGGGCATCGCCACCCGGGTTCCTCTGATCCTGTTGGTAAACGAGAACAGTGCCTCGGCGGCGGAGATCCTGGCGGCGTCGCTTCAGGAACGGGACCGGGCGGTGGTCGTCGGGACACCGACTTTCGGCAAGAACCTGGTGCAGTCGTCCTTCGAATTGAGAAACGGTGGCCTCCTCCGGCTGACCATCGCCACCTGGACGACGGCGGATGGCGCCTCGGTGGCCGGTACCGGTGTCGTCCCCGATGTCGTCCTCTCTGTCGATCCCACAGCCGACGTGGCCAGCGTGGTCAGCGCCGTGCTCTCTGCTCTTGGGTAGAGGCCGTTCTTGCGTAGATTTGGCCGCATAAATGCGTCCAAAAATACGCAAGAAATGAATGTGAGCCGGCTCCGGGCCGTTCTTCTGGTCCTCGTCATAGGGTGCGCGGTTCCCTCTGCTCCGGTCAGCGCCAGACCGACCTCGGAGCCCATTACGACGACGTCAGTGGCGTCAACCACCGCCACCCCCGAGGAGCCGCCCACGACGGTCGCGTCCAGCCCTACTACCACCCTTGCCGTCGACTTCCGAACCTGTACCCCCGAGGAGCAATCCCTTCTCTGTGAGGCTTACCGATTGATCGGCGAGAAGTACGTCGACCCCGTCGACGACTCGACGCTGGCCGCCGCCGCCGCCAATGAGGTTGACGCCCTTGATGAAGAACCAGGTAGCGCCACCGGTGAGTGCGTTATTCCCGGCGCCGATTTTGTCGCCGTCTGCCAGGAGTGGTTTGCAGAAGGAGTGCCGTACGCGGTGGCGGAGGAAGCCGCCGTTTGGGGTCTGATGAACGCCTTGGACCCCAACAGCGCCTACCTCGACCCAGCGGCGTTACGGATGCTGCAGGAGGATCAAGCCGGCTCCGTGGAAGGTATCGGCGCTCTGGTGGCCTCCGAGGACCTCACTGCCGATGATCCCCAGTCCACTCCCTGCAGCGTGGTCTCGGAGAACTGTCGTCTGGTGGTCATCTCCGTTTTCGACGGGAGTCCGGCCGAGGCTCAGGGCCTGGCATCCGGCGACGTTTTCGTGGCGGTCAACGGCGAGTCGATCGACGGTTGGACCGTCGACGAGGTGACCGCAGCCGTGCGCGGACAAGCCGGAACCAGCGTGAGCCTGACTGTCGAGCGTGATCGGAGGAAGATCGAGCTCGATATCGTCCGGGCTTCGATTTCGGTGCCGGTGGTCGAGAGCGAGGTGGTGGGAGACGTTGGCTATCTAAAGCTGAACGTGTTCACAGATAGCTCCGACTCACAGTTTCATGATGCGCTCGATCGTCTCGTCACTGCCGGGATCGACCAACTCGTTCTCGACTTGCGCGACAACCCAGGAGGTGCGCTCTTCGCCACCGTCCAGATTGCCAGCGAGTTTTTCTCTGACGGAGTTGTGGTGCGCACGATTGGGCCCGAGGATGAGGACGTCTACGACGCCGACGAGGGCGGTCTCCTCGCCGACGGGTCGCTTCCGGTAGCGATTCTCGTCAATCGGGGGAGTGCCAGCGCCTCCGAAGTCCTCTCCGCCGCCTTGCAGGAGCGCAACCGGGCGGTGGTGATAGGCGACAACACCTTTGGGAAGAACACCGTTCAGCAGCGTTATGGGCTCTCCAACGGCGGGGCACTCAAGCTCACCGTCGCCCGCTGGGTGACCGCGGCGGGAACCGACTTCGGCGAGAACGGTGTCACTCCCGATATCGCCGCCGATCTCGATGACGAGCTCACCGTCGATCAGCTAGTGCTGGCGGTCTCCGACCTCAGCGGCTGGTAAGCGAGCGGTCCGCTTTGGGTGGTTAGGGCCGTCCAACAGCCCTAACCACCTTTGGTTGCAAAATCAGGCGGAACACGAGACGCCGGTTCCCCCCAGACCGCAGTAGCCACCGGGGTTCTTGCCGAGATATTGCTGGTGGTAATCCTCGGCGTAATAGAAGGGACCGGCCGGTTTGATCTCGGTGGTGATTCGGCCCCGGTGGCCTGCCTGTTCGAGATCTTCCTGATAGGCGTCGCGGCTCTTCTCGGCCTGCTCCTGCTGTTCGGGGGTGGTGGTGTAGATCGCCGACCGGTACTGGGTCCCGACGTCGTTTCCCTGGCGCATTCCCTGCGTTGGGTCGTGTCCTTCCCAAAAACGTTGCAGGAGTTCGTGATAGGTCACCTCTGCGGGGTCAAAGACCACCAACACCACTTCGGCATGGCCGGTCCGGCCGCTACAGGTCTCTTCGTAGGTTGGGTTCGGGGTGATACCTCCGGCATAGCCGGCGGCCGTGGTGTAGACGCCCGGCGTCTGCCAGAAGCGCCGCTCCGCTCCCCAGAAACAACCCATGCCAAAGATCGCCGTTTCGAAATGGGCAGGAAACGGGCCCACTAGTGGGTTGCCGTTGACGAAGTGGCGCGCCGGCACCGGCATCGCCTCCTCCCGGCCCACCAGAGCACCCTCCGATGATTTGTTTCGTCCGAACATTTGCAAGCTCCTCTTCTGTTACGAGACTAAAACGGATCGGGGATACCCGGTTGTTCCACGGGCTCCGATGGTTTTTCCAACTGCCGAAACGCCGGGTTGAAGAACCCGTATAGGACGACGGCGAGATAGCACAGCCCGATGATGAGGAACGTGGTGACGACTCCCAGGGCCTGCACCACCACCCCACCCAACAAGACGCCAGCCGGGATCGCAGCCCATGCGCCCGCCCGCATGGTCCCGAAAACGCGACCCCGCAAGGCGGGCGGCACTTTCTCATAGGCCACCGTATAGATGACAGGATTGAGCCCGCCTGTGGCAAATCCCACCAGGGCCAAGGTGATCAGCGCAGCCGGAAGCGGCGGCAGCGAGGCCAGCACCAGGTACAAGGCAGGAACCGCCAGATATCCGCCGAGCAGGATCGGGCGCCGGGGAAGGCGGTGGCCGTAAGCGCTGAAGAGCAGCGAGCCGAGAAGCGCCATCCCTCCGTAGGTGCCGTACATCAAGCCGAGTTCGGCAGCTCCTCCGTAAGCCTCGTTGGCCAGGACCGGCATCGCCACCGAAAAGGGGGCGTCAAGAAAGTTGGTGATGAGGACGGTGAGAACGATCGCCAAGATCAATCGGTGCTGGCGAACGAACCGCCAGCCTTCGACCAGGTCGCTCCGGAAGCTCGTTGCTTCTTGTCGACGACTGGGCGTGGGTGGGACCGCCCAGGCCACCAGGGCAGCCGAGAAGAGGAAGCTAACGGCGTTGACCCACAGTGCGGTCGGCGCGCCGAGAGCGGCAACCAGCAGACCGCCGAGCGGTCCGCCGATGAGCTGAGACCCCTTCTGGACACTGCCGCGGATCCCGCTGGCCCTTTCCATTGGGACCGAGGCGGCCGTTGCCAGATCCGGAAGGATCGCAGCGCGGGCGGTTGCCCCCGGCGCATCGAGCAGCGCTCCGAGGAATACCAGGGCCATCAACTGCCATAGCTCGATTCCCACGGTGGAATCCAGAAGTGGTATGGCGGCGACTGCGGCTGCGCTGGCGATGTCGGCGATGACGCTCGTGCGACGAAACCCGAGGCGGTCCACGATCACCCCGCCGAATAACCCGGCCAGGACAGCGGGAAGGAAGTTGAAGAAGACTGCCAGACCGGTGAGAACGGGACTGCCGGTCGTAATGAGAACGTACCAAGGGATCGCCAACTGGGCGACGGCGTTACCCGTCAAGGAGATTGCATCGGCGACGAAGAGGGCGGAGAGCGGTCGGCGGTTCAACTTGGGCCCTGGCTCGAATTTCGGCATGTACGAACCGACAAATCCGGCTTTCCCTTACTATCGCCAGACATGGTTCGATACCGCAAGCCAACGGAACGCTCGGGCGACATCATCGATGTACGGGGGAGCGGTGGCAGACGGCGCCCCGGAGTCGCTATCGGCGCCGGTGGTGGGGGACTGGCGATCATCATTGCCATCATCGTTGCCCTTCTCACCGGTGGTGATGGAGGTGGGCTCGGTGACATCCTCGGCGACCTCGCTCCAGCCCCCCAAACCTCGGCGGTGGAGAGCCCGCTCGACCCGGCGACCGATCCGCAGGCGGACATGGCCGACTTCATGTCAGTGGTGCTCGATGACAATCAAGCCATGTGGCAAGAGATCTTCTCCTCCTCGGGCCGTCAATATCAGAACGCACAGCTGGTCCTCTTCACCGGATTTACCGACTCCGCTTGTGGCGGGGCCGACGCCCGGATGGGTCCGCATTACTGCCCGCTCGACCAGCAGATGTATCTGGATCTCGACTTCTTCCAGGAGCTTTCGGACCGCTTCGGAGCCACGGGCGACCTTGCTCCGGCTTATGTCCTCTCCCACGAGATCGCGCATCATGTCCAGAACCTTCTCGGCATAAACGAGCAGGTGCGCCAGCTCCAGCAGCAGGATCCGTCCCAGGCCAACGACCTCTCGATTCGGATGGAGCTCCAGGCTGACTGTTTTGCCGGGGTCTGGGCCTCAACCGTCTTTGTCGGACAGCTCCAGACCGGGGAGGACATCGCCTTGGACCCCGGCGAGATCAGCGAAGCGCTGGAGGCGGCGGCCGCAGTGGGTGACGACCGGATTCAAATGGCCACGCAGGGGCGGATCGACCCTGAGTCTTTCAACCATGGCACCTCCGAGCAACGCCAGCGATGGTTCCAGACCGGCTACGACCAGGGCGATCCCAACGCCTGCGACACCTTCTCCGGCAGCGTGTAGCCAAGCCGTTTTCTGTTTCCTCCCCCAGCGAGGCGCAGCGAGTGTTGGGGGAGGTGTCGCCGAAGGCGACGGAGGGGGTTTGCGGGAGGCGAGTTAGCCTTCCCGACCAGTCATGGGCCTGCGAAGGGCAGGAGTCGCCTTCTTTGCGCTGGTTTTCCTGGTGGCTTTGCTACCGGTCGTCTCTGGTGCCCAAACCAGCCTCGAGGAAGCGGAGGATCGCCGCGAATCTGCCTACAGCCTGCTCGCCGGCGCGGTCGCCAACCGCGCGGAAACTGAGGCCCGCTTATTGGTGGCGCTGGAGGAGTACCAGCGACTCTCAGCCTTGCTTGCCGACAAGGCCGCCTCGGTCGATCGATTGGGAGAGTTGGTCGGAAGTGCGGGCAGCGAATTGGCCCGGGTCACCGCCCAAGTCGATGCCCTGGCGGCCGATGCCTACATGGAGGCCCTGTCGTTGCCGGCGGGATTGGTCTTCGAAAGCAAGGACGTCCAACAAGCCCTGATCCGCCAGCCCATCATCCAGCTGCTGTCGGGCGACGAAGAGGACCGCGCCAGCACCCTGGTCGTAAGTCGTCGAAATCTGGATCAACTCCGATCCCGGATGGCGAGCGAGATGGCGGAGGTATCGACCTTGCAGTTTGCGGCCGAGATGGCCGCGGACAATCTGGAAGCGATGTTTGCCGATGCCGATCGGGCAGTCGGAATCGCCATCGGCCAGGCGCGGGCCGCCGACCGCGCCTTCCTTGCCGAACTTGACCGGGTGGAGCGAGCCCAGGCGGCCGCCGCAGAGCAGGAGCGCCAATCCGAACGCTCGACGACCACGACGACATCGGCTTCTCCAGTCGTCACTACCCCGAGCGCAACCACTTCCACCTCGCTTCCCCCTCCTCCCTCGATCGGGACGAATCCGATCAAACCGGCGGTGGAGCAATGGCGGAGCCTCGTCTCGGCATACTTCCAGTCCGCGTGGGTGGAACCGGCTCTTCGAATTATCCAGTGCGAGAGCCTCGGCGACCCTGAGGCCTACAACCCCTATTCCGGAGCCTCCGGCCTGTTTCAGTTTTTACCCGGGACTTGGGCTGTGATCTCAACCAAAGCGGGCTTTGGCGGAGCCAGCGCTTTCGACCCCGAAGCAAATATCGGTACCGCTGCCTGGCTCGCCGCCTACTACCAGAGCCTCGGTCGCAACCCCTGGACTCCCTGGTACTGCACCCCCTGACCATTTTCTCGGTCCACGCTCCCTATGCGGAGAAGGTTGAGCTCTGCCTCTTCGAGAACGGAGTCGAAGAACGCGTCATCCTCACTCCCGCGACGGGTCCGACCCATTCGGTCGAGGTCGGGGTAGGGATCGGTCAGGCGTATGGCTTCCGGGTCCATGGAGCCTGGAGGCCCGACGAAGGACTGTGGACCAACCCGCAGAAGCTACTGACCGATCCGTATGCCAAATGCATCATGGGGAAGGTGAGCGCCGACGGTGCCCTCGTCGCTGGCGACCTCGAACCAGATGAGCGGGACAGCGCCAAGCACACGGCTCGATCCGTTGTCGCAGATCTCGCTTTCGACTGGGAGGGTGATTCTCCCCCCGCTACCCCCTGGGAAAACACGTTCCTTTATGAGACACATGTCAAGGGGATGACGGTTTGCCATCCCGAGGTGCCTCCCGATTTAAGGGGAACCTACGCCGGGCTGGCCAGCCCGCCAATCCTCGACCATCTCACCGAGTTGGGAGTAACCGCGGTCGAGTTGATGCCGGTTCACGCCTCTGCGACCGAGCCGGCCGTTGCCCACCGCGGCTTGACCAACTACTGGGGGTACTCGACCCTGGGCTATTTCGCACCCGACACCCGATTCGCCGGCACCTCCGAGCCGGTGAAGGAGTTCAAGGCGATGGTCAAGTCCCTCCACCGGCGAGGAATCGAGGTAATCCTCGACGTGGTCTTCAACCACACCGCCGAAGGCAATCAGCACGGGCCGATGCTTTGCTTCCGGGGCTTCGACAACCCCGGTTTCTACCGTCTCGATCCCACCGATCGGCGTCGCTATCTCGATCGCACCGGTACCGGCAACAGTCTCGACCTGACCTTGCCTTGGGCGCGACAGGTGGTGCTCGACAGCCTGCGGTATTGGGTGAGGGAGATGCACGTCGATGGCTTCCGCTTCGACCTGGCCACATCGCTGGCTCGTAACCCCGATGATTTCGATAGCGAGGCCCCGTTTCTTGTCGAGCTGGCCGCTGACTCCGAACTGGCAAGGTGCAAATTGATCGCCGAGCCCTGGGACAACGGCACCGGTGGCTATCAGCTTGGTCATTTCCCACCCCGCTGGCGCGAGCTCAACGGTCGCTACCGAGACACGATGCGCGAGGTGTGGCGAGGCACGCCGGGAACGATCGACGAGTTCGCAGATCGCCTAACTGGCAGCTCGGGGATATTTCACGAGCGGGGGCCGACCGCTTCCCTCAACTTCGTCACCAACCACGACGGCTTCACCCTGCGCGACCTGGTCAGCTACGACGTCAAGCACAACGAGGCCAACGGAGAGGGGAACCGGGACGGCGAGTCGAACAATCGATCGTGGAACAGCGGCACCGAGGGTCCAACCGATAGCGCCGAGATCATGGCCCTTCGCGCCCGGCGGGTATCGAACTTCCTCACCACTTTGCTTCTTTCGCATGGAGTTCCGATGCTCCTCGGCGGCGACGAACTGGGGAGGACTCAGGGCGGAAACAACAATGCCTATTGCCAGGACAACGAGACGGCTTGGTTCGATTGGGCGGCCGCCGAGCCTGGCCCCGGCCAGCTAGTGAGCACGCTCGTTCGTCTGCGCCGCGAGCATCCGGTCTTGCGCCGACCGACGTATCCAACCGGAGATCCGGCGCCCAACGGGTTGCCCGACTTCGGATGGTTTTCACCGGCGGGCCAGATCATGACCTCCCGCGACTGGGAAACGTCGTGGGTAAGGACGCTGGGGGTTTACTGGAACGGAAGCGCGGTCGAGCCGCGGGACGAGTCGTTCTATCTGATCATGAACGCCAGCACAGAACCCACCCGATTTCACCTTCCGGACATGCTTGACGAGTGGTTTTGGAAAGAGGTCATCTCGACGGGGCCCTCACAGTCCGACGACCCCAACCCCACGCTCCTCCCGCTGTCGCTCGCCCTCTACCGCACCCGCTAACCGCCCAATTGAGCTTTTTATGAGTGAAACCGACCGTTACGAGGGCGGTTTCGCTGATAAAACGGGGCTAGTCGACGCGTTGGTTCTTGGCTATGGCCACCACTCCGCTCGGCGAGAGCTCGAATCGGCTCTCGTCCTGCTCGCGGTCTATACCGATGCGCGCTTGCGCAGGCACAGTCACGTTTTTGTCGATGATCGTCCGCCGCACAACCGCGCCCGTGCCGATGGTCACATTCTCGAAGAGGATGCAGTTCTCGACCACCGCCCCTGGCTCGATCCGCACGTCCGGGGACAGAACGGAGTTACGTACGTAGGCGCCCGAAACGATCACGCCGTTAGACAGGATCGAGTCGGCGATCTGTCCGGAGCCGTGATGGGCCACCGCCACGACCTTCGCCGGCGGGGCGATAACCGAGGCGGTGTAGATCGGCCATTGCGAGTTGTAGAGGTTGAAGATGGGTTCGGTAGCCACCAGGTCCATCGAGGCGTCGTAATAGGAATCGAGATGGCCCACATCTCGCCAGTAACCGCGCTCACGATCGGTCACCCCAGGAACCTCGTTGGCCGAGAAGTCGTACACATGGGCGAGACCGGCTTCAACCATCTGCGGGATCAGGTTGCCGCCGATGTCGTGGCGTGAGTTCTCGTCCTCGGCGTCGGCGGCGAGCTGGTCGAGTAGCACCTTGGTGGTGAACACGTAATTCCCCATCGATACAAAAGCGTGGTCGGGATCGCCCGGAATCGGCTGGGCGTCGGTTGGCTTCTCGCGGAAGGCGTTGATGATGGTTCCGGAACCGGTCTCGATCACGCCGAACTGATATGCCTGATCGAGGGGCACTCTGATCCCGGCGACGGTGGCTCCCGCTCCGCTCTCCAAGTGCTGGTCGAGCATGCTCTCGGGATTCATTCGATAGATGTGGTCGGCCCCAAAGACGAACATGTATTCAGGTGACGCATCCTCGACCAAGTTGAGGTTTTGATAGATGGCATCCGCGGAACCTAGAAACCAGCGTTGACCCAGGCGCATCTGGGCCGGCACCGATGTCACGTAGTTGCCGAGCAGAGTCGACATTCGCCAGGTGCGGGAGACGTGGACGTTGAGGGAATGGCTCTTGTATTGAGTGAGGACGATGATTTTTCTTTGGCCGCCATTAACGAGGTTGGAAAGGGCGAAGTCGATCAGCCGGTAGTGACCGCCGAAAGGGACCGCTGGCTTGGCCCGGTCACGGGTGAGCGGCATCAGCCGTTTGCCCTCGCCACCGGCCAGCACGATCGAGAGCACCTCAGGTCGGCGGTTCATCGTTCACTGGTACAAGGAAAGTTGCGGACAGAGGGGGAAGGTTAAGCATCAGTGAATCGGGTTGATCCTGGTGAGGTCTTCCCGTGCTGGCTATCGAAGCCGACGGCACCGAGTTGTAGCCGCCGAAGCGGCCGTCGTCGCTGCTCAACGTGATCTTCCAATCACCACTGGGGGGCACCCCTACGTGATACCGATTCCATGTCACCGGCGTGAAGTTGAGAATCACCAGCACCGGCCGGTCTCCCTTCGCCCGGCGGAGATAGGCGAACACCGAGCGGGGGTAATCGTCTGCTTCGAGCCATTCAAACCCCGAGCTGATCGCATCTTCCCGATAGAGGGCAGGCTCGCTTCGCAACAGTCGGTTGAGCGCTCGCACCCAATCGAGAATGTGACCGTGGCGAGGCTCGTCGAGGAGATCCCAGTCGAGAGACGAGTCGTGGTTCCACTCCCGGATCTGGCCGAATTCGCCTCCCATGAAGAGCAGCTTCTTTCCCGGAACGGTCCACATGTAGCCAAGCAAGGTGCGGAGCCCGGCGGCCTTCTGGTCAGCGTTGCCCCACTGCTTATCGAAGAGCGATCTCTTTCCATAGACAACCTCGTCGTGGGAGAGGGGCAATAGGAAGTCCTCGCTGTAGGCGTAAAGGCCGCGGAAGGTGAGCAGGCGATGGCTCTCGGGGTGGGAACGAAAGAGCGGGTCGAGGCGAACGAAGCGGAGGGTGTCATTCATCCACCCCATGTCCCACTTGTAGTGGAAGCCGAGGGAGTCTTGTTCCGGAGGACCGGTGACGTTGGGCCAAGAGGTGGACTCTTCCGCCAGCATCGCCACTCCCGGGTGCGAGTGGCGGACGCTGCCGTTGAGCTGGCGGAACAACTCGATTGCTCCCAGATGCTCACGGCCTCCGGTTTCGTTGGGCAGCCATTGCCCGGGCTGGCGGGAGTAATCGAGATAGAGCATCGATGCCACGGCATCGACGCGGAGCCCGTCGGCGTGATAGCGATCGAGCCACGAGTAGGCGGAGGAGAGGAGGAAGCTGCGGACCTCGCCGCGGTCATAGTTGAAGATGATCGAGTTCCAGTCTGGGTGATAACCCCGCCGCGGATCGGGATGTTCGTAAAGGTGGGTGCCGTCGAAGAAGGCCAGACCGTGCTGGTCGGCAGGGAAGTGGGAGGGAACCCAATCCAAGATCACCCCGATCCCCCGCTGGTGGAGATGATCGATGAGATACATCAGATCCTGGGGGGTGCCGTAGCGGGCGGTGGGGGCAAAGAAACCGGTGATCTGATAGCCCCAGGAGCCATAAAAGGGGTGCTCCATCAGCGGCAGGAATTCGACGTGGGTGAAGCCCTGCTCGAGCGCGTAATCGGCTAGAGGCTTGGCGATCTTTCGATAAGAGACCTGGCCATGATCCCGCCAGGATCCGAGATGGACCTCGTAGATCGAGACCGGCTGGTCGTTGGCAAGCCGGCCCGCTCGCTCTCCCATCCACTGCGAGTCATCCCACTCGTAGGCAAGATCCCACGCTCGTGAGGCGGTGGCCGGGGGCCCTTCCATCAGCACCGAGAAGGGATCTGCTTTGTCTATCGAGCGATAGCGGGCGGTGGTGACCTGGAACTTGTAAGCATCCCCGTGTTGAACTCCTTCGACCCGGGTTCCCCAGAACCCGTTGCCGAGGGAGGAGAGCGGGTGGGCATTTCCCTTCCAGTTATTGAAGGTTCCTACCACCGAGGCCCAGGCGGCCCCGGGAGCCCAGAGTCGAAACGTGGCGCCTGAATCGTCGAGGTGACAGCCGAGAATCTCATGCATGCCCTGGTGGCGGCCGGCGGCGAACAACCAGCGATCGTCCTCGGTGATTTCCCTGACCATTCATCTCATTCTTGCGTAGATGTGCGCCCCTAATACCGGGGGTTCTTACGCAAGAATGATCAGGTCGACGGACGTTCCGGCACGATGATCTCCCCGGCGATGATCCGAGCCTTGAGATCCTCGATGGTCGGAACCAAGTCGTCGATGAATCCACCGGTAGTCGAGTAACCCACCATGTCATCGGCGAGCCTGAACATCCGTGGACCCGGGCGGAATTGGTCGGCCGCGAACTCCTTGACCAATGTGTAGGCGGCGGTATCCCACCGGATGATCATGGAGGTGAGGATGTGCGGTTGCCAGGTTCGGGGGTCAGGACCTCCGATGTTGATGTCCTTATCCTTGAGGACTGCCGAAAACTCGTCGGCGTCGACACCGATCGCCCACAGGTGTCGACCCTGGGCGGCACTCTCGACCCGAGCGGCTTCAAAGACACCTTGCCCGGACCCGCCGGCGGCGTGAAAGATCACATCCGCACCGGCCCGATATAAGGGCTCGGACTTGGCCTGACCGAGTGACTTGCTGTCAAATCCGCTGAAATCCCACGCCGGTGCCAAATACTCCGCCAAGACTGCAACGTCTGGTCGCACATGTCGGGCTCCGGCCTCGAAACCAGCCTGGAAATTGAGGATGAGCGGTGTCGGTATGGCCCCTACGAAGCCGATGATGTTCGTTTCGGACCTAAGGGCGGCAATCGCTCCGACCAGGAAGGAACCTTCGTGAGCGGCGAAGTTCACATACTGGACGTTGGGTTCCTCACCGGACCAATCAATGAGGGCGAAGCGATTCTCGGGAAAATCAGAAGCCAAATCGTTGAGGATGTTTCCCCCGAATCCGGCCACGACAACAAAATCCTGGACACCGGCCTCGGCGAGCCGTTTAACTTCTGTTTGAGCTTGCCACCAGAACGCGGTGTATTGGGCCACCACCCCCTCGCCCAATTCTGCGACTGCCTTGTCGAACCCAACTCCAAGTAGGTCGCCCAGGGAACCGGCGATTGGGCCCTCAGAGACCAAAGCGATGGGAGGCAAAGCCCGCTGGTCGACACTTGCCTGCAGGAAGGCGCGTTCCAGAGGCGCAAGGGCCAACGTCGTTTCCCGGCTCCAGGCTTCGAGCTGTGCGAGCCGGCCACCTGTGAGGAGGTAGTCGGAGTCCTCGCCCGAGGCTTCCCATTCGGCAGCCGTTGTCGACAGGCTCGACCGCCTTAGGAGATCGGTTGCATGCTCTTCGATCCATCCTCGGAGGCGGCCCCAGCCATCCAGCAGAGCTTCGTGGGTGACCTGAATCGTCGCCTTTCCGGTCATGGCGTCCCGATCGGCGGTCAAGAGACGGTGGGCAATGAAGGTGCCAAGGATTTCATCGAACTCACCTATCTGCCGGAGGTCATCGAGAGCTACTCGCCGGCGGGCGGGCTCGCTGCCTCGGTCAGATCGGACTAGCTGCAGGAATAGCCGCTTGGTCGCCTCCTGACCTTGTGCGTCGAACGACTCGAACAAATAGTCGGCTCGTGTTGTCAGTGCCCCCTCGAGTCCTCCCAATGAGTGGTAGGCATGCAGGTCGAGCGTTCTCCCGAGGCGATGGTCGAAGAGCTCGGTCAACGTGTACTGCAAGAGGGGAAGGGCTTGAGCCTCTTCGCCGACGTCGGCGATTAGCTGGGCGAGCAACTGCGACTGCACTTCTACGTTCACCGAGGCTGCCGGTTCGACGATGGCGGCCTCCAACTCGGCCGGTGAGAGCGGTAGGACATTCACCACACTCGCTGCGAATACGGGAGCGAAGCGGTGTGAGAGCAAAGGGCGGTCGTAGAAGTCGGCGCGGAGGGTCAGCACCACGCGCACTCGGCTACGCGGATCGGTTACCGCGGTGACCAGGCTGTCGAGGAATCGACGTCTCTCGCGCTCGGTGGAGAGGATGAAGAGCTCCTCGAATTGGTCTACGAACAAGAGCAGGTCGCCCTGCTCATGGGAGATGATCCGGAGCGCCACCCGCAACAGGCCCGTTTCGCTTTCGGTGAGTTGCTCCAAGATTGTGGGCACCGGAGTTCGCGACACTCGTACCAACGCCGCTTCGAGCTGCTCGAAGGGGTGCCGTCCCGGCATCATCGTCGACAGAACCCATTGCTCCGACCCGGGAACCCGGCCTTCTCGCAGAGCTGGGATCAACCCCGCTCTGACGGCGCTCGATTTGCCACTCCCCGACGGACCCACCAGTACAACCAACCGGCTGCCATGCGCCAAGGCGTCGACCATCTCCGATACCAACTTGTCCCGGCCAAAGAAATCGGCGGCGTCGATCTCATCGAAGGCCCCCAGCCCTTTGTACGGATTTCGCGCCGGGGCGTCGCTCATCACCCGCGGCCATCGTTGGGGAGCCAAAGCCGGATCCTGCAACAGGATCTGTTCCTCGAGCTGGTTCAGATATGAAGAGGGCTCGACTCCCATCTCATTGATCAAGACGTCCCGAAAATCGCGATAGCTGCGCAGCGCCTCCGCCTGACGACCACTCCGATACAGCGCCAGCATGAGCAGGCGTCGGGGTTCTTCTCGCAACGGTTCCCTCGCAATCAAAGCATCGAGCAGCTCGGGGACTGCTGCAGCTCTTCCATCCTCTAGTTCAGCCTCGGCCAGCATCTCCAGAGCTCGCGCCCACAGGCCGCGCAGCCGGCGAATATGCGGTTGCGCCCACTCCTCGTAAGCAAAGTCAGAAAGCGGTTCTCCGGCCCACAACTCCAAGGCCCTTCGCAGCTGCTCCGCCTCACCGCTTTCGACCATTTGCTGAAAGCGAAGGGAATCGAGCTCGCCAGGTTGAACCTTGATGGTGTAACCGGGGGACCGAGTCTCGATTCGGTGGCCAGCTTCGCCGAAGCGCTTGCGAAGCTCAGAAACATAGATCTGAAGAGAGTGGGCAGCGGTGCGGGGAGCCACTTCCCCCCAGATGAGGTCAATGAGTCGATCGCTAGAGACGATCTGATTGGCGTTCAGCAGAAGCAGGGCGAGAAGGGCTCGTTGCTTGGGAGAACCAAGCTCGACCACCTCACCGTCAACCTCGACCCGCAACGTTCCCAGTATTTGAAACTTCATCGCCTAAGCCGAGGGAGCCTCGGGTACCACGATTTCTCCGGCGATGATTCGAGCCTTGAGGTCTTCGATGGTCGGTACCAGGTCATCGATAAACCCACCGCTGGTGGAATAACCAACCCCTCCATCGGCCAGCCGGAGCACGCGTGTCCCCGGGCGAAACTGATCTGTGGCGAAATCGTTGATCACGGTGTGGACGGCCACGTCCCAGCGTTTGATCATGGAGGTCAGGACGTGGGGTTGCGACGTTCGAGGATCGGGGCCACCAAATTCTGTGAGCGACTCGTTGAGGACCGTCGAGTACTCGTCGGTGTCGGCGCCGATGGCCCAGAGCTGGCGTCCCTGCCGGACACTCTCTACTCGGGCGGCCTCGAACACACCTCGTCCCGCGAACCCGACGGCGTGAAAGATCACGTCTGCGCCGGCGCGGTAAAGCGGTTCTGTTTTCGCTTGGGCGAAGGCCATGCTGGCAAAACCGCCTATATCCGGTTCTGGAGTCAAGTACTCGACCAGGAGCTCAACATCCGGCCGTACGTACCGGGCGCCGGCTTCGAAGCCTGCTTGGAGACTCAGGGTTACTGGATAGGGCTGCCCGCCGACGAAGCCAATGATGTTGGACTGGGACCGTAGCGCCGCGACGGCTCCCACCAAGAAGGAGCCCTCATGACCAGCGAAGTTCACGTATTGGACGTTGGGCTGATCGCCGGACGAGTCGAGGACAGCGAAACGGTTGTGCGGCAGGCCGGATGCTATTTCATCCATGCCTCTTCCAACGACAGGCGCGGTCACTACAAAGTCCTTGACTCCCGCTCCGGCGAGTCGGTTGATCTCATCGTGGGCGTCCCACCAGGAAGTAGCGAAAGCGCCTACCGCGTCCTCGCCAAACTCCGAAACTGCCAGATCGAATCCTGCCGAAAGGCTGTCCGAGTAGGAGGTGTTCTCGAACGCGTCAGACATATAGGCAAT
>DATBKE010000068.1:0-1537 GCA_036556085.1 Acidimicrobiia bacterium | reverse complement strand
GCGTGCCTGATCTCTGGGCCCGGTATGCATTCACTCCCACCGTGGCTACCCGACTCCTCAAGAATCTTCACGGGGACTCGAGCGGGGTCCGGGGAGCGGCCTGGTTGGTCGCGTAATTTGCGAACCCAGGGTTCGTAGCCGCGCTAGACGCGGATAACGGTCTGTAGAACGGGCGAGCTAGGGCGTTATCGCCGCTTTGAGCTGAGCAACGATTAGGTGTGGCCGCTTGAGAAAGTCTTCCCACGTAAAGCGGAAGATGTGCCAGTTGTGGAGAAGCGCGAGATTGTCCCGTGATCTGTCCTTCTGGAAGTCCTGGGCCCTGGTGTGCCAGCGACGCCCATCAGCCTCGCATCCCACGCAGCACCACGGCCAGGCGAAGTCGATTCGTTGAGCAGGGTCCCACGGCGCCGGATACTGAAACTCTGGCTTCGGAATACCGCCTCGTTCGAACACGCCCATCCCGACTCGTTCCAGGGTCGATGCTTTGATGGGCGTCGATCCATCGCGCTCGTTGATGAAGAGTCTCATTGGACCGGCGCCAGTACGGCCACGACGGGCTGTTTCAAGAAACACATTCTTCAGGTCGTCGAAGTCAACAATCCTCTCCGCCAAGGCTTCATCCCCAACTTTCGCCAGGTGCTTCGGATGAAGCACCGCTGCCAGGTCATTCAAGGTTCGGGCTGGAGTGGTCACCTGCATGCCGTCGCCCAAGGTTCGGTGATTATCGAACAGGTCTATCGAGCGATGTATTCGCACTCCGGGAAAGTTGTGGGTAGTGCCGGCGTGAACGGTTACGACGACTCGTTGCCGAGGCACTAATGGCATGCTCCAGATCTCTGCGGCCGACTCATGAGATGCGGTGGCATCGGGAAGAATTGCCGTCGCTGCCCGCAGTAATCCGTGGTGATCTCCGGTGATGCCCTTGACGCGATAGATTCCCCGGGCTGCCAGGGTGAGGATTCCCTGCTTCAGCCTCCAATGGATTGCATCGTCCGAGAGCCCAATGGAGACCGCCTGCTGGTGGCCGAGATAACCGGCTTGTGTCGACGCCAGGCCGGCCACTTCGTACTCGAGTTTCATGCGCAAATAGATGACAGATCTGGCGGGCCATTTGAAGGGGTCTGTTCTACCGCCCGATATCCGCGTTCAACGCGGTCACCAACCCAGGGTTCGCAAGTGCGGCTAGGTATTCACCACCACTACCGGGCACGGACAAGCGTTGAGGATTCGCTCGACTCGGGGTCCCAGGAAGAGGCGGGAGGAGGCAGCTCTCACTCCTGTACCGAGCACGACCAAATCGGCATCGACCCGCCGGGCCGTGGCGAGAATGGCATCTTCGGGTGCCGGTCCCAACCGGACCTCGGTTTCGGTGGCGATTCCCAGGGACTCGCCGACCTGCCTCAGATCATCTGTGAGCTGGCGCCCGATCTCGAGCTTGGTTGCCGCCCGGTCGGTTCCGGTAGCGTGGGTGGAGCTGTCGCTCTGAACCACGTGGACGACTGTGACCAGGGCATCTGGTTCGGCCACGGCATATGCC
>DATBKE010000067.1:0-4574 GCA_036556085.1 Acidimicrobiia bacterium | reverse complement strand
TTGTCGATCTGGAGGATGTCCTTCCAGCCGAGCTCGGCCAGGTGGCCGACCAGCGAGTTGCCGTTGATGCCGGCCCCGATGACGACGACCCGCACGCTCTGGGGAAGATCGCTCACCTGAGTCCTCTCACGGGCGGCGAGGCTAACAAGCCCTCACCGGCGACTTCCCGTGCTTCGGCAGTCAGGCCGCCGCCGGCGTCGGCTGCATCCTGGCTGCCCACGCCTGGGTCAACCGATCGAGGATCATCGCCATGAGGACGATCGCCAAGCCGGCCTTGACGCCGAGAGCCGTCTCACCCCGAGTGAGGGCACGCACGCTTTCGAATCCCAGGCCACCCCCTCCGACCAAGCCACCGACCACGACCATCGACAAGGCCAGCATGACGACCTGGTTGACCCCCGCCATGATGGTCGGCATCGCCAGTGGGACTTGGACCTTCCACAGCATCTGCCTAGGCGTTGACCCAAAGCATTCGGCAGCCTCGAGGGTCTCGGCAGGAACGCTTCTCAGGCCGAGGTCCGTCAGCCGGATACCGGGAGGGATTGCATACAACACGCTGGCAATGATCCCCGGCACCCGTCCGGCGCTGAAGAGCATGATCACCGGAACGAGAAAGACGAAGCTCGGAATCGTCTGAAGCGTGTCAAGGAGTGGCGTAAGCAGCGTTCTCACCCTGTTGCTCCGAGCTGACCAGACGCCGACTGGGATGGCGATGGCCAGGGCAAGGACCACTGCCACGAGCACTTGGGTGAGAGTGTCCAAAGCAAGCTCCCACATTCCGAGGACCCCGATTACGAATAGGGAGATCATGGCGAAGACGGCTAGCAACCCGCCCCCCGCCTTCCAGCAGATGAATCCCGTGAAGAGGATCAGAACGGGCCAGGCCAGAAAGGTAAGCAGGTCACGCAACGGGTTGAGGATCGACACGTTCAAGAACTCGTTGAGTGCCTTGGTCCCGAGGCCGGTATTCCCGATCAGGTAAAGGTTGTTCTGCGCCCAGTCGACCGCGGAGTCGATCGGGCGCGCGAACGAGACCCGCCACTGGTCAGGGAACTCGCGGACTCCGGCGACGAGCCCCGCCAAGGCCAGCAGGACGATGATCCCCAGCCCGATCCACAGAACCCTCCGGCTTCGATACCAAGGGATTTGCCCGGGCTCGGGCCGCTCCACGAAGGTACGGCTCAGCCGGTCCAGCAAGATCGCCATCACGACCACAGCTATGCCCGCCTCGAATGCCTGGCCCACCTGGAACCTCTGGAGGGAGTTCAAGACCTGCGTGCCGAGGCCCCCCGCACCGATCAACGAAGCGATGATCACAATGCCGAGTGCCAGCATGATCGTCTGGTTGACAGCGGCCAGG
Source organism: Acidimicrobiia bacterium (assembly GCA_036556085.1). Lineage (GTDB taxonomy): Bacteria > Actinomycetota > Acidimicrobiia > Spongiisociales > ZC4RG35 > JACCTH01. The sequence goes on along the minus strand of DATBKE010000067.1, from coordinate 3,214 downwards.
ATGGTTGGCATCGCGATCGGGATCTGGACCTTGAAGAGCTTCTGGCGGCGTGTGGTCCCCATCATCTCGGCGGCTTCCAGCACCGCTTGCGGCACTTGCTTGATCCCGAGGGTCGTGAGCCGTACGGCCGGTGCGAGCGCAAAGATCACGGTGGCGATGGTCGCCGGCACCCGGGCAATGCCAAAGAGCAGGACGACCGGTATCAAATAGACGAAAGCCGGCAGCACCTGCATGCTGTCGAGGATCGGTCGTAGCGCCCGCTCGACCCTCCGGTTGAAAGCCGCCCATATCCCTAAGGGAATCCCGATCAGGAGCGCGATGGCGACCGCGACACCCATCAACGCCAGCGTCTCCAAGCCCTCCTCCCACAGGCCCACCACACCGAAGTAGAGGACACCAACTATCGCCAGGAGCGCCGCCCAAACCCGGCCGGCCCGAAGAAGGATGAAGGCGGCGATGGCGCAGAAGACGAACCATGGAATGGCCTTGAGAACAGACTCGACCAGCTCGAGCCCCCCGTTGATTCCAGCACTGAGGGGCTGGAGAAAGTAGACGAACATCGGGTGGGTGCGTCGGTTGGACCGCAGCCAACCCGGAATCTGGTCGATGGTGTTCTCGATCCCGAGCCTCCATCCGGTGGGGAATCCGGAGGTTCGCGAGAAGGCGAGCTGGACACCCACCAACAACAGAATGACGACCACGACCCACAGCCAGGTCCGGCTTCGCCTGAGTGGCAGGGCGGCTGGGGTGGCAGTGGCTGTCGCCATCAACCCTCCGTCAGGACCCGGGCCACGCTCTCCCGGTCGACCGCGCCGAGGATGCGGCCGGCGTCGTCGAAGATCGCCACCGCGTCGCCACTGTGAAGGAGGTGCGGAACCAACTGCTCCACCGGTGTGTTCATGTGCAGGCGGGGAGCATTCGGTGCGGCCACCACTCCCGCATCGATCACAGCAGAGGCTGTGATCACCTTGGCCTTCGGAACATCTTTGGTGAACTCGCGAACGTAGTCGGTGGCGGGCTTGGTGACGATCTCGACGGGAGTGCCAATCTGATCGAATGCACCATCCTTCATGATGGCGATCCGGTCGCCCAGCTTCAGCGCCTCGGCGAAGTCATGGGTGATGAAGACGATCGTGCAGTGCAGCTCCGCCTGGAGTCGAATCAGCTCGTCCTGCATGTCCCGTCTGATCAGCGGATCCAAGGCCGAGAACGGCTCATCGAAGAACAGCACCTGTGGATCGAGGGCCAGCGCCCTGGCGAGGCCGACGCGCTGCTGCATCCCACCTGAGAGCTGCTGGGGATAGTGGGTTTCCCAGCCTTCGAGCCCCACGACCTTGATGACAGCTTCGGCACGTTCGTGCCTCTCGGACTTCGACATGCCCTGAACTTCGAGGCCAAACGCGACGTTGTCGATGACCCGACGGTGGGGAAACAGCCCGAAATGTTGGAACACCATCGACAGCTTGTTTCGTCGGACCTGACGGAGGTCGTCATCACTCATGGTGAGAAGATCGGCGCCGTCGATGATGACCTTCCCCTTGGTGGGCTCTATCAGCCTGGCGGCGCATCTGATCAGTGTGGACTTGCCGCTTCCGGAGAGGCCCATGACGACGAACGTTTCTCCCGGGGAGACGTCGAAGGAGATGTCCCGAACTCCCACCGTGCAGCCGGTGGCGGCCAGGATCTCCGACCGGGAGAGGCCTTTGTCCGCCATCTCGATTGCCTTGCCAGGGCTGTCGCCGAACACTTTCCAAAGGTGGTCCACCAAGAGGCTGGACGGGCTGGCCTCCCCAAGGGCGGTCACCATGTCGGTAATGTAGACCGCAGGCCAATTCCAGTGCCTGGACTGGCTGTTTTCGAGGAGGAGCTAACGGATGAATCGCAAGGTGCTGACCATGGCGGCGGTGGGAGGGCTGTTGGGCCTGCTCGCTTCTGCCTGTGCGCAGGGAGGAGGCGGCAGCGGCACGATTTCGCTCGTGACCAACCCCTGGGATGCCTCTGCCCTCAACTCACTGATCGCCAAAGAAGTGATCGAAGCCAACACGGATACCACCGTGGAGATAACCGAGATCGACGAGAACACGATGTTCACGGGGCTCTCGGACGGAACCCTCGATGCCGTTCTTGAGATCTGGCCTTCCGGAGTGGTGGCCGCGGAGCAGGCATACATCGACGACGGCAGCGTCGTCAATATCGGCGAGCTAGGCGTAATCGGCAAGATCGGCTGGTTCATGCCGAAGTACATGGTCGACGAGCACCCGGAGCTGGCGACGTACGAAGGGTTCCAGGATCCTGCACTCGCTAGCCTGTTCGCGACTCCGGACACCGGCGACAACGGCCGATTCCTGGGTGGCGACTCGTCCTGGTCCCAGTACGACGAGCAGATAATCACCAACCTCGCAATGCCGATGCAAGTGGTGTTCGCCGGATCCGAGGAAGCGATCCTCGCCGATCTCGACACCAAGTACGAGAACCAGGAGCCGACGGTATTTTACTTCTGGACGCCGCATTCAGCCTTCGCCAAGTACGACCTCGTCAACGTGACCCTGCCGGATTACACGGCCGATTGCTATGCCGACCCGGCGGCGATCGACTGTGACTACCCGGAGGATGTGCTGTTCAAGGCTGCGTGGTCGGGCCTGCAGGAAGAAGCGCCGGACGCGTACACGATCCTGTCGAACATGAAACTGACCAACGATGATCAGATCGAGATGCTCGGCGCGGTGGCCTTCGATGGAAAGACCCTCGAGCAGGCGGCGTCCGACTGGGTTGCGGCAAACCAGTCCGTCGTCGACTCATGGCTGCCCTGATCTGAACTCCAGCCGATTGACAACCCGAAGGCCCCCGGCAACGGGGGCCTTCCTTTCAGTCTCACCGTGCGACTGTGCGACTGTGCGACTTCGAGACTGTTCACCAGAGGCTGCCGGCCGAGACCCGGAGGTCCTCCATCGTGATCCCGACAGCCTCCTCCCGGCACAGGAACAGGGCCAGTGCGCCGATCTCGGAGGGGGCGATCAACCGGCCCTGGGGGTTCGACTTCTTGACGTCTGCCACGTACTCGTCGCCGGTGCGATGCTCGTGCTCGGCGATCTCGCTCATCCAGTCGCGGGCGAAGGCGGTGTCGACCCAGGTGGGCGAGATGGCATTGCAGGTGACTCCGTGCGGGGCGCCTTCCAGCGCCACCGCCCTGGTCAGGCCGACCACCCCGGCCTTG
>DATBKE010000066.1:0-2576 GCA_036556085.1 Acidimicrobiia bacterium | reverse complement strand
GCTAAAGCTGGACCTTCTCGATCAAACCGCCGATATCGCTGCTCCTCAACTCCTCGGTTGGCATCTAGTCAGCTGGGTCGGAGGGGAGCGCACCGAGATAGCGCTAACGGAAGTCGAGGCATATCGGGAGGACGATCCCGCCAGCCACTCGTTCGGCGGGCCGCGGGGACGCAACGTGATCATGTTCGAACGCCCGGGTTTGCTCTACGTATATCGCAGTTATGGCATTCACTGGTGCGCCAATGTTGTTTGCGGCGATCTGGGAGTCGGCTCGGCCATACTGCTGAGAGCCGGTCGCCCGATAGCCGGCGCAGAAATTATGACCAAGCGCCGGGGGAGGGCGACCAACCTCGCTACCGGGCCCGGGAACCTATGTCAGGCGCTGGGCATCACCGGCGATCTCAATGGTGTCGACCTCTTCGAACCCGGAGCTTCAGTGACCCTGCAGCCAGGAGCGCCGCCCACCCGTATCCGGATCACCCCGCGCATCGGGATCTCCAAAGCGGTCGATAACCCCTGGCGTTTTCTCGCAGAGGACGAGGGCTAGTGTCCCCGCTCCGATGACCGGTGCACCCAACCTCGAGCGGTTGTTGCGCCGCTGCGACACGGTCGTTCCTCCCGACGAGTTGGCGACGAGAGTCGCCGAAGGCCGGCCGCTCCGCGTGAAGCTCGGGCTCGATCCGACCGCCCCGGCGGTGACGCTCGGGTGGGCCGTGGTCCTGCGCAAACTGCGCGACTTTCAGGAACAGGGTCACACTGCCGTTCTCATCGTCGGCGACTTCACAGCGAGGGTGGGCGACCCTTCTCTCAAGAGCGAGACTCGTAACCGCCTATCGGCTGAGCAAGTGGATGCGTTCGCCCAGCAGGTTCTGACCCAGTTCGAGCAAGTCCTCCTCCCCGAGCCGCTCGAGGTTCGCTACAACTCCGAATGGCTCGGAGCCCTAGACATGAGCGATGTGCTCGAGCTGACTTCGACCGCAACCGTCGCTCAGCTCTTGGAGCGTGGTGACTTCGCCAAGCGATTTGAAACACAGACCCCAATCTCAGTGATGGAATTCCTCTATCCGTTCCTGCAGGGGTATGACTCGGTCGCGGTGGAGGCCGACGTCGAGCTGGGCGGCAGCGACCAGCTCTGGAATCTGATGATGGGTCGGGTGGTACAGGAGCGATATGGACAGCGTCCCCAGGTGGCGATGACCCTGCCCTTGCTTCTGGGCACCGACGGAAGCCAGAAGATGTCGCAATCTCTCGGCAACTACATCGGCGTCACCGAGTCGGCTTCAGAGATGTACGGAAAAACGATGTCGATTCGCGACGACACCATGGCGAACTGGTTCCCACTGGTAACTGAATTGCCCGAGTTCGAGATCGACGAGATCCTCGCCGGCCTTGCCGAGGGGACGGTGCACCCCCGAGACGCCAAACGGACCCTGGCCCGAAGAATTGCGGCCACATATCACGGGGAGGAGGCGGCGCTCGCTGCGGAAGCTGAGTTCGACCGGGTTTTTCGCCAGAGGGACCTTCCAGACGACATCCCCTTGGTTGCTCTCCCGGCCGAGGATCCGATCAACCTTGCCTCCCTTCTCCGGGCCGCCGGGATGGTGGCCTCGGCAGGGGAAGCAAGGCGTCTCATCACCCAGGGGGCAGTCAGCGCCGACGGTCAAGTCATCTCGAGCGAGTGGGTCCCCCGACCCCAGCTCGACGGAATCGTGCTCAAGATCGGAAAACGCAGGTTTCTTCGCCTCAGCGGGGAATAGGGACAGGGTTGATCTGGTTGCTGCTATAGTTCTTGATCCGCTGTCGCGCTTTGCGAGGGCGGCATCGCTGCCGAGGGGGCGATCGGATGCGCGCTGCATCCGGGCTTCCCGGCAAAACCGAAGCCAGGGCTCAGACTGTTGTGCTGGGTGCCTTGGCTGGGAGCGAGGGCTCCTTGACAACTAAACAGTGTGTCAAAAGACAGCAAACGTAGACCCTCTTTCAGGCCGGCTGGTTCGCCAGCTCTCTGGGAGAGCGGTGTACACAATCGTATGAGCTCCCAAATCTCCGGATTTGGGACATGGTAAGAACTCTGGTTAACCCCCAGAATTTCTTTGCAAACTCAACCTGACAGGAATTGAGGTTTGCCCCTAAAGGGCGAGCCAAAATGAATGTACGTTGGAGAGTTTGATCCTGGCTCAGGACGAACGCTGGCGGCGTGCCTAATGCATGCAAGTCGAGCGACGAATAGGTGCGGGTAACCAATCCTATTACGGAGCGGCGAACGGGTGAGTAACACGTGAGCAACCTGCCCCGCAGACCGGGATAGCCCAGGGAAACTTGGATTAATACCGGATATTCTCTTAGAACCGCATGGCTTCATAGAGGAAATGCTTTTGCGCTACGGGATGGGCTCACGGCCTATCAGCTAGTTGGTGGGGTAACGGCCTACCAAGGCGTCGACGGGTAGCTGGTCTGAGAGGACGATCAGCCACACTGGGACTGAGACACGGCCCAGACTCCTACGGGAGGCAGCAGCAGGGAATTTTGCGCAATGGGCGAAAGCCTGACGCAGCAACGCCGCGTGGGGGATGAAGGCC
>DATBKE010000065.1:0-2745 GCA_036556085.1 Acidimicrobiia bacterium | reverse complement strand
ACGAGCAAGATCATCCGAAATGTGGCTGGAGAGCAGACGGCCGCACCTGCCACCACGGAATCTCCCTGAGATGGGCGACGTCCCAGCACCTGCGATCACGCCAGGTGTTCTCCTGTCGGGGGTGAGCCTGCCGTCCTGGCCGACTGGCGCGATGGAGAGCCTTCGCTCAGGGCGTGGGCCGCGCGTATTGGTGGCGCTCCACTCGGCCGCGTGTCTGGAATGCAGGCGCTACATCCAGACGGAGCTCGCACCGGCCTCCGAGCAACTTGCCCAGTGGGGAGGAGGGCTGGCCGTTGTTCTGCCGGGATTTCCCGACGATGGCCGCGAGCTCGCAGGCCTCATCCCGGGGGCTATTCAGCTGCTCGGCGATCCCGATGAGGGGGTCGCGCTTGGGAGCGCCATGGTCATCATCGTCGATGAGTGGGGAGAAGTCTTCTTCGTGGCGAACGCCGGTGTCGGTCACGATCTCCCCCGTTCTGGCGACATGGCGGCTTGGATCAGGTTCCTGGCGATCCAATGTCCCGAGTGCGAGGGGCCCGAGGGCGATTGGAGGACAGTCTAGAGGGTCATTCGGGGCAACTCCCCTGCGAGATTCGGACTAGATCGCCCTGATTGATTGCGGTTGCTTGACGAGGCCGCGGCCTAGCGCACATGGCGGGGTCAAACGAAGGTCAACCGACGGGCCATGGCGTTGGGATCGACAGCGAGCCGTGACTGCTGTGGTGCACGAGTTCCGCAGAGCGGATGGTGTCCGTTGTGGTGTCCGTTGGACCCAGTAGACTCGAACATCTGGACCGGGAGATCCGGGCAGATCGCTCGGGATGTCGTTGGAAATCAAGTATTTAGTCGGAATTCCCACTCCAGCCGAGTCGGCTGATAAGCGTGAGGTCGGTAGTTCAACTCTACCCAGGCCCATTCTGCTGTTTCATCACCCCGCGAGCATTCGGCGCTCGCGGGGTTGTCATTTTTGTGATCTTGTACCCCCATGTTGTCCGTTGTGTTGTCCGTTGGCCTCAGGCTTCGAGCCGACGTCGTGCTGCCAGGGCCTGCTGCATCGAAACCGCATCGGCCCTCTGATATCAGGTCAGGACCGTGTGCGGGCTCTTCCAGCCTCCCAGCGCACACAGGTCCTTGAGCGGCGCGTGCTTCATCTCCGTCGCAAACTGCCGCCGGAGGCTGTGCCAGCCACGACCCGGCTCGGCCGGCAACTTGGCCTGCGCCTGGCCCATTTCCCACCAGTCCCGAAGCAGGTGCCGCGAAACCGGCGTAGCCGGGTCCGACGGGGTCGGGAAGACCCACTCGCTGATCACCGGCTGCGATCGGCGGGCGGTCTCGAGAGCCTCGACCGCAGTGGGGGTAAGCCACGTCTCGTGCTCGTAGCCGATCTTGTCGTTCTCCGACCGCCAGCGTACGAGTTGATGCTCGAGATCGAGGTCGGCCCAGCGCAGCAGCCGCACCGCCCCGATCCGATGCCCTGTCTCATGGACTACGATGAGAGCCAGGCGAAACAGGGGATGGATCGTGTCGCTCGCGGCGAGGAGCTCCTCGTATTCCGAGGCGGTTACAATGGGCCGCCTGGGAGAGGTTTCTGCCGGAGGCGCGTAACCCACGAGCGGGTTTCGATCGAGCAAACCCGCACCGACTCCCCACGCCAGCGCTGCTTTGAGCCACGCCACATCGTACTGAAGCGCACGGGCCCGGAGCGGCTGACCACGCCGTGCCCCCATTCGACGATCTCCGCGCCGGCGCCTCTCGGCTACGAACCGAGCAGCATTGCGGTGGGTAAGTTCTGCTGCTCGGCGCGCCGGCCCCAGGATTTCCAGGACCAGCGCCGCGGTCCGGCGATCATGCGCTTGCTTCGAGACTCCTTTGGTCGGAGTCACCTCACGCATGTAATTGTTAAAGAGCTCGGCGAGCGTGCTCTCCCAACCTGCCTGCGGCCGGGGTGACGAACAAGAGGATCGTGGTTGACTGATTACCCTCTAGCTGCCGTAGTTTTGCCGTAGTTTCTCCGGGCAAGACCGGGCAAAATAGAGCAGGGAAGCGGACACCGATGCTCGGAAAGTGGCCGATTCCCAACAAGTTGTCGGAAAATGTCTGCCTGGGCGTGAGGGACTCTGGATTAGGAGAGTCCTGGTTCGAGCCCAGGAGGGGCAACTCGAAGGTCCGATTCCACTTCGGTGGGTCGGGCCTTTTCGTTTCTGCGAAACGGCACCCCGACGTTCTTCATCAATGGGATGCGTCATGACGGCCCGTGGGATGAGCCGACGCTGTTGGAAGCCTTGCAGAGCGCGGCATCGATGGTGGCGAGGAGGTAGGCGGGACCCTTTTCTTCCCCCTTCGCGATTCCCGTAGCGACTGACGTCACTCCGGGCTAAAGGGACTTTTCAAAGATGTCGAGTCCGCGCTCGGCGGCTTGACGAGTGATGGTCAGGGCGGGAAACAGCATGAGGACGTCTTCCTCGGCGGAGAGGAGCAGGCCGTTTTTGCGGCAGGTGTCGCCGACCTCGGAGGCGTAGGTCTCGTCTTCGACTTCGATGCCGATGGCGAAGCCTTTGCCGCGGATGGTGGCTTTGCCTTTGAAGCTCATTTGAGAGAGCCGGGTGAAGAAGTACTGGCCGAGTTGGGTGGCGTTTTGGAGAAGCTTCTTCCGGTGGCGCGTCAGGTAGCGGAGGTTGGCCAGGGCAACAGCGACGGCCCGGGGATGCCAGCCATAGGTGGAATAGGGGCCGAAGTCCTCCTTGA
>DATBKE010000064.1:0-2110 GCA_036556085.1 Acidimicrobiia bacterium | reverse complement strand
GGCAAAGACCGGGATGCCGTCCGAGACGAGGGCGGCCGCGACATCGTCTTGGGTAGAGAGGGGGTTGGAGGCGCACAGCGAAACGTCGGCGCCTCCGGTTCGAAGAGCGGTCATGAGGTTGGCCGTCTCGGCAGTGACGTGAAGGCAGGCGGCGACATGCCGGCCCGCCAGTGGCTTTTCCTTCTCGAAGCGCGCCTCGATCGATTTCAGGACCGGCATCCGCCGGCCAGCCCACTCGATCCGGCGAGCGCCTTCCGGCGCCAGGTCAAGATCAGCTACATCGTGTTTCATCCACTCTCCTCGGCCAAGAGGCCCTTAAGTCTTTCGATGGTTTCTACCGGCACCGGGTCCACGCCGGCGGCCCGGGCGATTTCGATCGAGACCAAGTCTCCCATAGCGCATAGGCTCATCATTCGCTCGAGCGCGCTGACACCTTGCGACCAAACTTCGCCTACCCAGGGCACCGAATCGGACGTCAGCCGGGCTGTGTGATCGAAACGAGCCCCGAGGCGCGCTGACTCCGACTCGTCCCGCAGGGTGACAATCCCGAAGTGGGCTTGCGACAGCTCCGATAAGGACGTCCACGAAACGATCTCGTTGTGATCTACCTCGGGAAAGAGGCCCACCCAGGCCGGCCATTTGGCGTTCTCATTGATCTGAGTCTTCCAGCGGAGAGCGGCTGGACCGGTGAGTCCGCTCGCCCCGTAGACGATCACCGCCCTCCCCTTCAATCCCGCCGCCAGGTCCCCCGCCAGCGCCCAGCCCATTCCTCCCGGCCCGCAAAGGGAGTCGACCAGGTCGGCGGCCCTGTTGAGATCTGAGGGAGCCAGGGAGATCGCTCCCCCCGCCTCGAGGATGCGAAGCACCGATCCCAACATGTAGCCGAGGGCGGCTCGGGGCTGCAGACCTCCGGGAACGAGAATCAACGGCCAACCATGTGCCGCGGCCATCTCCGCCAGGCGGCCGCCGCCGGTGATCGCGTAGACCGACAACCCGGTGTTCTGAGCCTCTTCAGCCGCGGTCAGGGTTTCTTCGGTGTTGCCTGAATAGGAGATGGCGAGGACGGCGGGCAGGTTGGCCCGCGCCCACGGCGGAAGCCCATAACCTTTGTGGACAGCCACCAGGCCACTGGCCAGGGCCGACGCGATGTTGCCTGAGATCCCCGATCCGCCCATCCCGACTATGAGATGCAGGGCGCTGATGGCGATGTCGGGGACTTCTAAGTCGGCCGACCACCGCAACTGGTCGCCAAGACCGGCAACCAGTTTCTCCATGTCCTCAACTGCCATCCGGCAGCTCCGCCTCCTCCACGAGCATCACTGGAATCCCGTCGGTTACTGGGTAGCGGCGCCCGCACACCTGGCAGACAAGCCGGGAGGCGACTTCGTCCTGGTCGAGGTCACCTTGATCGACCGGACACACCAGGATCTCGGCCAGCAGCGGGTCAATGAGCGGCATTGCTACCTCCTATCACCTTTTGCACCTCGTCGCTCAACTCGGCGACGGCTTCGTCATCGGGGCCTTCCACGTTGAGGCGGAGAAGTGGCTCGGTATTTGAAGGCCGCAGGTTGAACCATCGATCGGGCCAAGAGACCGTAAGCCCATCGAGGTGGTCGATGCTCGCCTCGGGAAATGCGGCCCCGACTCGCTCCAGGGTCCCCGCTTGGTCATCTGTCCGGATGTTGATTTCTCCAGACGCGGCGTAGGGCTCGACCTCCTTACGCAACTCGGAAAGCTTCCTCCCCGCCTCGGAGAGCACCTGCAAAAGAACGAGCATCGCCAGCGTGCCCGAGTCGGCGCGGTAGTTGGCGGCAAAGTAGTAATGGCCGGAGTGCTCTCCGCCGAATACGGCCCCGGTCTCAGCCATGACCTGCTTGATAAAGGAGTGGCCGACTCGGGTTCGAATTGGCTTCCCTCCCAGGTTGGTCACCAGCTCGGGGACCGCCCGAGAGGTGATCAGATTGTGAACGATGGTCGCCCCCGGTTGGCGAGCCAAAAACCAACGGGCAATGAGCGCCGTGGTGGTGCTGCCGGACAAGGGCTCTCCAAGATCGTCGATGAAGAACGCCCGATCAGCGTCACCATCGAAGGCGACTCCGAGGTTGGGGGC
>DATBKE010000063.1:0-12216 GCA_036556085.1 Acidimicrobiia bacterium | reverse complement strand
CGCGGCCGCTTTCGACTCGCGCTTCTGTCCCTGTCAATCTCTAGGCTGGCCGCCAATGGCAATCGACATCGCTGGCTTCGTCGCCGACCTCAAGGACCATGCCATCGAGCATGGATTCCACGTCCACGACGAGCGCCATTTCATGGAGACGTATTCCTTGCGACAGTCCTGGGAAGTCGACGTTCATCCCGAGGACGCCTGCGGCGGACCTCTCGATCTGCATCTGAGCCTCGATGTCGATCCCCGGGTGGTCCTGTCTCTCCAGGACCGGCTCGACGAGATGGACGACGAATGGGAAGAGCCCGAGGATCTCTATCGACTCGACCTCTACTTCAATTGGCAACTGCCGAGCCTGTTGTCGCCACCCGACCTCTTGGTGGTGAGCACGGACCTCGCCGGTCTGGGAGGTGTCGAGCTTCCGATCACGGTGTCCTCAAATGAATCGATCGCCGCCGTCACCGATCCGTCGGCGCGCACCTTGCAGGTGGTGGGGAAGTGCCAGGTGTCACTCGTCGATGTGCTGATGGCACGCGAGCAGCTTTGCGAAGAGCTCGACCGGGCGAAGGCGGTTTCGGAGTACCTGCTCGAACGGGTCAGCGGCTGGCTCGAAAGCCCCAACTAGCCCCCGCTTTAACCGTCACCAAAATTCGGCGCACCAATACACCCCCTCCCAACTTTGTTGCATGCCGACCATCTGCCGGTTCTGGTGCGCCGAATTTGTGTTGAAGCGGTCGTGATGCGCCGAATTAGGCGGAGTACCTCTCGGCCCGCAGGGCTGCTACCACTGTTGCCACCACGTACTCGGGTGCGGCAAAGATGTCGAAGGCAGTGAATCGAATCACCCGATAGTTCTCGAGGACGAGATCGTTTTGTTGGCGGCGGTCGTGGCGAAAGCTTTGCCGGTCAGAGTGGTAGGCCTCACCATCGAGAGCAATCACGAGCCTGATCTCGTCGAATACAAAGTCGACCCGAGCAATCAAGCGTCCGCCTCGTTTCACAATTCTCACTTGGCCCTTCGGCAGCAAGATTCCGGCTGCCTGCATGATTCGGAGAAACTCGGATTCGAGTTGGCTCTCGGTGAGCGAGGACCATCCGAGCCGTTCGGAAAGGACGCGTCGCAAAGGGCCGACCCCGTTCCGCCCCTTGCGGGCCACGCGATGAAGTTCCCTTGCCACCGCTCGCTCGGTGGCGAGCTCTCGACGGATGGCTTCGTCGAGACATCGATTGGCGAACCCGTCACCCCATGGGATGCCTACGTCGACGAGTAAGCGGACCACAGTCGAGCATGGAATTCCGCTTACGAGAGTGACGTTCTCCGGGATCAAGTCGGTCGATCGATGTATTACGTGGCCTCGTCTCGGGATTCCCTGATGAGGAGACGTGACTTCGATGAACTTTGGCCGCCGACCCAGGTCCCAGAGATGCGCGGCGGTCGCATGCGATGCGATCGCTCCCGTACCCGAGCCGAGAACCGCAATCGCCACGGCTCGCTCCCAGGTGGCAGGCGAACCCGGAAGCAAGTAGACGCCGGGCAAAGGTCGTTGCCAATGACCCCGCGCCAGTTACCGGCTGATCTGGTTCCTTGTGGCTCCAACATCGAGCGCCGCCTGCCGTGAGATCACACCGTGGTGACGCGCGGCCTCGGCCGCGATGCGAAGCAGTACGTCCTTGTCCATCGTCGATGGTCATATCGAGAGGCCACGGCGACTTCAAGCCCCCTGATGCGCCGCCAAATTTGGTGCTATACGACCGCCTCTACCCAAATTTGTTGCGGCGCGACCAGATGCCGGTCGTGGTGCGACAAGTTTCTATAGAGGTGGTCGTGGTGCACCAAATTTTGGGTTGGAGAAGGTAGAGAAACCGTGGGCTCAGCGGAGGGGAGCGGTGGTCTTTCCCACCACCAGCTCGGGGGTGAAGAGGTGGATGCCGCCGGTGAGCCGGCCCCGGATCTGGTCGATCAATAGCTCTGAGACCATGCCCGCCATCCGGGCAAGGGGCTGACGGATGGTGGTGAGCGGTGGATTGGTGTGAGCGGTGATCGGGGTCCCGTCGAAGCCGACTACCGACACATCCTTCGGTACCGACTTTCCCCACGAACGAATTCCGGCAACGGCACCTAGAGCCATCATGTCGCCCCCGGCGACGATGGCGCTGGCTCCTGCCTCGAGCAGTTTGGCCACTCCTGCCCTACCGCCCTCAATGCTGAAGATGCTCTCGGAGATCAAGGCCGGATCGGCTTCGATGCCTCGCTCGGACAAGCCGTCTTCCCAACCGGCGATCATCAACTCGGCGCTCCAATAACGGCGGGGACCAACCAGACACCCGATGCGCTTGTGTCCCAGATCGGCGAGGTGGGCCACGGCGATCGAACCCGCCGCGGTCAGATCAACGCTGACTGCCGGCAGCGGGCACTCGGGACCAAGTCCATTGAGCAATACAACCGGAAGGCCCTTGTTGCGCAGCACCTCATAAGGGGTGAAGTCCAGCGCGATTTGTGAATAGCGCCCGTTCACCACCACCACACCGGCGGCGGCGGTGTCGAGGAAGTGGTCGAGATAGTCCTGCTCGTTGACCGTCTCCGAGGTGGCCGAACAAACCATGGAGAGCAGCCCATGACGGGCGAGGCGGGATTCCACCGCTTCGGCTAGATGGGGAAAGATTGGATTGTCGAGCTCCGGAGTGATGATCCCCACGACGCCCGATCCGTTGCGGGTCGGCAGCTCCTGATATCCGAGCTCGGCGGCCGCATCGAGGATCTGGCGTCGGGTCTCCGGAGCTACGCCCTGGCGGCCGTTGAGGACGCGGCTGACCGTCGCCAGGGAAACCCCGGTCGCCTGGGCCAATTCCGCCAGCTTGGGTCGCACGATTCCGGAAGCGTAGCGCGAACTTTGCGAGAGACCCAGCAAGTTTTGCGCAAACTTGTTGCAAAGGGGAGCGCCGACTGTTTAGATACGGTCGGGACCGGGTCTCCGGTTCCATGATCACTTAGGAGGAATTCGACTGTGAAGCAACGCTCAGTGGCGCTGCTGGCGGTACTGGTCTTCGTGCTTGCGGCCTGTGGGGGCGGCGGCGCAGGGGACACGACGGTTACCGCCGACACCGGTGCCACTACCACTGCAGCTCCCGCGACAACCGCGGAAGCAACCACCACCACCGCCGCCTCGGCTGAGGTAAACCTGTTGGTGTGGGCCGACGAGGCTCGTACCCCGGTCGTCGAAGAGGTTGCCGCGGCCTTTACCGAGGCGACCGGCGTGACGGTGACCGTCGAGACGAAAGAGTTCGGCGACATTCGCGATCAGATGGTCACGGCCGGTCCCGCCGGTGAAGGCGCCGACATCTTTATCGGTGCCCACGACTGGGTCGGGGAATTAGCCGCCAACGGCGTTGCCGAGCCCATCGATCTTGGTGCCAAGTCTGGCGAGTTTGAGCAGGTGGCGGTCGATGCATTCAGCTACCAAGGCTCGCTGTACGCAGTGCCCTATGCGACGGAGGCGATTGCCTTTTACTACAACACAGACCTGGTGCCGGAAGCACCGGCCACTTTTGAAGAACTGGCGGGGATCTGCGCCGGTCTCGAAGGAATCGAGAATTGCGTCGGGGTGCCCGGTGGCGGCGATGCTCCCGACGCTTATCACAACTATCCGTTCGTCTCTGCTCTGGGTGGCTACATCTTTGGTTACGACGCGGCTTCTGGTTACGACACCACCGATGTCGGTCTCGACAGCGAGGGTGCGATCGCCGGGATCACCTTCCTCGAAGAGCAGATCGCGGCGGGTGTGATTGGCTCGACCAACTACGACACCGCCAAGGCCCTCTTCCTCGACGGACTGCAGCCTTTCTGGATGACCGGGCCATGGGAAGTGGGGAACCTGGAAGGCCAGACGGAGATCAACTGGGCCGTCGCCAAGATCCCGACCATCGGTGGAAATGCCCCCGCCCCCTTCGTGGGCGCCCAGGGCTTTTTCCTCTCGGCCTTCTCCGAGAACATGGTCGTGGCTCAGTCGTTCTTGCTCGATTACATCGCTACGGCTGAAACCCAGCAAGCGCTGTATGACGCCGATCCCCGTAACCCGGCCTACACCTCGGTTCTCGAGGGCCTGGCCGACAACCCGGTGGCCGCGACCTTCGCCGCCTCCGCAGCCGATGGCAATCCCATGCCCAACGTTCCCGAGATGGGAGCCGTGTGGACGCCGCTCGGCGAGCAGATTCAGCTCGTTCGCAACGGCGAGCTCGCGGCGACAGAGGCGATGACTGCCGCCGCCACCGCAGTGCGAGGGGCAGTCGGCAGCTAGCTCCGTTAGGGTCGAAAGAGATGACTACCGGAGAAGGCAGGGAATCGACCCTGCCTTCTCCGCGTCGAAGACTGAATCTCGGAAGCGCCTTCATCCGCTTCGGGGCCGTGGCGCTGATCGATGCGCTGTTGGCCCTCGCCTTGCCGGCGTTGATCGCCCAACGATCGTGGACACTGGTGGCGCTGGTGGGCCTGATCGCCCTGATCGTGAACGGCGTCTATTTGTATCCCCGCGCCCAGGCCTCGCGCTGGCTCACGCCGGGACTGATCTTCATGCTGCTCTTCGTGGTGTGGCCGGTCGTCTATACGTCCTACGTCTCGCTCACCAACTATCGGACGGGCAACGTCCAGTCGAAGGATCAGGTCATTGCTCAGTTCGAGCGCCAGCCTTTGCAATCGACCGAAGGCGCCGTGGCGCTCACCTTGGAGGTGTATCGCGACGCAGGAGGCAATTTCGCCTTTCTCGTGACCGATCCCGACGGCAATGTCTCATTCGGGGTCCCCCGTCTCCGCTCGGAAGAACCGTCGACCGACCCTCTGCCGACGCCCGAGGAGCTCGGCGCCATCGATACCGATGGCGACGGGATCCCCGACCAGATCGGCGACTTCACCCGTGTGCCCCCGTTGCAGCGCTTCGGGATTGCCGGTGAACTCGGGAATTTGGTGCTCGACATGCCCGGGGGAGTGGCCGAGGTGCAGACCACCTCCTCGGCGCGATTGGTGGCAGGAGCCCAGCGTTATCGATACGACCCCGAGACCGATTCTCTATTCGATGCCCAGCTGAACATCACTTGCCCGGCCGAGACCGGGAACTTCGTCTGCGACGGCCGGCCGATCGATCCCGGGTGGGTGGCGTATGTCGGCTTCGACAACTACCGGAACATCTTTACCAATCGCGAGTTGCAAGGGCCCTTCTTCAAGGTTTTCGCTTGGAATCTGATCTTCGCCTCGTTATCTGTGCTGCTCACGTTCGCCGTGGGGCTGGCGCTGGCGAATGCATTCCAGGACGATCGCCTCAAGGGCAAAGCGATCTACCGATCGCTTCTGATCCTCCCCTACGCCATCCCCGGCTTCATCTCGATCATCATCTGGCGGGGGTTGTTGAACGATCAGATCGGGCCGGTAAACGATCTGCTCAACTCGATCGGGATCTCGAATGTCCCCTGGCTCCTCAACCCCTTCTGGGCCAAGGTCTCGCTCTTACTGGTGAACACCTGGCTCGGATTTCCTTACATGTTCCTGATCTGCTCGGGTGCCCTCCAGGCGGTTCCCGCCGAGTTGAAGGAGGCCGCCCGGGTTGACGGGGCGGGAGCGGCGCGCGTTTTTCGGACCATCACGCTTCCACTGCTATTGGTGGGGACGGCCCCGCTTCTCATTGGGTCCTTCGGGTTCAACTTCAACAACTTCGTCCTTCCGTTCCTTCTCACCAACGGAGGGCCTCCAGTACCGGGAGCGTCAGTGCCAGTGGGCGAGACCGATCTCTTGATAACTTTCACCTTTGACCTCGCCATCAGCTCGGGGCGAGGCAACCAGTTCGCATTGGGATCGGCGGTCGTCATCATCATCTTCTTCATGGTCGCCGCCATCTCTGCCTTCAGCTTCCGCTACACGCGACGTCTCGAGGAGGTCTACGGAAGTGTCTAGCCGTGCTGAAGCACTGACTACCTCGCGAACCGTGGAGGCGGTCGAGAACAAGATGCCACTGAGTCGCTGGTTTCGCGAGCTGGGGTGGCGGCACCTGGTGGGTCTGGTTGGCGTGCTCTTCGCTCTCTATCCAGTGGCGTGGATCGTGTCGGCTGCTTTCAACTCGGTTCAATCCCTCGTTTCCGCCCGCCTCATTCCCCGGAGCCTGACCACCGAGAACTTCACCTCCCTCTTTGGCAATGCCACCACTCCCTTCGCCAGGTGGATTGGAAACTCCTACAAGGTGGCGTTGACCGCCGCGATCATCAACGTCTTGTTGGCGTCCCTAGCCGCCTACGCCTTCAGCCGCATGCGATTTCGCGGCCGGCGCATGGGACTTCTCGCCCTGTTGCTGGTGCAGGTGTTCCCTCAGTTCCTGGGTTTCATCGCTCTCTTCTTGCTGGCCCAGCAAATCGGCGAGGTTTTTCCGCAGGCGGGTCTCGGCACCCACCTGTTCCTGATCATGGTGTATCTCGGCGGTGCGATCGGGTTCAACGCCTTTCTCATCAAAGGCTTCATGGACACGATCCCAGCCAGCCTCGACGAATCGGCCCGGGTGGATGGCGCCGGCCCCTTCCAAATCTTCTGGAGCGTCGTCTTCCCACTGGCGCGGCCGGTGCTCGCGGTCATCTTCATCATCACCTTCACCAACCTCTTCGCCGAGTACATCCTGGCCAGCACGCTCATCACCTCAACCGCGAATTACACGATGCCAGTCGGTTTGCAGCTGTTCGTCTCGTCTGACTACTCGGCTAAATGGGGCAATCTCGCCGCGGCCGCCCTTATCGGCGCTGCTCCGATCGTGGCGACCTTCCTGATTGCTCAGAAACAGATCATCGGCGGGTTGACCACAGGAGCCGTCAAGGGTTGAGAACCCGTCGCTATCGCGACGATCTCGGGATCTTCGGTCTCCCCGGCGAAGTCACTCCCCGTGACGTGAGATTCGATCCGACGGATCGGGCATTTCTTGACCGAGAACCGGACGGCCGGTTTCGAATTCGGTGTCAGACCGAGCCCGGGCTAGTGGATGCCACCCTCGTCGTTCGCCGCCAGGAAGCAATTCGCGGAATGGAGCTGGACCTCGTCGCCGTCACCGCTCGCTATGCCATCTGGGAGCTCGTTGCGGAATTGAAGCCGGGCGACGAGCTCAGCTTTGCTTTCCGGACCGAGGAGGGGCGGGCGGTGTACTACGTGCCGTCCGGCATCTCGAACGCGGTCGAGCGCCTCGATCGCTGGGAGCTCGGGGATCTGGCGCCTACCGACATACCTCCCTGGATTCGGGGCGCCGTTATCTATCAGATCTTTCCCGATCGGTTCGCCAACGGTGACCCCTCCAACGATCCCGCCGATGTCGATCCCTGGGGTTCGCCACCGCGCCACCGCGCCTTTCAGGGTGGTGACCTGGCCGGGGTCAGCGAGCACCTCGACTACTTGGCGGACCTGGGCGTCGATGTGATCTACCTCAATCCCGTCTTCCTCTCGCCTTCCAACCATCGTTACGACGCCGTCGACTTCGAACAGGTCGATCCCATTCTGGGAGGAAACGCCGCGCTCTCCTCGCTTGTGCAGTCAGCACACGACCGCCGGATGAGAATCGTGCTCGATGCCTCGTTCAACCATTGCCATCCCCGCTTCTTCGCCTTTCAGGATCTGGTCGAGAAGGGCGAATCTTCTTCCTACCGGAATTGGTTCATCGTCGATGACTGGCCAGTCCGGATCAAGGTTCGAGGTCCGTTGCGGGGTTGGCAGGCCGAGTGGCTTCCGATTTGGGCCGGGCAGGCAGGACTAGAGCTCGACTACGTCGACGACCCCGGTCCGTCCATCGAGCCCACCTATGAGGCGTGGTATGGCGTGCCGACAATGCCCCGAGTCAACCTTGCCGATCCTGGAGCGAGGGCCTACATGCTCGAGATCGGACGTCGCTGGGTAAGCGAGTTCGGCATCGATGGGTGGCGACTCGACGTGGCGCGCTATGTCGATCCCGACTTCTGGATCGACTTCCGGCAGGAAGTCCGCAAGGCAGATCCCGAGACCTATCTCTTGGCGGAGATCTTTGGGGATGCCGGAGATTGGCTTCAGGGCGATCGCTTCGACGCCACCATGAACTACACCTTCCGCGACATTTGCCTCCGGTTTCTTGCCCGTGACGAGGCCGATGGCCGCGAGACCTCCGATGCACTCGCTCATCTCTGGGCTCTTTATTCCTGGCCGGTGACCCTCGCCAACCAAAACCTCGTGGGCAGCCATGACACGGTCCGCTTCCTCACCGCGGCCGGCGATCAGATCTGGCGTCTCGAGCTCGCCACGCTATTGCAACTCACTTTTCCCGGGGCACCGGGCCTCTTTTACGGCGATGAGATCGGAATGACGGGAAAAAGTGATCCCGGTTGCCGCCAGGCATTTGATTGGAACCGCGACCCGATCAGGCATCCTGTAGCCCAAGTCATCTCGTCTCTCACGGAGTTGCGGCGGCATCATTCGGCTTTGGTTGAGGGTGAGTGGCGTCCCCTCCCCTCCCGCGGCGACGTCCTCGCCTTTACCCGCCACCAGCGTCGAAAGTCTGTGGCCGTGCTGATCAACCGGGGCGGCCGGACTCGTTACCCACTGTCTGGCGTTCGCGCCGTCCTCTGGGGGAACGCCCAGCTCGACGGCGATAGCCTGACCATGGCCGCCCGCTCGGGAGCGATCATCGAGATAAGCAAATGAAGCGAGGGTTTCTTTTACTGATCGTCGCCGGTCTCATGATTGCGTGCAATCAATTCACGGTTAACACCACCTCGGTCGATGTGGATCCGACCATTCCGGCCCCGGTCCAGCTAGATCCGCACTTCTATCTCAACCTGATCTGGCATCAGCACCAACCTCGCTATCCACTGCTCCCTGACGGAACGGTGTCGAGGCCGTGGGTGAGAGTGCATGCCACCAAGGACTACTACGACATGGCCGCCTTGGTGGCTGAGTATCCCAACGTCAGCGTCACGTTCAATCTCACCCCCATCCTGCTTCTCCAACTAGAGGAGCTGACGCAGGGCACGAAGGATGTCTACTGGACTATGACCGAGATCCCGGCTGACGAGCTCACAGACGAGCAGGCCGCTTTCGTCGTTGCCCGCTTCTTCGATGTCAATCCGCAGATCGTTGGGCGCTTTCCTCGCTTCAGCGAGCTCGCCGGGCGCCGCGCTTCTGCCGATCCTCTCACTGCCGACGAATTGCGCGATCTTCAGGTGCTCTTCAACCTCGCCTGGACCGACCCCAGCTTTCTCGGCGTAGAACCGCTGGCGGCGCTGGTGGAAAAGGGTCGCGACTTCAGCGAAGAAGACAAAGCCGTGGTGCTGACCGAGCACCAGCGCATCATCGGCGAGGTGATCCCACTGCATGCCCGGCTCTGGGAGGAGGGGCGCATCGAGGTGATCACCACCCCTTTGGCACATCCGATCCTGCCTTTGATCTCCGATGTCTCCCTCGCCACGGTGGGCGATCCGACGGCCCTGATGCCGGTCAATCGCTTCATGGAGATTCCCGACGCCGATCAGCAGGTGATAAGGGGACTTGACGAAGCAGAGCGTCTCCTTGGTCGCCGACCGGTGGGGATGTGGCCCGGTGAGGGATCGGTGGCCCAGCTGGTGATGTCGCTTTTCTCGAAGAACGGCGTGCAGTGGGTTGCGACGGGGGAAGAAGTCCTCGCCAAGACCTTGGGGATCGGTTCGTTCACTCGCAACGACGACGACTTCGTCGAGCAGGCCGACCAGCTCTACCGCCCGTATGCGGCCCAACTCAATCGCAACGATCCAGTGCCGATGTTCTTTCGCGACGGCCTGCTCTCCGACCTAATCGGCTTCGAGTATTCGGGGACCGAGGCCAACGCCGCCGCCGACGATTTTCTGGGACGTCTGCAGGCGATTCGGAATTCTTTGGACGTCGAGGCCGCCTTCGAAGCGGGGCGACCCTACGTGGTGTCGGTCATCCTTGACGGCGAGAACGCCTGGGAGTCCTATCCCAATGACGGGATCGATTTTCTGCGGGCGGTCTATGAACGATTGAACGAAGCGGATTGGATCGGCACCATCACTGCCACCGAGTACCTGGCCCGCTATCCCGACGTCGAACCCGCTCCCGAGATCTGGCCTGGCGCCTGGTTCCAGCCCAATTTCGCCACCTGGATCGGTGAAGAGGAGGAGTCGACTGCCTGGGACTACCTCTTTCAGGTGCGAGAGGATCTCAAGTCCGAGGCCGAGAACCAGGGCTACGAAGCCGCCTACCGCCAGATGCTCTTTGCCGAAGGATCGGACTGGTTCTGGTGGTACGGAGCGGATCAAGAGTCGGGAGACGACGGCTATTTCGACGCCGCCTTCCGCGATCTTCTCGGCACGGTCTATGACGAACTCGGGCTCGAGCGCCCGGACTTCCTCCAGGTGCCGATCATCCCCGAGCGCCCGGTTGCCACTCTCACACCCACCGAGCTGGGGGCGGTCATCATCGATGGCAGCCCCGACGACTGGGAGGCTGCACCCTCCGACGGGGTTTTCTCGGTCCAATTCGACAAGAGCTTTCTCTATCTGCGCGGCCCCGCCGGCACCGTGTACCTGGGGGCTCCGCGGGGAGAGAAATCAGCGGTCACAGCCGAAGGTGCTCCCCTGGGGTTTGGGGCCACCACCGTCCTCTCACTCGGCCCAACCTGCGGAGTCGGGCCAGTCCTCTCCGAGTTCATCCCCATCGATTGCCAAACCATCGGAGACGACATCGAGGCGGCGATTCCCCTGGTCGCCCTCGGCCCCCTGGCTCCGGGCGACCAGCTCATTCTCAAGCACGATGATGGAACCGGGGTTCTCTACCCGTCTGGTCCGCTGGCACTCCAGGTCCCCGACATCTCCAATGTGGCAGTCTTCCTCGAGGTGGCCGACCCCCTCGGCGACGACCACGGGCCCGGGACTTACACCTATCCAACCGATGCCGTGTTCACCGCCGGGAGCTACGACCTTGAACGTTTCTCGGTGGGAACTGAAGGCGACCAGCTAGTCATCGACCTCAACATGGTCGCTCCCATCCAGAACCCCTGGGGCTCACCCCGCAATCTCTCGGTGCAAACCTTCGATGTGTATATCGATACCGATCCCGGCACCGACAACGGCCAGCGACGCCTGATCGACGGCCGCAATGCCTCGGTTGCAGAAGGCACCGGATGGGAGTTCGGCATCACCATCGAGGGCTGGGAACCAGCTATCTACGTGGCCGGGGCCGAAGGCACGGTCGAGGAGACCAAGCCCTCATTCGACGTTGCCGTTTTTGGAGACGAGGGGAGAGTGGTGGCCCGGATTCCGCTCTCGACTTTCGGACCGGGCGACCCCGCTAGCTGGGCCTACGGGGCCGTGGTGCTTAGCCAGGAGGGCTTCCCGTCCTCCGGCGTGCGCCGGGTGCGCGATGTCGAAGCGTCGGCCCAACAATTTCGGCTCGGTGGCGCTCCCACCGACGCCAACCACACCCGGATCATCGACGTCGCCTGGGCGACCGAAGGAGAGCAGGAGCAAATGCTCTCCAACTACCCCGGCTCCCCCTCCCTCGACGGTCTCTCGGCCAACGATTTCGGCCTGATCCCGCTCATCACTCCCCAGTAAAAGCGAACGGTTTCCTCCCCCCGCGAAGCGTTGGGAGAGGTGTCACCGAAGGCGACGGAGGGGGTTCTAGAACGGAAGGTTCACGGCCGCGGTAAGAAACCGCATGAAAGGGACCGAGGACTTGGCCAGGGCGGCATACTCAGTCATGAACCCGCTCGACGTCACCATCCGATCGGGCAGACGAGCGCCGGCGATGAAATCCTTTCGCTTCAGATCCTCGACCAAAGGATGCTCGGGATCGAATCCCTGGGGAGGTTTCTGGAGCGACTCCCCGTCGAGGGTAAAGCGAGTGAGGAACGCCTTGCCGTGGGCGGCTCTTTTCCAACCAGCCGGGTCATCGACGATTGCCTGCCGGATCTGGCGGGCCACCGGTGCTTCCGGCCGCCAGAGCCCAACGCCGGCATAGGAGTTGGCGGGCTCGAGGTGGAGGTAGAAGCCGGGGGCGTGGATATCGGAACCCGCCTGATGAAAGAAGCGGATCCCGATATTGGTCTTGTAGGGCGTCTTGTCCTTGGAGAAACGGATGTCGCGGTATGGGCGGAGAAGCGAGCCGCCCTGGACCCGGGGGTCGGCTTCGAAGTGCGGAGAAATTTTGCGGAGTTGGGGCCCGAAGTCAGATATGAAAGCCAG
>DATBKE010000062.1:0-19732 GCA_036556085.1 Acidimicrobiia bacterium | reverse complement strand
ACCCGGAGCTCGACCGAACCCGGGTCTTTTTCTCCCGCCTCTCCTGATCCCAGCAACTGGTCCAAGAAGAGATCTGCCATCAGCTGGTCGATGGTGCGGTGATCCCCCTGGCGCTTCAGCTTCTTCGCCAGCTTCTTCAGATGCCGATAGGCGGCCTCGGCCCGATCGGGGGGAAGGTCTCTTCCCTCCAGGGTGGCGGTGCCGAACTCTGATCCCCGTACCTCGACGTAACGGTTCCGGACCGCCTCCCCGTAGCGGAGTCGGGACTCCTCGGGGGAGGCGAGAAAACAGAGCCGCTGGGTCCGGACCCGGATCTGGGCGGCGGTGAGCCCGGGAGCCTCCACCAGCACCTGGTCTGCCACCCAGGCGGCATCCTCCTCTCCGAGATGGCAGGTATAAGAGACGATGGTCTCGGCCCGGTAGAGGTCGAGGGTCCCTTCCCGGAGGGCGGTGAGGACCGGGGGGAGCCGGAGCAGGGAGAGGGCCCGTCCCAGCTCGAGCTCGGCCGCCCGATGGGAGAGATGGAGAAGGGCGGAGAGCTCGGTGGTGGCGGCCCACATCCCCTCCTCGGGCTGGATCGAGAGCTCGACACAGTCCTCGTAGAGCAAGCCGATCTGGCGATAGCCCTCGGCCTGGTGATAGGAGACCATCTTCTTATGGGCCGCCACCAACACCGCCCGCTCGTAGCCGGAGACCGGTAAGGACTCCACCTCGGCCAGGAGCCGGCAAAGCTCCGGACCCGGTGCCATCTCCGCCAATCCGGGAGGAAGCACAGAAGCAGGAGGAACAAAAGACCCGTAGTCCTCGTCGCTGAACGGTTCGTACATCTGTTCGACTGAACCTATCGGAAGCCAGGGACAATTTCTAGGGGGTTGCGTCACCCCGCCCAAAACTCCACTGAACTGCTGGGTCGCCGTTTCTATCATCGAATGACAGCGTGACAACCGCTTCCGAGTCGGTCGCCGAGCGTGAACTAACCGGCTTTCTAGCTCGACGTCCTCTTTGGCTTTTCGCGCTGGTCTTCGTCGGATACAGCCTCGGCTCCGAAATCGCTTTCAGCTGGTTTGGGGCCGACGGGCTCAGCGCCTCTTTCTTCCCGGCTGCCGGGGTGACGATGGCCGCCCTGCTTTTGACCGAGCGTCGGCAGTGGCTGGTCGTCCTCGCCGCCGCCGGGCTTGCCGAGCTCGCCGTTGATCTCTGGCACGGCATCGACGTGATCCCCACGATCGGATATGTCGTTGCCAACCTCGTTCAGCCCGTCTTTGGTGCCGCTCTCCTTCGAGCCTTCGTGAAGTGGCCGGACCTCGGTCGAGCCAATGACCTCGGCACCTTTCTCGCCTGCGCGGTGGTAGCAGGCCCGGCGTTGGGGGGAATCCTCGGTGCCTCGACCTTTGTATTCCTGGATGGAGGCGAGGGCTGGGCGAGCTTCGCGGCACAATGGTGGACCGGCGACGGACTGGGAGTCCTGGTGGTTGGCGGTGCCATCCTCTCGCTCCGCGCTCCTTCGGTGAGCCGTCTTACCCCTACCAACATTGGAGTCGGCATCGCCATCGGTGGAACCGCCGTTGCCACCACCGTGCTTGTTTTTGAGTTCGAGCAGTTCGGCTTTGTCTTTGTACCGCTGGTTGCTTTAGCCCTGGTCGCCTTCCGCACGGGGTCACGCGGTGTCGCCCTCACCGGGGCAGCAATGGCATTTGTCGCCGCGGAAGCCACGGCCGAAGGCTCTCTCTTCTGGGTGCTTCTCGGTGTTACTCCAGCCACTGGCCTGATTTTTTTGCGAGTCGGGCTCGTCGTTGTCATTGCTAGCGCTCTCGCGTTGGCCGCCGAGGTCACCCAGCGCGAATACGCCGTCTCGCTGCTCGCCAGAAGCGAGGCTGAGCGGGCGGCGGCGGTCGAGCTGGCGAGGGTTCGTGAGAGCGAACTTCTCACTCGGACTCAAACCGAGTTAATCAGCCGCAGTGCCGCCGCTGTAGCCGAAGCTTCAACCGAGCAAGGCATTGCGGCAGCTGTTGTCTCGGTCTTGGCCGATTGGGGTGCAGTGAAGGGCGCTCTTCACGTTGTTGAAGGGGAAACGATTCGACCGGTGGCATCGGCGGGTCCCGGCTTGATAGATCGGGAGGACGACGAAACGGTTTCGAGTCCCTTCCATTCCCCTCCTGCCGAAGCCGTCAGGCTGCGAGCACCCGTAGTCGTGTCGACTCGCGACGAGCTCGATCGGCGTTACCCCGATCTCGCTCAGGAAAATGTGACCGAGACTTGGGCCGCTTTTCCTGTGATCGCCAACGGCCAGGTCAGGGCAGTTCTCTCGCTCTCAGTGGCTGAGAGCGAATGGATGACCGAGGATCGATACCGGCTGCTCACGACCTTGACCGACCAGGCTTCTGTCGCCCTCGAGCGGGCAGACTTGAGGCAAAGGGCCGAAGCTTCGGCGAGGAATGACGCCCTTCTTGCCCGGCTGGGAGAAGTACTCGAGCGGGCGACACGTCTTCACGATCGGGCAAGAGCGCTAGCCCAGCTACTCATCGATGAGTTGCCCTCGCTCGTGGTGGTGCACTCCCTCGACGAGTTCCAACGTTTGCAGGTGCTGGCGCGGGCCTCGAGTGATCAGGTCGCTGGTCGGATCAATGAGGCGGTCCTCGCGGAGCAGGCCAGAATCGCCCTCGCCAAAGACGCGCAGGTGCGCTCGAGTGTGGGACCAACTCAATTACTCACGACTCCTCTTCGTGCCCGAGGACGGGCAATCGGGGCGCTGGCGATCGCCTTCCGACCCGATGCGGGAGCCATCGCCCCTGGACTGGTCGATCGGATCGCCAGACGTGCCGCCTTGGCGCTCGACAACGCTCAACTCTATGAGCAGGAACGAGGCGTCTCCCATACGCTGCAGGTCGCCCTATTAGGTGGCGAGCCGCCCGTGATTCCGGGCACCTCAATCGGCACCGCCTATCGGCCAGGCACAGCGATGCTCGAGGTGGGTGGAGACTGGTACGACGCCTTTCCTCTTACCGATGGAAGGGTGGCGCTCGTCGTCGGCGATGTCGTCGGCCACGGGTTGGAAGCGGCGATCGCGATGGGGCAGCTGCGGGGGGCGGTTCGTGCGCTCGCCCCTCTCGGCTCGCCACGAGAGGTATTGAGCCGCCTCGACCAAGTGGTCGAGATGCTCCCAGATGCGGCGCTGGCGACGATCGTCTACGCAGAGCTAAATACGGAAACGGGCGATGTCGCATACGCCTGCGCGGGTCATCCCCCTCCACTATTGGTCCCCACCGACGGTCCGAGCCGGCTGCTTTGGGAAGGCCGCTCAACGCCGCTGGGGTCCTCGTCCGCTGCAGAACGCAACGAAGCTCACTTTTGCCTCACTTCTGGCGATCATTTCGTGCTCTTCACAGACGGGCTCGTCGAGCGTCGCGCCCACAGGATTGAGAATCGCCTCGACTTGCTGTTGGAGGTAACAGAAGCCGCGGGTGGCGATAGCTCCTCCGAACTGGTCAGTCGCATCGTCAACGCTCTCCTCGGTGAGGGACCCCAAGACGACGACGTTTGCGTCCTCGCCGTTCGATTCACGCCCTGGAAAGCTCGATTCACCCACGCCTTCGGGGCCGCGCCGGGCGAGGTGACCAAGATGCGGAGGGCCCTGGCGCTGTGGTTGGATCACACCGATATTGACGTCGGCCAGCGCAACGACGTGCTACTCGTAGCGAACGAAGCCGCTGCCAACGCGGCAGAGCATGCATACGGATTTGACGGCCAGGGTGTCGTGCAGGTGGAGGCGGAGGTAAAGGACCGCCGTATGGAGCTCTCGGTGCGCGACTCGGGGACGTGGCGGCAACCGCCTACCGACACCGATCGGGGTCGAGGTCTGAAGATCATCCGCGCTCTGGCAGACGATGTGATCATCTCCCCAGGCGTCAGCGGAACAATCGTGTCAATGTCGATTCCGATTCGAGCCCAGGTATCACCATGAACAACAACGGCAAGCTAACGATCGAGCGAAGCCGAACCGACGGAGCGGAGGTGCTGACCCTTCGGGGCGACCTGGATCTGTCGAGCGTCGATTCGTTCGTAGCCGCGTTCGAAGCCACGGAGGCGCAGATGGTGATCCTGGAATTGAACGCCGTCACATTCATTGACAGCGCCGGAATGCGGGCTGTGGACCAGGCACGTCGTCAGCTCTCGGCAGGGCGGCGTTTGCTCATCGTCGCCGCGACCGACTCGGCCGCCGCTTGGGCCTTCCGTGTGGCCGGTTACGAGGAGAGCCTGATTGTTCCCTCCCTCGACGAGGCGATTCGAGACTGATTCGACGCGGTTCGTTACGGTCGCACTTACGCAATCAGTCGATAAAAGCGCCAGAGGTCGTTTTCGATCGGAAGGATATCGATGCCAGAGAATCCCGCCTCCTGGGCGTATTTTTCGAGGGTGGCTGGACGCATGACTGTTCCCGTAGCAGCCGACGGCTGGTGGGACATGCTGTCGGGGAGGCACGTGAACAGAGAGAAGCCGTACATCAGGCGCTCGACGTCGCCAGCTCCGGCGCCGACGAAGCTCTCACCCACTCTTTCGTCCATCACAACGACATGACCCTCGGGCTTGACGAGGCGTCGCATCGCCGCCAGGACCGGAACTGGTTGAGCGAGGTCGTGAATGCACTCGAAGGCGGTGACGAGGTCGTAGGTATGAGCCTGATCGACGGTGGCGGCGTCGACTTGGTGAAACCTCACCCGATCTGACAAACCAGCCGCGGCGGCATGAGCCGAGGCCGACGTGATCGAAGGGCCATCGAGGTCGTAACCATCGACGAAGACCTTGGGGTAACCCTGGGCGAAGGCGATCGACGACCAACCCTGGCCACAACCGATGTCGGCGATCCTGGCTTCCGCCTGGAGCCGGTTGTGGATGTCGGGTACGGAGGGAAACCAGTCGCTCGCCAGGGCCGAGAGGAACCAAGGTCGATTCATCTCGGCCTGCCCCGTCCCCATGTCTTCGCCGAATTGGGCCCAACTCACCCCGCCGCCGCTTCGATAGGCCTCGAGCAGCGAAGGCAGCTGGACGCCGGCACTAGTGACCAACCGTACAAAAGGGGCCAGAAAGCTCAAGCTGAGATCGTCGGTGAAAACTTCCGTGGCAGCCGCATCCAGGCGGTAATGCCGGTGGATCGGATCAGCCGACGGATTGTCGCAGGTGACGAATCCCGACACCGTTTGCTGCTCGAGCCACTCGCGGGTATATCGCGGGTCGACTCCGGTCTCACTTGCCAGCGCATCGGCCGTTGTGGGCTGGCCCCCTCTCATCCTTCGATAGAAGCCGAGTTTGTCGCCGACATAGATCGCCCAGGTGTCATAGGTCCCGAGGATGCCACCGAAAACCCGGTCGGCTAGCTCAGCTGTCGTAGTCATGTCGTCCTCCTGTGACCAGTGCCCGTCGCCGATGAACCCACAACGCGGCAATGGCGGCTCCGATGGTGTTGGCCACGAGATCCCAACCCGTGTTCTCAAACCCCCCGATGTTGGTTTCGGGGGAGACTCGAGTAATGAGAAATTCGACCATCTCGTTGACGGCACCAAAGCCGAGACCGCCCATCAAGGCCAAAAAGGCGCCCGATCCCGGCTTTGGCTCGATCGATTCCGCGAACGCCAGGCCCGCAAAGCCGAAGCCGATCGCGTGCACCAATTGGTCGAAGCGGAGGAATGAAAGGAGTTGGACGTTGTAGAGAACCTTCGCGTCCTCTACGGGGATCATGCCTCCAGCCATATGAAGACCTCCCCAAAGGGCCAAGCCCCAGAGGACGTGATCAGAAAAGCGTCGGCGCGAGTCCCAGAGAGCGAGGCCGAAAAACGCCAAGGCGATGAACCCGGCGTAGAACGCCGTTTGAGGGTTGCGGGTCGCAATACCCAATGCCAGGAATACGACGTAATAGGCGGCGACGACGCCGATCAGTGTCGGATGGGTTCTGAGGCGCTGCCACACGGCGGCGAGTGTACGAATCGCCTTTTCTGTGGGCTGCAACCGTTGTTGGGCGACGGTTGCAGCCCTGGGTCGCGTTAATCGGGAAAGCTGACGCTGACGATTGACTCGTCGTTGCCTCGAACCAGGCTCAGCTCGAGGGTGGTCCCGGCGTTGGTGAGGATCCGGTGAAGATCATCCAGGGTCGTTGTCGGCTCACCGGCCGCGCCGACGATGAGATCGCCCTCGCGAACGCCAGCCGCATCGGCAGGCCCACCCTCCTCGACCCCTCGGACGAGAAGACCATCTCGCTCCGGCAGTCCCACTGCCCGCCGGAGGTGCGCAGCCACTCTGGCCGGGGCGAGCGCTACTCCCAGTCGTCGGGTCTTGGGAGCTTGTCCAGAGGCGAGAGCGTCGATGCGGGATTTCAGTTCCTGGTCGGCCGGCAGAGCCAGATAGAAACCTCCCCCGAGGCGGTGGGTGTTGATCCCGAGCAGGCCTCCCGAGGTGTCGACCACGGGCCCGCCCGACGATCCCGGGAGTAGGGGAGCGGTGTGTTCGAAACCGCCGGCGATCCTCCGCCCGCGGGGTCCTCGGAAGCTGCGGTTGGCGCCGGAGACGAACCCGATCGTGACCCGCAGATCGCGGCCTCCGGGCCGGGCGACTCCAATGAGAGGCAGGCCCGGCGCCACCTCCGAGGTCGACCAGGCGACGGGCTCGATTCCATCGGTGGCGGCGGCGATCACGGCCAGATCGCCATCGACATCTACTCCTAGAACCTCGCCTTCCGTGGTTCGTTCGTCGTGAAAGGTGACACTGATTCCGTTACCGGAGAGATTGTGGGCGTTCGTCAAGATTTGGTCCTCGCCGATCACCACCCCCGACCCCACCCCCGCCCGGTGCCCCACCCCAACGACCTTGGGTCCCACCCGTGCCGCGGTTTCGCGCAGGGTCGCTCCCAGTTCATCCAACAATGACGCCGCCATCACTCCTCCTTCGATAGTGACTTGCAAGTTGCAAGTTAGCATGGATGGAATGCTGCGGTCGTACGATGCGGAGATGGCGAGCGATCCCCTCGATGCTGCTTTGGCTCGGGTTGGTGATCGCTGGACATTGCTCCTCATCGATGCTCTGCAGGCGGGACCGAGGCGTTTTGGAGAGCTCGCCGAGTCGGTCCCCGGTATTGCCCC
Organism: Acidimicrobiia bacterium; assembly: GCA_036556085.1. Classification (GTDB taxonomy): domain Bacteria; phylum Actinomycetota; class Acidimicrobiia; order Spongiisociales; family ZC4RG35; genus JACCTH01. The sequence continues at coordinate 12,605 of DATBKE010000062.1, read as the reverse complement.
GAACATCCTCTCCAGCCGCTTGAAGCGACTCGACGAGGAAGGGATCGTTGTTTCTCGCCACTATCAGAACCGGCCCCCCCGTTTGTCGTATCAACTCACCGAACCGGGGAAGGAGCTGGCTTCGGCGCTGCGTTTGCTCGCCGCCTGGGGGGCCCGCCACTCGCCGGAGGCGGATGCGCCCCGCCACGACCTCTGCGGGACTGCCCTCGAGGCCCGCTGGCACTGCCCGACCTGTGACCGCACCCTGGAGGGGGACGGGTCGATGTCCGAGCTCGGGTATCTCTAAATGACTGGTTCGGTTTTTCCGGCCAGCGGTCGATAATCGGCCATGGCACGTCTCGATCGGGGCAGCAACGTCTTCTGTCTGGAGTCTTTTTGGCACGATCGACTCGACGGTGACCGGCTCAGTGTGCGCCCGCTGCTGGAGCTTCTCCATACAACCCGCGGCACCAAATACATCCATCTGACCTGCAACACCATCGAAGAGCTGAGCTTCAACCTGCGCCAGCACCGGCGCTATCGCAGCTACGGGGTGCTCTACCTTGCCTTCCACGGCCGTCGGGGCCGCCTGTTGCTTGCCGATGGGACCGAGCTGGCGGTCGAGCGTCTCACCGAAATGGCGCGAGGGCGGCTCAGCGGGTGCTTAGTGCATTTCGGCAGCTGCTGGACCGCACTCGGCGAGGACCAGGTTTATGAATTCCTCGAGCAGACCGGAGCGGCGGCCGCCACCGGCTACACGAAATCGGTGGATTGGATCGACAGCGCGGCGATGGATCTGCTGATCCTGGATCGAGCTCGTGAATATTCCAACGCCAAGTCGCTGATCGACAAGCTGGCCGATACCTATGCCGGTCTCAACGAAGAGACCGGGTTCACCGCCTACCAGCTCTGATCGACTGCAAGCACTACGAATCGAGGCGTTTCGCTAGGGAAGCCGGGGCAATGCAGCGATAGGCGTCCTCGACGACTTCGGTGACCTCGTCCCAATGGACCGGCACGTCGAGGTAGACGCCCAGCCAACCTCGATGACCGACGTACGGCGGCCTAAAGAAACGGGTTGGCTCGGCCGCTATCCGCGCCTCTTGAATACCCACCGGTGCCGCGCACCAGAAGCCGAGACGGTCGTCGTGATGGTGGTCGGCATAGGACACAAAGACCTTCTTGTCTCTGATGAACCAAGTCGGCTCACCGTGACTGAGTCGTTCAGTGGTCTCGGGAAGACCCAGGCAGATGGCACGGAGCGTCTCGAGCGGATCTTTGCTCACCGGCCTGATTCTGGTCGGCCATATGTTGAAGGTATTTTCTTGCTCCCATGAATTCCGGGGCCGATCTCCTGATCGTCAACGGGGCGATTTTCGCCGGGGAAGCCAATCCCGGACTGGGCTCGGTAGCCATCAGATCGGGAAGGATCGTGGAGGTCGGTCCCGACCTCAGAACTTGGCGGGGACCTAAAACCGAAGTTGTCGATGCCGGGGGCGGGCTGGTGACCGCTGGATTCATCGACGCTCATGTCCATCCGGTCACCGGGGGCCTCAAGCTCCTGCACTGCTCACTCGATACCGCCGCGTCCGCGGAAGAGGCTCTTGCGCGTGTGAAGAGCTACGCAAATACCCACCCCGCGACGGAGTGGATTTGGGGCGGAGGGTGGTCCCTCGATTGGTTTCCCGGAGGAACTCCCTCCGCCGGTGCTCTCGATCAGGTCACCGGAAGCCGACCGGCATTTCTCTATAACCGCGACGGCCACGGCGGCTGGGCGAACTCGGCCGCCCTGGAACGGGCGGCGATCACTGCAGCTACCTCCGATCCGGCTGACGGTCGCATCGAGCGGCTGGCCGACGGTTCTCCGCAGGGAACTCTTCACGAAGGAGCCATGGCCCTGGTCGAGGCGATCTTGCCCCCGGTGCCGGCAGCGGAGTGGGAGCGAGCGCTGGCGGCCGGCCAGCGCTATCTCCTCTCCTGTGGCATCACCGGCTGGCAGGACGCGGCCACAGAGCCTGAGCATGAGGCGGCTTATCTCGCCCTCGTTGGCCGGGACGAGCTGGCGGCGTCGGTGGTGGCGGCTCTGTGGTGGGATCGTCATCGCGGTCTTGAACAAATCGGCGATCTCCTGGGGAGGCGGGCTCTACAGGCGCCCGGCTACCGGCCCACCTCGGTGAAGCTGATGCTCGATGGGATCGTCGAGAACTACACCGCCGCTCTGCTCGAGCCTTACTTCGATACCGCCGGGGCAGTTACCGCAAACTCGGGGATCGACTTCATCGACCCCGCCGAGCTAAGAGAGATCGTGTCAAGGCTCGATCGCCTCGGATTCCAATGCCACTTCCACGCGATCGGCAGCCGGGCGGTTCGGAACGCTCTTGACGCGGTCGGGGCGATCCTCCCTCCCCGCTTCGCCGGCTCTCCCCCCTTCGGGGGGAGAAACCTCCATCACATAGCTCATCTGCAGATTGTCGATCCCAGGGATGTTCCCAAATTCGCCCGCGTGGGGGTCGCCGCCAATCTGCAGGCACTTTGGGCCTGCAACGAGCCACAAATGACCGAGCTCACCCTGCCCTTCCTGGGTCCGCACTCGGTCGAGAATCAATATCCGTTTGCATCTCTCCGAGCAGCCGGCGTGCCCTTGGCGATGGGGTCGGACTGGCCTGTCTCAACGGCGAACGTCTTCGAGCAGATCGAAGTGGCGGTCACTCGCCGCCACCCCCTTCATCGGGAAAGAGTGCCGCTACAGGCCCAACAGGCCCTGACTCTCGACCAAGCTTTGACGGCGTTCACCGCCGGTTCCGCCCGCGTCAATCGAGTCGAGGATCAGGTGGGCAGGATCGAGGCGGGAATGCGGGCCGATTTGGCTGTGGCGGATCGCAACCCGTTCTTGGAAGAGCCGATCGGGGAAACCCGCGTCACGCATACCATCAAGGGCGGACGCCCGGTTTACCGGCAAGAATGACCGAATGACAACCACCGCCACCGGCATCAGCCTCGTTACCGAAATCCCAGGGCCGCTGAGCCGGGACATCCTCACTCGACGTGAGGCCGCGACCCCGCAGGGCAATGCCAAGCTGACGCCGATCTCAGTTGCCTCGGCTCATGGGAGTCTGGTGCGTGATGTCGATGGAAATCAGCTCATCGATCTCGCCGGGGGCATCGGAGTTCTGGCCGTGGGGCACACCCCCGACCAGGTCGTGGAGGCGCTGCAGCGCCAGGCGGGCGAGCTCATCCACATGTGTGCGATCGTTTCCACCTACGAGGCCTTTGTGGCCGTAGCCGAGAGGCTCAACGCCATCGCTCCGGGCGATTTCGCCAAGAAGACGGTGCTGATGAACACCGGGGCCGAGGCTGTCGAGACTGCCGTCCACATCGCCCGGAGCTATCAGAAGCGACAGGGAATCGTCGTATTCGAGGGCGCCTATCACGGACGCACGAATCTCACGATGTCGATGACCTCCAAGTTCAACCTCTTCAAGAAGGGATTTGGCCCCTTCGCCCCCGAGGTCTACCGATTCCCGTTCCCGAACGTATACCGGCGCCCACCCGGCATCAGCGAAGAGGCATTCGTCGACTGGCATCTTTCTCTGCTTGACCAGAGCTTTATGGCGATCGTCGACCCCTCCCATGTGGCGGCGATCGTGGTTGAACCAGTGCAGGGCGAAGGCGGGTTTGTGGTTGCTCCGGGGGCATGGCTGCAAAAGCTGCGCCAGCTGGCCGACGAACATGGAATTCTGCTCATCGCCGACGAGATTCAGTCAGGCATGGGTCGCACCGGAAAGCTCTGGGCGATCGAGCACTCGGGAGTTGTCCCCGACATGATCACCACGGCCAAGTCGCTCGCCGCGGGGATGCCTCTTTCAGCTGTGGTCGGCCGATCCGAAGTGATGGATGCACCTCATCCCGGCGGGCTGGGCGGCACCTACTCGGGCAACCCCCTGGCCTGCGTCGCTGCCCTTGCCGCCATCGACCAAATCACCGAACCCGCTTTTCTCAGTCGGTCCGCTTTGTTGGGGGAAAAGCTGCGAGCCCGGCTTGAAGAGATGAAAGCGCGGCACCCCCGGCTCATTGGTGACGTGCGGGGCCTGGGGTCGATGTTGGTGATGGAGTTCGTCAAAGATCCGGTCAGCAAGACGCCATGGATGGAGGCCACGGCTGCGGTGACGGCCGAGACGGTCCGTCGAGGAGTTATCACCATCCGGGCCGGGCTCTATTCGAACTGTGTCCGGTTCCTGCCTGCTCTCGACATCTCCGACGACCTCCTCGACGAAGCGCTCGATGTCGTCTCGCAGTCGATCGACCAGGTGGCCTCCGAGATGGGAGTGACAGAGTGAAGTACGGACAATTCATCTCCGGGGAGTGGGTGGAGGCCAGCAGCGGGACGACTTGGGATCTGATCAACCCGGCCACCGAGGAGACCGTCGAGCAGGTGCCCTTCGGTGACGAGAAGGATGCGCGGGCGGCTCTCGACGCGGCCGATGCCGCGTTCGATGAATGGAGCCATACCAATCCATATCACCGAGCTCGATTTCTCGAGAGCGCCGCGGCCACCATTCGCTCGCGGGTGGACGAGTTCGCCCGCGTCACCACTGAGGAATCGGGCAAGCCGCTCGAGCAGGCCAAAGCTGAATGGTTGTCCTGTCCCAACTATTTCCTGTGGGCGGCGGAGGAGAGCAAACGGATCTATGGCCGCTCGATCCCGGCACGAGTCTCGACCCGCCGGATCGACGTCTTCTACCGGCCGGTAGGTGTGGTCGGCCTGATCACAGCCTGGAACTTCCCCGTTTACAACCAGGCGCGGGCGATCAGCTCCGCGTTGGCGGCCGGCTGCACCGTGGTTTCCCGTCCCAGCGAGTACACCCCGCGTTCAGCGATGCTGATCGCCTCCTGCTTGGCCGAGGCCGGGTTGCCGCCAGGAGTGCTCAATGTTGTAAACGGAGCCCCCGAGCCGATCGGACAGGAGTTTCTGGCCGATCCTCGGTGTCGCAAGATCAGCTTCACGGGCTCGACCCGGGTCGGGAAGCTGCTCATGGACGGAGCGTCGCGGACGGTCACCCGGCTTGCCCTCGAGATGGGAGGCAACGCCCCGGTGATCATCTTTCCTGACGCCGGCGACACCGCTCATCTGGCCGAGGTGAGCGTGACCACCAAGGTTCGCAATGCCGGCCAAGTCTGCGTCGCCCCCCAGCGCTTCTACGTTCACGAGCGGATGGTCGACGACTTTGCCGACGCCGCCGTCAAAGCCACTGACCGCCAGGTAGTGGGTGACGGGTCCGACCCGGCTACCACGGTGGGACCGCTGATCAATGCCACGCAGCGTGATCGGGTGGAGAGGATCGTTTCGGAGACCGCCTCACTGGGCGCCAAGGTACTCACCGGGGGCGGTCGTCCCGAGCGCAAGGGTTACTTCTATCAACCCACCGTGGTAACGGGAGTTCAGCCGGGGAGCCCCCTTCACGATGAGGAGGTCTTCGGCCCCGTGATGCCGATGATCCCCTTCAAATCGGTGGATGAGGTGATCGCAATGGCCAATCACACCGAGTATGGGTTGGCGGCGTTCGTGCACACCCGCGACCTGAATACGGCCATCCGCCTCTCCGAGGAGCTCGACTACGGCATGGTGGCTGTCAACGACTGGGCGGTCGCTACGCCGGAAGCTCCCTTCGGCGGCGTCAAGCAGTCGGGCCTCGGAAGGGAGTCGGGTCCGGAGGGAGTCCATGAGTACCTCGAGCCTCGGACCCGTTACATCGGGGGTGTGGAGTGAAGGACCGACCCATTCGCCTCTTGGCATTGGAAGGGGACGCCGAGCATCGTGGCGGAGTCCACGGAGCCGCCTTTCATTCTGAGATCCGCCGCTACACCGAGGAGCGAGTTCGGCTGGCCAGCAATGGGTCATGGGCCGGACGACCGGCCACGGCCGATGATGCCATCGCCCTCGCCGCCCAGACCCTTGAGGCTCACCGTCGCTACGACGCCGATCTCTACGAGGAAATGGAGGCCATGGCTCGGGCCGGGGGAATCAGCGCCCCCGAGGCAGTGATCGTTGGCGGTTTTACCGACTTCGTCGACATCGTGAGAGCCGCTGGCTCTTCGTCCGTTCCCGAGGAGGACGATTGCACCGCCGTCATCGTCCCTGACGAACTGGCCGGCGGGGCTGGCTGGCTGGCGCAAACCTGGGACATGCACGACAGTGCCACCGAGCATGTCGTCATGTTGCAGGTCGATACCCCCGGTGCCCCCGCTGCGCTCGTCTACACGACCGTCGGATGCCTGGGCCAAATCGGGATGAACGAGGCGGGCATCGCGATAGGTATCAACAACCTCACCGCCGCTAACGGGCGGATCGGGATGACCTGGCCTTTCGTGGTGCGTAAGGCCTTGAAGCAGTCTTCGCTCGATGACGCGCTCGCCTGCGTGCTCGAAGCCGATCTGGCCGGGGGGCACAACTACCTGCTGTTCGACGACACTGGGAACGGCTTCAACGTCGAAGCGATGCCCGGCTACCGGGCGGTCACCAAGCTCGAAGGTCGTCCGTTGGTACACACCAACCACTGCCTCGATCCCGAGGCACAGAGGAGGGAGGCCACCCGACCCCGCGACTTGCAGGCCTCGTCTGAGGCACGTCTCGAGACGGCCACCCGATTCCTTGAGACCATCAGTGGCGTCGGAGAAGCCGCCCTCATGGCGCTGACCCGGGAACCCGATGCGATCTGCCGGCGCTCGGAAGCTCCCTATCACACCGAGTCGGCCGGAGCCGTCTTGATGCAACCCCGCGCTGGAAGAATGCTGGCTTGTTGGGGAGTTCCCGCCGACAACGAGTTCGAAGAGTTCAAAGTATGAGCGAGCTCCGGCTCGTCAATCTCACCGAGGACCTCGCCGCCCAATGCGCGGAGCTCGAGTTAGCCGCCTTTCCTCATGCCGACCCGACTGAGCTCCTGGGGGAGGAGGACATCAGGGCGTATGCCCGCACCTTTCCTGAAGGATTCTTCGTTGTGCTCGACGGCGAACGGGTGGTGGGCCAGGGTGCGGGGATTTTCCTCGACTTCGACTTCGATCATCCCCAGCACACGATTTCCGAAATCACCGGCGAGCACCAGTGCGGCAATCACAACCCCGACGGGGCCTGGTACTACGGGACGGATATGGCGACCCATCCGGATTATCGCCGCCAGGGGATCGGCCGCCGTTTGTACGAGGCGCGAAAGGACCTGGTCCAGCGATACAACAAACGGGGAATCATCGCCGGGGGCCATATGCCCGGCTTCGCCGCCCACCGGGATCAAATGTCCACCGCCGAGTACATGGAGAAGGTGCGGGACGGCGTCCTTTACGACCCCACCCTCAGCTTCCAGATGGAGAATGGCTTTCGGATCGTCACCCTCCTGAAGGGCTACCTCTACGACGAGATCACCGGGGGAGATTCGGCTTTGATTGTCTGGGACAACCCCGACTTCGCAGCCGCAGCTGCTTGCTAGCCCTACTTATCATCGCCGACTGGGCGCTTGCGCCTTTGAGGAGGTATCGAACATGACCACTACGAAAATCAAAACCCGCCGGCGCCGCGGTCAGCGGGATGTTCTGCTGTCTCTGTTGGCATCTGGTCGCATCGACCGGAGAGAGTTCCTGCGCCGCTTTGGCGCCGGCGGCGTCCTTCTGCTCGGGGGACCAGCCCTCCTCGCCGCCTGTGGTGGCGACGGCGGTGCCGGAACGACGGGGGGAGCCGGGGGCGGAGGGGTCCTCGTGGTTGACAACTGGATCGAGTACATCGATCTCGACGACAACAACGATTCGCCCACGATTATGCGATTCATGGAGCAGACTGGGATCGAGGTCGACTACATGGAAGGGGTGAACTCCAACGAGGATTGGTTCGGCAAGTATCAGCCCCAGCTCGCTGCCGGTGATCCCATCGGCATCGATATCGCGGTTCTGACCGATTACATGGCCGCGCGCATGATCCGTCTCGACTTCCTCGACACGATCGACCACGCCAACGTCCCCAATATGGAGAACTTGGCTCCGGCTCTGCAAAGCCCAGACTTCGATCCCAACCGTGACTACACCTTGCCTTGGCAGTCGGGCTTCACCGGTCTCGCCTATGACGTCGACCAGACGGGTCGCGAGCTCACGTCACTCCAAGAGCTGCTCGACCCGGCATTTGCCGGCAAGGTCGGCTTGCTCGAGGGTTATGCCGATACGGTTCCACTCTTCCTCCTCATGGAGGGCAAGGACCCGCAAAGCGCCAGCGTCGATGATTATGTCGCCGTCACGGATCGAATCGCCGAGGCCATCTCCTCTGGACAGGTCCGCCAGGTCTACGGAAACGACTACCTCGATGCTCTCATCAACGGGGATCTTGCCGTGGCCCTCGGATGGTCAGGCGACATCATCGCCAACGAGGAGGACACGCCCAATCTCCACTTCGCTTTCCCCGAAGAGGGGTTCATGATTTGGAATGACAACATGCTCATCCCCAAGGGAGCGGCCAACAAGGCCAACGCCGAAGCATGGATGAACTTCTATTACGACCCCGTGAATGCTGCCGAACTGGCCGCCTACATCTGGTACGTCTCGCCGGTCGTCGGAGCGAAGGAGGCAGTAGCCGATATCGCCCCCGAACTCGCCGACTCCGAATTGATCTTTCCCACCGAGGCGACCCTCGCCAACGCCCACTTGGTTCGTTCTTTCACAGAGGAGGAAGAAGCCACCGTCAGCCAGGCCGTGTCAGCCGCGACGGGAGTCTGATGGCCGAAGCGCCGGCGGTAGAACTTGACCACGTAACCAAGACCTTCACCGACTTCACCGCGGTCGAGGACCTCACCCTCGCTATCGACGATGGCCACTTCTTCGCCCTGCTGGGACCAAGCGGGTGTGGGAAGACGACAACGCTCCGCATGGTGGGGGGATTCGAAGAACCCACGTCGGGAACCATTCGCCTGCACGGCGAGAACGTCACCGGCCTCAAGCCCTACCGGCGCCTGGTGAACACCGTTTTTCAGAGCTACGCCCTTTTCCCTCACCTCACCGTTTTCGAAAACGTCGCCTTCGGCTTGCGGCGCCGGGATGTGTCCGAGGTCGAAGTCCGAAAGCGGGTGGGAGAAGTCCTTGATCTAGTGCAATTGACCGGCCGTGAGCACCGCAAACCCCGGCAGTTGTCCGGAGGCCAGCAGCAGCGAGTGGCGGTAGCCCGAGCTCTGGTCAATCACCCACGGGTGCTGCTCCTCGATGAGCCCCTGGGAGCCCTCGATTTGAAACTGCGTAAGGAAATGCAGATCGAGCTCAAAAGGATCCAGCAAGAGGTGGGTATTACTTTCGTCCACGTCACCCACGATCAGGAAGAAGCCATGACCATGGCCGACACCATCGCGGTGATGCACCAAGGGCGCATCGAACGTATGGGCGCGCCGACCGAGATTTACGAAGATCCTCGCTCCGCGTTTGTCGCTGGCTTCCTGGGCGCATCCAACCTGATGGGAGGCACGGTGGACGGCGACCGGGGAACGATCGCTTTGTCGGCGGGCGGTGTTGTGTACGCCGATCCCAAGCACATCCCCGCCGGTGTTCGAGAAGTTCTGGTGGGAGTACGCCCCGAAAAGGTGAGCCTCTTTCTGCCGGGGGACGAGACCGCCCCCCGCAACCGCATTCGGGGCAAAGTCACCGACGCCAGCTTCATCGGAGTAAGTACTCACTATCTCGTTCACTGCCCGCAGGTGGGGGAGATGACAGTCGTGGTTCAGAACCTTGACGATCGCCGTTTTTCGCTAGGCGAAGAAGTAGTCGCCGCCTGGAATCCCGACCACACTTTCGGAGTCGCTGGATGACGGCAGGGGTGGCGGCTCCTCCGGTGCTGTCACCGGACGGAACCGAACGGGCGGCGAGAAGGCGGCGCCGAGTTCCGTATCTGCTGCTGGCACCGGGACTTGTCTTTCTTTTAGTCCTTTACGTTGTGCCTTTGATCGCTCTGTTTCGGACGGGGCTACAGAGCGGGAATTTGGTTTCGGGCTACGAGTTCACCTGGGAGTGGGGCAACTTCCTGCAGGTGTTCACCACCTACCGGCCCCAGCTCCTGCGGTCTCTCCTGTACTCGGTCTCCGCCACCGTCGTCACGCTCTTACTGGGATACCCATTGGCCTATGCCATCGCCTTTCGGACCGGTCGCTGGAAGAACCTCTTCCTGGTCCTGCTGTTGGTCCCGTTCCTGATCCCCTTCCTTCTGAGGACGCTGGCCTGGAGGACGATCCTCGCCGACCAGGGGTTGGTGGTCGAGGCGATGAAGGCCATTGGTTTGCTCCCCGAGCAGGGCGGACGCCTACTGGCAACCGGCTGGGCGGTGCTGGCGGGCCTGGTCTACAGCTTCCTCCCCTTCATGGTCCTGCCGATCTACGTGGCCCTGGAAAAGATCGACCGGTCACTCCTCGAAGCGGCTGGCGACCTCTATTCGAAGCCATCGACCGCGTTTTGGAAAGTCACCTGGCCACTCTCGCTTCCGGGTGTGATCTCGGGGACCTTGCTCACCGCGATCCCGGCGGCGGGGGATTACATCAGTGTCCAATTGCTCGGGAACCCGCAGGAGACGATGATGGGCAACGTCATCGAGAACAAGTTCCTCTCGGTGATCGACTATCCGGCCGCGGCGGCGATCTCGATCACGTTGATGCTGGCCATCGTGATCGCGGTGATTTTCTACGTTCGGTCGGTGGGCACCGAGGAACTCGTGGCCTGATGAGAACCGTCAAGCGGCTGCTTCTGCCGACCTACCTGGGACTCAGCCTCCTCTATCTCTTCCTACCGGTGCTGGTGGTGATCCTGTTCTCCTTCAACGACTATCAGGGTCGGTTCAACGTCCGGTGGCAAGGCTTCACCATCGAACATTGGCTGGATCCCTTTCGGGTCGAGGAGATCCCCCAGGCCTTGGGAGTGAGCATCGTCGTCGCCGCGCTCAGTTCGGGGATCGCGACGATCATCGGCACCCTGATTGCCTTGGCCCTAACTCGTTATCGCTTCCGGGGTCGGTCGGCCACCAACGTGCTTCTCTTTTTCCCGATGGCGACGCCCGAAGTCGTGCTCGGTTCCTCGCTGCTGGGGCTGTTCGTGGCGATGGGGACCGGTGCCGGGTTCTTGACGCTGCTCCTGGCCCACATTCTCTTCATCATCTCCTATGCGGTCGCCACCATCAGGGCACGAATCGTCGGCTTCGACCGCCACCTTGAGGAAGCGGCGATGGACCTCTATGCCAACGAGTGGGAGACATTCCGCAAAGTGACCTGGCCAATGATCCTTCCGGGGGTTTTCGCCGCGTTTCTGCTCGGGTTCGCTCTATCCCTCGACGACTTCGTGGTCTCCAACTTCACGGCCGGAACGATCCAGACCTATCCGCTTTACGTCTGGGGAGCGGCACGGCGTGGGATCCCGGCCCAGGTGAACGTGTGGGGAACGGTGATCTTCGTCGTCACGGTGACGGTGATGCTCCTCTTCCTTTGGGGCCAGCGCCGCCGCCAGCAGCGCCTCGGCCTCGCCTAAACGAAACCTAAGGTTCTGGGCTGCGGATTCCGCATGTTTCTGCATTCAGAATTATCCGGGTGATCCCGGATTGAGTCGCTAGCCCCTTCTCGACGAGTCTTTCTTGTGGAACCGGTAGCGGCCGGTTCCCGTCCAAGCGGCAATGCGAGCACTCGCAGCCATAGGAAAGGAAAGCTGATGAAACGGGTCAGTCTGTCGCTCGTCGCCTTGTGTCTTCTTCTGGTGGCCTGCGGAGCCAACACCACCTCGGCGACCATTGCCGCCACGGATGAATTGAGTCTCGGAGGCTCGGGGGCCGCGACCACTGCTGCCCCCAACACCACCGCCCCATACGCAGCAGAGGACGGCGACAAGGGAGCAGTGGGAGTCCCGGCCGTCGACAACCGCCAGGTGATCTACGACGGTTCAATCCAATTGCAGGCCGCCGACACCCGGGATGCCTTCGATCGGATCGTTCTCGTGGTGGAGACCTCGGGTGGATTCCTGGCCGCCTCCCAGGTGGGCGAGGCCATCGAAGAGGAGCAGCCGGTAATCAACTTCACCATTCGGGTCCCAACCGATCAACTCACCGCCACTCTGGCCGGGATTCGAGATGTGGCCGATCGGGTGATAACCGAATCCCTCCAGAGCCAGGATGTCACCGACCAGTTCGTCGATATCGAGGCCCAGCTTCGCAACCTTTACGCCTTGGAGGAGGAGTTGCTGGCTCTGCTGTCAGAGTTGCGTGACAATCCCAACGCCGACCCCGGCAAGCTGTTGCAGGTGTTCGACCAGATCCGCATCACCCGCGGTGAGATCGAACAGCTCGAAGGCCGCAAGCAGCTCCTGGCCGACCTCGTTTCGCTCGCCACCATCTCCGTCAGCATCAGCCCCCTCCCGGCGGCGATTCCGATCGTCCCCGAAGATCCGGTCTGGGAACCCGCTGTCCAGGCGCGAGAGGCATTGCGCAGCCTGATTGAGGATCTGCAGGCGATTGGCTCCTTTGCCATTCGCTTCGTCCTCTACAACCTTCCGATCCTGATCCTGATCGCTGGACCCTTCGTCTGGCTGGCCTGGTTCCTCTACCGGCGGGTCAACAAGAAGACGGTGACCCCGCCGATCGT
>DATBKE010000061.1:0-47765 GCA_036556085.1 Acidimicrobiia bacterium | reverse complement strand
CGTCGATGGCGAATCGCTCTTCAGCTATATGGTGAGCGCGGCGGCGCTGATTGCATTCGTGCTTTCCCCGGTGATGGGGGCCATTGGCGACTTCGCCGCTCGCAAACTGAGATTCCTGCGCACTTTCGCTTACACCGGCGCCGTGCTCTCGCTCCTTTTTGCTCTGATGGGACCGGGAGACGTCTGGCTGACAGTGATCCTGTTCCTGGTCGTCGAAACCTGCTGGGCCATCGCCGCCGTCTTCTACGACAGCCTTCTCCCCCATCTCACGACTAATGAAACGATCGATCGCGTGTCCTCACGAGGCTACGCGTTCGGCTATCTCGGCGGGGGAATCCAGTTCTTGATCTCCCTTCTGCTGATCCAGTTCAGTCCCGAGAGCTTTGCAGCCACCGCGGCCCGCATTGCCATCGTCATGGCCGGACTGTGGTGGCTGGGCTTCGCGGTCTTCGCTTTCCGCCGCCTGCGGGAACCCGGAGTGGCAGAAGCACTGCCGCCAGGAGCGGGACCAGGGTTTTTCACATATGCCCGAATCGGCTTCGCCCGCACCGCCAACACCATTGCCCGGTTGAGGAGATTCCCCCAACTCCTCTTGTTCCTCGTTGCCTTCCTGCTCTACAACGACGGCGTCCAGACCGTGATCTCGATTTCGGCCGCATTTGCCACCGAGACCCTGCGCTTGGACACCGCCGACGTTGCCCTGGCATTCCTGGTGGTCCAGATCGTCGCCTTCGGCGGCGCGCTGCTCTTCGGTTGGATCGCCGGCAAGGTCGGGCCCAAGCGAGCGATCATGGTCTCCCTCGTGCTCTGGACCGGGGTCTCGATCCTTGGGTACAGCCTGCCGGAAGAAAGCTTCCTTCCCTTCCTTGGCCTCGCCGCCTCGGTGGGTCTGGTCCTGGGCGGCACCCAGGCGCTTTCCCGCAGCCTCTACGGATCGATGATCCCCGAGCAGGCATCGGCTGAGTTCTACGGCTTTTACTCGGTGTTCTCGAAGTTCGCCGCCATCTGGGGCCCGCTCCTGTTTGGCATCGTCAACCAAGTGACGGGCTCGAGCCGCCAGGCGATCCTGTCGCTGATCGCATTCTTCGCCCTTGGCTTCATCCTTCTGGCCTTCGTCAATATCGATCAGGCCCGCCAGGCCAAACAGCACTGGCACTTCCAGGGTGCCGCGGCCAGCGTCGACTAGAAACCACTCGTGACCGAGCGGCTAGTGGTGGTGGGTGGAGACGCGGCAGGAATGTCGGCCGCCTCGCAAGCGAAGCGTCTTGCCCCCGACCTCGAAATCATCGCCTTCGAGCGAGGCGACTATGTGAGCTACTCAGCCTGCGGGGAACCGTACGTGATGGGCGGCGAGGTCGCCGAGGTTGACGATTTGGTGGCCCGGACACCGGCAGAGTTTGCCGCGCGCGACATCAGTGTTCGCCTGCGCAGCGAGGTGATCGAGATCGATCTCGATCGACGCACGATCCTGATCGACTCGGCCGGTGACAGGTCAACAATCGGCTTCGATTATTTGATGTATTCGACGGGAGCAAGCCCCCTGCGCCCACCGAGCGTGGCCGGGGCAGAGAAGGCTGTCGGATTGCGATCGCTCAACGATGCCGAAGACCTGCGCCGGGTAGTGGACCGCGGTGTTAGCAAAGCAGTGGTGGTGGGTGGCGGCTACATCGGATTGGAAGTGGCGGAGGCATTCGCCCACCGCGGACGCAACGTCACCCTCGTCACCTCGGGAGAACACGTCCTTACCCGCACGCTGGATCCCGACATGGGAGCCCTGGCTGACGACGCCGTTCGCCGGCTCGGCATCGAGCTCGTCACCGGGGTTTACATCGATACCGTCGGTGAGGAGGCGGCCCATGGTGGGGGACGCGACTTTCTGGGCGATGTCGTAGTGATTGGGCTCGGGACCTCGCCTGAGTCAGAGCTAGCCCGCCAGGCCGGGATCGAGATCGGGGTCACTGGAGCGGTGGCCGTCAACTCCTTCCAGGAGACCAACCAACCCGGAGTCTGGTCTGGGGGTGATTGCGCTGAGACAACCCATCGGGTGTCGGGGCGACAGGTCAACATCGCCCTGGGAACGGTCGCCAACAAGACCGGCCGAATCGCTGGCACGAACATCGGCAACACCGTTCTGGGTGTGCCCGAGAGGGCCACTTTTCCCGGAGTCCTCGGCACCGCGATCACCAAGGTGGGTGAGATCGAGATCGCCCGCACCGGTCTTCTGACGACAGAAAGCGTGATCTATGGGTACGAGCCCGCCGTCGGCACCGTGACCGGAACCAACACGGCCGGTTACTGGCCCACCGCGACCCGAGTCGACGTGAGGCTGATCGCCGATCACATCAGCAGAAGGGTCTTGGGTGGCCAGATCGTGGGCGGCCCCGGATCGGGCAAGAAGATCGACGTCATCGCTACGGCCATCTGGGCCCAGATGTCGATCGACGAACTGGCTTGGGTCGACCTCGCCTATGCCCCCCCTTTCTCCTCGGTTTGGGACCTGATCCACGTCGCCGCTCGGCGAGCCGCGTCCCCCGATGCCTAGAGATCGCCAGGTGCACCCGCGAACGACCCGGCAAGAATGAGCACGGTGTTACTCGAGCGGGCTCCCCAGATGGATCTATTGGTCGACTTGCTCGAGAAGGCCAACAAAGGCCATGGCCGCTTGGCGCTGGTGGCCGGCGAGGCTGGCGCCGGAAAGACCTCTCTCGTCGGAGCGTTGGTCGAACGGGCTTCTCGCCACGCCCTGGTTCTCGTGGGCGCCTGTGATCCCCTCTCGACCCCGCGGCCGCTGAGCCCGCTGCTCGACATCGCTCTCGACCCTGCCTCGGGCCTCGGAGACATCGCCCAATTGAATGAACAACACGAGGTCTTCGCAGCCCTCTTGGGTCGACTCCGTCAATCCATTCGGCCGGTCTTGATGGTGATCGAAGACATTCATTGGGCCGACGAAGCCACTGTCGACATGATTCGCTTTGTCGGGCGACGGATCGCCAACTCCAAGGCGTTGGTTGTGGTCACCTATCGGCCACACGAGGTGGGTCGCAACAAGCAGCTTCAGGTTCTCCTAGGCGACCTGGCGGCAGCAGGAACGGCGATCAAGGTCGAAGTACCGGCGCTCACTATCGACGCGGTCAGGACCCTTTCCGCCGGACGTGGCTTCGACCCGACCCATCTTCATCGCATCACCGGCGGCAACGCTTTTTTTGTAACCGAGGTGATTGCCGCCGGTCAGTTCGTTCCGGCGTCGGTTAGAGACGCGGTGTTGGCCCGGGTGCTTCGACTGAGCGAAGGGGCGCAAGGGGTAGTCGAGGCGGTCTCAATTGCCCCCAGAGCGATAGAGATCAAGAAGGCATTACAGCTCACAGAGGCGACGCCGGCCGATGCGGATGAGGCGGTCGCCCGGGGCGTGCTTCTGGCTGAGGATGGCCAGCTTCGCTTTCGCCATGAGCTGGCAAGAAGCGCGGTCGAGACCTCGATGTCGCCAGTTCGGCGACAGAGCCTGCACCGAAAGATGATTGATCAGCTCATCGCTGGTGGCCACCAAGACCAGGCGAGACTCGCCCACCACGCCACCGAAGCCGGTGATAGAGAGCTGATCGCTCAATACGCCCCGGCCGCGGCTGACGAGGCAATCCGCCGCGGTGCCATTCGAGAGGCGGTCAGATTTTTCGAGGCCGCTCTCGCCTCGCCCGAGCTGCTGGATGATGCCGCCGAACTTCGTCTCCGCTTGGCCACCCAGCTCTATGTCGTCGATCGTCAATCCGACGCCCTCAGCCAGGCTGAGCTGGCTCTGGAGACATATCGTGCCGGTTCCGATCCCACACGCCTCGCTCGCGCCCTGTCGACGGTGGCGAGGTACCAGTGGACCAGCGGCAACACCAAAGCGGTTTGGCCCTACCTCGAGGAGGCCATTGCGGTGCTGGAGGCGCGGGGACCGAGTCCAGACCTCGCCGAAGCGCTCTACTTATCCGCGCATCAACACATGCTGGCTCGCCATCACCAACCGGCAATCGAGCAGGCGAGCGCCGCTCTGCAAATGGCGAAGCATTTGAACTCCACGGTGGATCAGGTGCGCGCCACCATCGCCCTCGGCACATCGGAATTGGCGACGGGCGATCCTGACCGGGGGTTTGAATTGTTGGCCAGGGCTCGCCGGATGAGTGAAGAGACGGGCAACAGACGAGCCCTGATGACCGTCTTGGGAATGATCGGTTCCGGCGGTGGTGAGGTTCGCAGATACCGCGAGGCTGAGCCAGCTCTCGTCGAGGCAATCTCATTGGGTCAGGCGTGGGATGAGGACTACTCGGTGGCTTACGACAAGTCGTGGCTGGCACGTATCCGCTTCGATCAGGGTCGTTGGGACGAGGCGGTCGACTGGGCGAACCAGGTGGAAGCCCTTGCTAGAGAAGGGACGGCTCCTATCTCCTGGATCACCGCCCGCACAGCGCGAGGAAGAGTAAGCGTCCGCCGGGGCGATCAAGGCGGCATCGGCCTGCTCGAAGAGGTTGTGGAGCATGGAATGGGAGCTGAGCTACAACATCGCTGGCCCGGGATTGCTGGGATTGCCGAGTACCGCTGGCTGATCGGGGCCGCCGATCGGATCGGGGAGGTTGTGATCGGGCCCTACGGCGAAGCTATCGAAACTGACAGTGCCTGGGCGCGGGGAGAGTTGGGATTCTGGATGTGGCGAGCCGGTTTGATTGGGTACGCCCCCGAACGAGCCGCCACGCCCTTTGCTTTGCAGATCGATGGTGAATGGCGAGCTGCAGCCGAAGCCTGGCATGACATCGGATGTCCGTACGAGGAGGCGATGGCGCTGGCGGACGGGGATCAATCAGCGCTTCTCGCCAGCTTGGAGATCCTCGATGGGCTCGAGGCCCGGCCCCTCGCCTCACTGGTTCGTCGCCGGCTCCGGGAGCGAGGTGTCGAGCACATTCCCCGCGGTCCCCGAGCCGCGACCAAGGCCGACAAGGCGGGTCTCACCTCACGTCAGCGAGAGGTGCTGGAACTAATGGCCCGAGGACTAACTAATGCCGAAATAGCCGAGCGCCTCTATCTCACCAAAAAGACGGTCGAGCATCACGTTTCCGCCATTCTGCAAAAAGTTGGGGTCGACTCGCGCGCCAAAGCCGTTGCCGCCGTTAAAGATGGGGGTAACACCAAGGCAATCTAGGGGCACGCCCCGATGTTGGATTGCTCCCGAGGCCGTACGTTCCGTTCAGGGCCGGAAGTACCGGTCGGAAGGAGCGCAACATGCCCCGCTACATGGTGGAAAGAACGTTTCCGGGTGGCCTCGAGATCCCGTCGAACTCCGAGGGAGCCCAGGCAATGGCCGGTGTGGTCGCCAACAACGCCACGAGCGGTGTCACCTGGATTACGTCGTATGTGACCAACGACAAGCTGCGCACGGTCTGCATCTACGACGGACCCGACCCCGAGTCAATCCGCAAGGTCGCCGGACTCAATGGACTCCCAGTCGACACGGTGACCCCGGTGCGCGTGCTCGATCCCTACTTCTATGTCGGAGGGGTGGGTTAGACATAGCCTGGACGTTGAAACTCCTAAACCTCAGTTTTCTAGTGATATTGGGATGCAACATGGTCGGCGGCGGCGGAGATCCGGCGTCGCCGACTTCGAACGTTCCATTTGAAACAGTCCTCGTCGCCTCAGTGATTGACGGCGACAGTTTCCAAACAGAACTCCAAGATTTCCGGCTTTTTGGAATCAATGCCCCCGAGCTAGGCGAATGCTTCGGCGAAGAGTCGCACCAATGGCTATCTGATTGGATCGCAAACAAGGAGGTAGCTGTGTCGCCGCGGGCGGTTGATCAATTTGGACGCATCGTGGCTGATGTATGGGTTGGCCCAACGCCAATCGGCGAGGAGGCGACATCCTCGGGCCACGCGTTCGGGCTGACCGACACCAGGGTGACCTTGGTTGAAGGCGAGATTCGCGCGATGCAGGCGGCGCTTGGTCTTTGGGGTGACGATATCTGCGGTGCAAATGTGCCCAAAGTTGAGTTGATTATCGATGAAGTCGACTTTGACCCACCGGGGAGAGACGAGTTCGAGCGAGTAGTAATACGCAATGGGTCTCTCGAGGAAATTGATCTTGGGGGCTTTGTGCTCCGCGATGAGTCGTCGGTAAATCGTTTCCGGTTTCCCAGTATTGCCCTCTCCCCCGGGGAGTCGATCGCGATTACAAACGGCTGCCCAATCGGTGCGAACGGTCTCGGCTGGTGTGCGAACGGGCCCGTGTGGAACAACAATGGGGATGCTGTAATCGTCCTCGATCAGTTCGGGCGCGTGGTCGCCATTCACCGCTACTGACGACTCGCCGGCTGGCTAAGTTCAGGGCAACGTCTATCCACAGGAGGGTGCGATGTCATTGAAGGACACTCTGAAGGGAGTCCTTTCCAAGACCAAAGACTTGGCCGAGGATGCGGCGGAGAAGGCCGGACCCATGATGGAGAAGGCCAAGGAAAAGGCCGGCGAAGCTATCGAGAAAGCCGGACCGATGATGGAGAAGGCGAAGGAAAAGGCCGCTCCGGTGATGGAGAAAGCCAAGGACAAAGCCGGTGAGGTCTGGGACAAGGGGAAGGAAAAGATCTCTGAGGCCCGGTCGGGTTCGGCGGGGGAAGCGGTCTCAGATGTCGTCGATACCGCCAAGGACAAGGCCGGAGAGGTGCTCGAGGATGCCAAGGACAAGGCAGGAGAGATGGTGGAGGAGGCTAAAGAGGCGGCGTCCGACGCGGTGGACGACGCCAAGTCGTAGGGTTTCACAAAGTAACACACTGAAATGATGGGGCGGGTTTCGGCGCGGGTGGCGGGGATCGAGGAATCCGCCACGATGGCTATCACCGAACGTGCCCGCCAGTTGCGGGCAGCCGGAGAAGAGGTGATCAGCCTCGGCGCGGGTGAACCCGATTTCCCGACCCCGGGTCATATCGTCGAGGCGGCGCAAAGGGCAGCTGCGGACCCTGCCAACCATCACTACACCCCCAACGCCGGATTGCCCAAGCTGCGGGAAGCTGTAGCGGAATACACCGCTGAGTTCTCTGGCGCCCGAGTTGACGCCCAGCAAACGCTCATCACCAACGGGGCGAAACAAGCGGTATATCTCGCCTTGGCCGCGCTGCTCGATCCTGGCGATGAAGCGCTGATCCCGGCCCCCTACTGGGTGACCTACCCCGAGGCGACCAAGCTCGCCGGGGGGAGGCCGGTGGCAGTCGCCACCGACGACGCCGCTGGTTTCAAGGTCTCGGTGCAACAGCTCGATCAGGCCGTTACATCGCGCACGAAGCTGCTGATCTTCGTCTCTCCGTCCAACCCCACTGGAGCGGTTTACACCGCCGACGAAGTTGCCGCGATTGGAAGATGGGCGGGCGAGCGTGGCATCTGGGTCGTGACCGATGAGATCTATCAGCGGCTCATCTATACGGGAGAGACGGCGGCCGCCTCGATTGTCACCGCAACCGAGCTCGGAGATCGCTGGCTGGCGATCAACGGGGTTGCCAAGACGTTCGCCATGACAGGCTGGAGAGTCGGGTGGCTCGTGGGACCTAAGGACGTGATCAAGGCTGCCGCCAGTCATCAGTCCCATCTGACCTCCAACGTCAACAACATCGCCCAGCAGGCGGCGCTGGCCGGGCTAGTCGGTCCGCGGGAACCAATTGAGGAGATGAGACAGGCTTTCGACCGTCGACGCCTGACCATGTATCGATGGCTCACGAAGATGAATGGCGTTTCTTGCGTCGAACCTGACGGCGCCTTCTACGCCTTTCCTTCTCTTCGCTCTCATGTCGAACGTTGGGGCTCGTCGATGGAAGTGGCGGCGCACCTGCTGGACGAAGCGAAGGTGGCAGTAGTCCCGGGTGAAGCCTTCGGAGCCGATGGCTACGCCCGCATGTCTTACGCCCTCGCCGATCATGACCTCGAGACGGCGATGGAGCGGATGGAAGCGGTCTTCTCCCGCACCTGAGTTCGCACCTCAAGAGCGCGACGACGCGTGCGCGACCGAGGAATTGGCCCAAAAGCCGCGCCGGTACACTCGCCGACACGTGGAGACCCCATCCCAGGCAAAGGCGATGCTGCTCGTCGAACCGAAGCGGCTGCGCTGTCACCAGCTACCCATCCGTCCTCCCGACCAAGGCGGCTGGCTGGCGATCGAGGCCAATGGAATCTCAGGCGCTGACGTCCAGATCTGGAAAGGAGATCGCGCCGATGTGGTCTACCCCCTTGTCCTGGGGCATCAGGTCGTCGGTCGAATCGCCAGTACCGACGGTTCGCTGCCCCACGAGATTGGAACCCGGGTCGTTGTCGAGCCGGAACTCCACTGCGGAGTTTGCAGCCGCTGCCGACTCGGAATCAGCGGCTGTCGGCAGCGGCGCCCGATCAACAGTTATGGCCGGCTCCCATCGACCGAACCGCCGGGATTGTGGGGTGGTCTGGCGGAGTACCTCTACCTCGATCCCAGCTCGCGCACTCACGTGGTGTCCGACGACATCACCGCCGAACTGGCCACCTTCGTCCACCCGCTCGCCGCCGGATACACCTGGGCCGTCGAATTGCCCTTGCTCCAGTCCGGCCAGACCGTGATGGTGCTCGGGCCCGGCCCTCGGGGCCTCGGCTGCGTCATCGCCGCGATAGGAGCCGGTGCCGCCTGGGTGGGCGTGAGCGGGCTCGATGTCGACGGCGACAGGCTGGAGGTGGCTTCCCGGTTAGGAGCGAAACTAACGGTGAACGCCACCACCGAGGATGTCCCGGCCGCGGTGGCCGACCATCTCGGCACCCGTCCCGACGTAGTCGTCGACGTCACCTCCGACGATCCCGAAGCCATGTTCACGGCTCTCGATCTGGTCCGCTCGGGGGGCACCGTGATCCTCGCTTCGACCAAGGGCAACCGGCCCGTCCACTTCTTCTCCGACCTGATCGTGCAGAAACAACTCACCGTCAAGGGTGCTTTGGGCGCCAGCAGCGCCGCCTACACGTGGGCTGCTTCCCAGATCGCCTCCGATCCTCGCCTTGACGATCTCGTTTCTCACCAGTTTCCCCTCGAGGAGTCGTCGCGGGCCCTCCAGGCGGCGGCGGGGATGCTCGGGCACGACGAGCTCATGTCGGTAGCCGTCACCTTCTGATAAACCCGACGCCACTTTGGTCGACCGCAAGCAAACGGGCGGTCTCGGGGTGGTTGCTTTACGACCTTGCCAACACGATCTTCGCTCTGGGAGTCATCGGCCTCTACTTCCCGGCTTGGCTTCGTGAGCAAGGGGGTCGCGACAGCCATCTAGCCATCACGGAAGCTGCGGCCGGAGTGGCCGTCATTGTTCTTGCCGCCTGGATCGGTGCCCGCAGCGACCGGAGCGGTCGCCGATTGCCCCTCCTCGGCCTGACGACGGCGATCGCAATCCTTGCCACGTTCTCGTTGGGGAGCTTCGAGCTCGGGCCCTCACTCGTGATCCTCGGCGTTGGATTGGTTGGATTCAACGTTGGCTCTGCCCTCTATGACGCCCTGCTCTCGCAGGTGAGCGACGATTCGAATCGAAGCCGCGTTTCCGGCCTCGGAGTCGCGGTCGGCTACCTGGGGTCCTTCATCGGCCTGGCCGTCGGCCGGCTCACCCTGGAGTCGGAGGGATACGGCTTCACCTTCAAAGCGCTGGCGATCGCCTTCGCTTTATTCGCCCTTCCCCTATTTGTTTGGCTCCGCGAGGCCCCGCTCCCGGCGACGGTCCGGCGGGCCGGCTTGCTCGCCTCTTGGAGGTCCGCTTCGCGAGTGCCGGGATTGGCGCGGTTCCTGATTGGTCGATTTCTCTACACCGACGCCATAAACACTCTCATCGGCGGCTTCCTAGCCCTCTTCGTGATCTCGGAGCTGGGTCTGGACCCTGACGAGGTGAATACGCTTTTGGCCGTTGCCATCGGCGCCGCCATCATCGGAGGCCTTTTTGGGGGCCGCGTGGCAAGTCATCTGGGAGCACGGAGAACGCTGCGCGCCACCCTGCTGGTCTGGGCGGCGGCAATCCTCCTCGGATCGGCCGCGGCCATCATCGATCTGTGGTGGCTGATCTGGCCAGTGGGAGTGATGGGCGGGCTCGCCCTGGGGTCGACCTGGGCTAGCGACCGGGTGCTGATGTTCGAATTGAGCCCTCCCGAGCGGTTGGGCGAGTTCTACGGTCTCTATGCGACAGTGGGCCGATTTGCCACGATCGTCGGCCCGCTGGTCTGGGCGTTGATTGTTGACCTCTTGCGCTGGGGACGACCGGCGGCGATGGTGGCCCTGGCCGCGTTCGTCATCGCCGGCTGGCGGGTCATCGGCAACCGCGTGTAGTAGGCGGCGCAAAGCGCGGCCCATAGCATTAGGTGCGATCAGGGGCGGGAAAAGTGATCGTCCCGATCGATGCCGTGAGTCAGGGTCTCCTCGACGAAATACGGCACCGGGAGGTCACGGGTTTCCCGGGTCCCGCTCACGAGTCGGCGGCCGATTTCTGCGAACCAGGTCGAGTTGGGAACGAGCCAGGGCCAACTGCGAATGCCGTCGCGAGCCCCAACTAATGCGCCGACCATTGTCGCCAGGCGGCTGCCCCCTGACTCCGCCGCCATCCGGATGAGATTCTCGGGAGTTTGATCCGAACTACACGCCAGGGCGATGGCCATCAGTACTTCATCCGGGCCCTGGTTCCGTTCGATTTCGGCCATCACCTGCTCGGAACCGGCATTGGCGAGCCCGCTTGTCTCGAGAAAGCGGTGGGGGAAAAGCCGGGCCGCATCGACATTGGTAAACGTTGCCTCCTCCACAACCAGCTCTAGCGCTTGATTCGAAATCTCGGCCGCGGCCGACAGGAGATCCCGACCGGCTTGGGCGAAGCAACTAGCTGCGGTCGCGCCAGCCATAGCGGCCGCTGCCACCGCGGTGGTCGCATCGAGATGGGTCAATCGAGAAACCTCGAGCGCAGCCACAACCAGCTCTTGGGGGCGGCGTCGAAACCACACCCCCACGGGAATCACCCGCGCCGCCGGCTCGGCGCTCGGGCCCTGGGCGCGCCGAGACTCGCCTGATTCGAGGCTCGTGATCCAATCCTCGAATTCCGAACTCGCCGCCCGATACACCGACGGATTGGATTCATCAGCACCGAGCTCAGACCACTCTCGGGCCAGCGCCGATCCTTGCACTCCGTCGTTGGCCATCAGGTGATAGGCGACAACGGTCGCTTGCTGGGTGAGCGCTGAATAAGCGACGCCACTCCAAGCACCCGCCACGTCTCCGGCCGCGGCGGCCAGTAAGGCACCTGCCCCTTCACCGTTGACGAGCGAAAACAGAGGGCCTTTCGCGTCTGACAACGGCTTCGAGCCTAACCAGTTACGCTTTCGCGCCTAGACCCCATCTCGGTCTTTTCGCCATTGCAACGACTTCTTCTCATCGCTAACCCCGCCTCGTCGCAGTTCACCGGGGGGGTCCATCGCAAGGTCTCTCGCATTCTCAGTCGGCGCTTTGCGGTTGAGTCAGCATGGCCGCAATCGGCCGATCATGCCCGTCAACTCACGGAGCAGGCGGTGGCCGACTCCTTCGACGTGATCGCCGCCATGGGAGGCGACGGTGTCGTGCATCACATCGGACAGGCGGTGGCCGGCACCGAAAGCACCCTGGCGGTCATCCCCACCGGCACGACGAATGTGTATTCACGGCTCTATGGCATCCCCCGCAAGCCGGTTGCGGCCGCCAAGCTGATCGTCGGCGCCCATGACCGCCGCCGGGAGCCACTGCTCGAGATCGAAGGGGTGAATGAAGCGGGGCCGGTTCACCAGTTCGCCTTGTTCGCCGCCGGCTTTGGCTTCGATGCCGATGTCGTCAAGGCCGCCGAAAGTGAGCCTTATCGCAAGTATTGGTTCGGCGGGCTCCATTACGGACGAAAGGCTGTCGCCACCGTCCTCAGCAAGTACCGCACCCGCAAGCCCAATCTGTTGGTTAGTGCGGGGGATCGCCGGGCAGAAGCAGTAGCCGTGCTGGTTCAGTTTCACCCCATCTACACCTATTTCGGGCGTCTCGCCCTGACGCTCTCCAAAGCTCCCCCCGAGCCCTTGACGCTTCTGGTGGTCGAGGCGATTCCCGCCCGGCGGTTACTGCGGATCGCATCGAAGGTGCTCCTCGGAGGGGACCTGGCCCGGATTCCAGGGTTACGGGTGTGGGAAGGCGTCGAGTCCTTTACCGTCACCGCCGATCCCCCAACCGAAGGTCAGGCAGATGGGGAACTTAGCGGCGCCTGGAAGGAAGTAGGCGCCACCAGCCGCAGTGGCGCCTTGCGGGTGATTGTTCCCGTTTCTCCTCCCTCAGCGACCGGCGAGGCCGGGATGGACGTGGTCGAGGGCTAGCTGTAATTCGGTGGCCAGGGCTCGCGAGCGGGCGCGGGGTCGCAGGCCCTCCCGCAAAGCCCGGCCCAAGGTGGAATCGAGATGCCTTCCGACATCCGTGGTGGGCTCCCCGACGATCTCGAGCGAGACCGCGAGCTCGGGCGCTTCCTCGGACAGAGCCTCAAGAAAGGCGCCTAACTCCTGACGGGCCATGTGGGGATCCCGCTCCCAGGCGGCCGCGACTCGAGCCCGGACCGCATCCCAGCGGTCCGAAAACCCCACCGGGGCCAGGCTCGGACCGATGCTTCGAAGAACGCGCTTGATCTCGTTTTTCATTCTCTTCTCACCGGCGCCGGTGGCTTCGGCCTTCGCCAAGATCACCTCGACCAGTTCTTCGATCCCGACCGGAGGGCCAGCCGGCGGATCAGCCGCGGTCGCTACGACTTCGGGCTCAGAGAAGCCATCGCGGCGTAGGGCCCATTCCAGGTCCTCGGTCACTATCGCCAATTCGCCCTGATCGAGGCGGTCAATCTGGTTGAGGACGAAAACGAAGGTGTGCTCATGGGCGACGAGCGGGCGAAAGAACAGATCGTGCATGACCCGATCGCGGTATTTCTCCGGATCCGTCACCCAGACAACGACATCGATAATCGTCAGGAGGTCGTTCACCTCGCGGCGGTGGTCGGTTGCTACCGAGTCGACGTCAGGCAGGTCAACCAGGACCAGGGATCCAGGAGTTTCTCGTTGAGCGACGTCCTCGATGCCCAGCTCGGCCCACATCCGCTCCAGGCGACTGGCGACGGCGAGCGGGACGACCACCAGCGGGCGGGAGGTGGTCGGCCGCGTCGCCCCCGGGTCCGCGACCGGTTCCTCGACGATGGCGTTGAGGAGGCTCGACTTGCCGGAGCCCGTGCTCCCGGCCAGCCCGACGAGAACGCCCGAGTAGGCGCGGCGATGACGAAGTCTCTTGGCGGTCTGCGCCAGGAGCGTGAACTGATCGGGGGGCAAGTGCTCGGCCGCGCTCGATACCAACCGATCGAGCAAATCGAGGAGTTGGATCACTGTTCGAAGGTGGCATCCAAGAGGGCCTGCCACCCCGTTTCCAAGGAATCGAGGAATTCCGGGTGGGGAGTCGGGCGCAGGGCAAGCTCGGTGGCGACGACTCGTTGGGCGACCAGAGAATAAGGAGGTGTCGCTTCCCGGAGAATTTCGGTCGAGAGCGGAGAGAGGCTGACGTCCCCCAGCGCCTCCCGAAGCCTGGCCTCGATGCGATCGACCAAGTCCGCTCGGATCCTGGGTCTGCGGAACCGCAATCGAGTGGCCCTCGGTTCGGAGGTGATGTCGGAAAGCTCCACCGCTGCCTTTTCGAGGGCGCTTCTCTCGTCCAGCCGCTTTTGGTGGGCAGCTCGGAGCGAGGCTCGAAGCGGCGCCACCAGGTCGGCTACCCGATCCGAGGCCAGATTCACCGATTCCCTGCGGACATCTCTCCGCAGATGGCGGAGAAACCCTGCCAGCCGCTGCACTGACTGGGGACTAAGTCTCTTTCGATTGGGATCAATCCTCTGTTCAGAGATCGTGAAAACTTCAAGATGCTCGAGCCCAGCCCTCCGCAGACGAGCGAGAAGATCATTGCGGGCGCCAGACGATCGGCTCGGTACTCGGTTGAGAACTATCGCCAGCGGGCGCTTTCGCACCAGGGTTTCGAGAGTCTCCCATACGAGCTGGTCGCCATACCGGGAGGCAGTGGTGATGAAGAGGATGAAATCCGCAGCCCGCGCTACCGACAACGCTTCGGCTCGGTGCTCAACGAAATCGGAATCGAGATCGGGAGTGTCGACCAACGCCAGGTCGGCAAGGAGAGGGTGGTCCGACACCGAGACCGGTCCGATGTGAGCCAGGCGGTCGGCGGCATCTTCTGAGGACCAGACTCGCGCTCGCTTGGTCGTGGGACGGAGAGCGCCGGGCATCGACACGACTTCGGCTGCGAGCGAGTTCAGCAGAGTTGACTTCCCGGCGCCCGTCGAACCGACAAGGGCGATCACCAGGGGTAGCTCGCTTTTGATCCGCGGAAGGAGATAGTCCTCGAGTATCGAAACCGCTTCGTCCCGGGAGGAATGCAACTCCGGCTCCAAGTCGGAGGAAGCGAGAACCGAGAGCAGAAGCGAGAGGTCACCGTAAAGGCGCGTCTGTTTACGAGTCACCAAAGGAGCACGCTAACGGGGGGTTAATTGTTTATCGCCAGCGCCGCCTGTCCTTCCGGGCACTCCTCCCATAGCGGGCAATACCGGCACCAGGGACCGGCCTGTCTCTCGGCTTCAACCGACCGCCGCACGAAGTTGACCAGATCCGCGACTCTTGCGGCCACCGCCGAAAGCTCGAACAAACTCGGTGTTTGAGTAAGGCTCTCTCCGGTTTGCAGCGAAATGGCTTCCACCATGGGAAGGGATTTCTCCTGCAAGCACCAAACCAGCGCGTAAAAGAGCAGCTGCTCGAGGGGATCGCCGAGCGGCCCCGTTTTCCAGTCGCGGAGAAGCGGTCCGGAAAACACCGCGTCCACCCGGCCGATCAGGGTGACACCTTCCGCCACCTCACAAAGCAGGGCCACCTCGGCTCGCTCGAACTCGTCGACCGGCAGTTTGGTGAAGCGCCGATAGAGGTCGCTCGCTTCCGAGATCACCGGGCCCAGGAGCGAGGGACGATTGAGCCCCGCCGCGATGAGCTTGTTGTTGAGGTTGGTACTTCCGATTACCTCCCGGGCCGCTTGCTCGGGATCCTCGATGGGTCCGCTCTGCAGATGACGGGCAATCAACCCATGAGTGAGGCCACCGCGAAACGAAGCCTTTGATTCCGGGGGATAGCGACCGCGGAACCGACCCAGACCTTGGGCCGGGCATCGCCGGTAGGCAATGTAAGTAGTCGCCGAAACCATCACCGGATCCCCCGGATGGATCGGTGGAAACTCGATCACTCGCGCCATCGTACGGGGCGGGTCTGTCAGAAGACCAGAACCCCCCTAGACTCGCCGGACGTCTCCGGGGGAAACCCAAATCATGCCTGCAAACGCGCCCGCGCCGACCGTCACCTCCCCCGCTCCGGCCGGCACCCTCCCAACCCGACCCCGCCTGCTCTGGATGCTCGGCGGCCTCATTGCAGCGGTGCTCGTCGCCTACGGGGCGACCCGGCTGTTCTCGGCCGGCGAGGTGATGGGCTCGGTAACGGCAGATCGAATCGAATTGGGCGGCTTGACCGAAAGCGCCGCGGCCGACGCCCTGGTCGGCCTCGAGGACAGCCTGGGAAATACGCCGGCCGAGTTCACGGTCCTCGACCACTCTTTGCAGCTGGCGCCGGAGTCAGTCGGATTCGACCTCGACGAACGGGCCATGGTGCAAAGCGCCATGCGTGTGGGACGCAGCGGCAATCCCTTCGGCGAGTTTGGTTGGTGGATCACTCACCTGTTCTCGTCAACGCCCATCCCCTTGAGCGCCAACCTCGACCCGACAGCGGTGGAGCTGGTGCTAACCGATTGGGACACCGAGGTCATCGGCAGTCCCCCCTTTCCAGGGAGTGTCGTCGTGGAGGGGACCGAAGTCATCGGTGAATATCCGCGGGCTGGCCAGCAGATCGATCGCAACGTGGCTCCCGACATCATCCTCGCCGAGGCCTCCACGAGCGATCGCACCACCACCGCTCTTCCGGTAACGGAAATGCAACCAAGCCTCACAATTTCAGATATCGATGCGGCCGTGCGCGAGGGCCAGCTGCTGCTGGCGGGTCCGGTCACTCTGAACAACCGGGAGCGGGACAAGCAGGTGAGCTTTTCGGTGCAGGAGTTAGCGGATGCGCTCACTGCCGACCTGGGTGTTGACGAGGTCACGTTCGGCTTCGACCCGGAGATCGTGGCCTCTTATCTCGAGCCACTTCGTGCTGATCTCGAGGAGGCCCCGGTCAACGCCGAGCTGGTGGTCGACGGAGATTTTGTCACCGTGGTCCCGGGTGTGCGAGGGACGCAGATCAATCCCGAGGCGACCGCCGACCGGATGCTGGCGGCGGCGAGCTCAGCCTCTCGTTCTGGTCCGCTCCCGATCGATGAGGCCGTCGACCCTGATGTGACCACCGAGGAGCTTGAGGCCCTCAACATCAATCACAAGGTCAGTCAGTTCACGACTTATCACGACTGCTGTCAGAACCGCGTGACAAACATTCACTTGATTGCTGACACGGTGAACAACACGATCGTCGAAGCCGGGGCGGAATTTTCACTCAACGAAACGGTGGGTGAACGAACGGCCGAAGGAGGCTACCTGGAAGACGGAGCCATCATCGGAGGCCGCCTCGAGAAGGCGATCGGGGGCGGGGTCAGCCAATTCGCCACGACGTTCTACAACGCCATCTTTTGGGGGGGTTATGAGGATATCGCTCACAAGCCACATAGCTTCTACTTCAGCCGTTATCCGCTCGGGATCGAAGCCACGATCTCATGGCCGCTCCCCGACGTCCGCTTTCGCAACAACACCGATAGCGCCATCCTCATCCGGACCTTCTACAGCCGCACCTCGATCACGGTTGCCTTTTACTCCGACAACGACGGAAGGATCCTGGTGGGCGAGCAGAGTGGTGGGGAGCTACGGGTCTATGCCGCGGCGGAAGGCGGGGAGAACGCTCGCCGGGTATCGGCGGACGTGAGTGAGCGCACCAACTTTCGGGAACCACCTCCTCCCCGGTACATCGGCGACCCGACGATCGTGCCACCTGAGCAAAAACAGGACCAATCTTCTGCCCAGGGCTTCACGGTCCAGGTGACCCGTTTCATCACCGTCGGCGAGCAGACCCGAGAAGATCATTGGACGGTGGTCTATCCCCCACGCCAGGAGATCATCCTGGTCCATCCCTGCCAGATCCAGGACTCGGGGGTGTCGTGTCCCACCACGACCACCGCGGCGCCGGTTACGACGCTGCCGGCTCCTCCTCCGACGACTGCTGCTCCGTAGAGCCCTGATCCCGGTAAAAACGGAAGAAGGTCGAGATCACCTCGGCCGCGGCATCCGTTGCTCCAGTGTCCCACCCGCCGGGGCGGCGCATCGAGACCGTATTCGACATCACATACACGTGATCGATGCCCAAGCCGGCTCCAAAGAGGCGAGCGGCCAGCTCGGCGGGAAAGGTTTCGCGTTCGGCCGGCGCCTCGGTGTAAGCCTCTCCATCCTGGCCCGACCACGAACGGTCGGCCGAGACCAGCAACGTCTCCCCTAATTCGGTCGTATCCAGCACTTCGATCGTCTGACCCATGCGACCGGCGATGCTACCGGCCCATCTGCGAACCCAGGGTTGGTAACCGCGCTGGGCGCGGATAACGGGCGGTAGAACGATGCGGTCTACCGCCCCTCGGGCGAGGTGCGGCCGGATCGCTGCGACTGCACTCCCCCGGCCCGCTCCCCGATCATGTGAACCTTGAGCAGATTGGTCGAGGCCTGACGATTGGGAGGAATCCCCGCCACCATCACCACCGTATCGCCCCGCTGGCACAGCCCCTCTTTTTCGAGAAACTTCTCGGCGGCGGCGATCATGTGGTCCGTGTAGTCGCGTCGCTCGAATGGATAAGCCGTCACTCCTCGGTAGAGGGTCATGCGTCGCCGGGTGGAATCGATCGGAGTGAAGGCAACAATGCGGGCTGCCGGTCGGTACTTGGAAAGCAGGCGAGCTGTCGAGCCCGATTCGGTGAAGGCGACGATGGTGTCGATCGAGAGGTTGGCGGCACAGTCCACAGCCGCCTGCGCCACGGCCGAAGCCACGGCCGATTGCTGTGTCCGGTAGGCGTGGACGACTGTGTTCTGTGAGGTCTCGGACTCGACTGTGGCACAAATTCTCGCCATGAACTCGACCGCTTCCCGGGGATGGATCCCGGCCGCGGTCTCGGCCGAGAGCATGACCGCGTCTGTGCCGGCCAGAACTGCGTTGGCGACGTCGGTGACCTCGGCCCTCGTTGGCCGGGTGGAGTGGGTCATCGATTCGAGCATTTCGGTGGCGGTGATCGTCACCACCCCCGCCTCGTTGGCGCGACGAAGAATGTCTGCCTGGATCAACGGAATCCGCTCCAGTGGCAGCTGCACGCCGAGATCTCCGCGGGCCACCATGATTCCCGCTGCCTCGCCGAGAATTTCGTCGAGGTTGGCGTAAGCGGATGCCAGTTCGATCTTGGCGATGATGGGAACGTCGCCCGCCAGCTCTCGCACCCGCCGGATGTCGTCGGCGCTCTTGACAAAAGAAGCGGCAACCCAGTCAACCTCGAGCACCTTGCCGTAGGCGAGGTCTACTTCGTCCTTCTCAGTGATCGCCGGCATGCGCAGATTTGTCGCCGGGAACGCCACCCCCTTCCCGCTGCCAAGCATGCCACCCACCACCACCCGGGCCTCGATGTGATCGCTCGCCTTGCCGGTTGCGACCAGACGGATGAGACCGTCGGCCAGGACCAACTCCTCCCCTACCTCGACATCCTCGAGCAGGTAGGGATAGTCGAGAAAGATGACATCGGGCTCGGTGGAGAGGCTTCGCCCCGGATAGCAGCGCACCGTCTGGCCCGTCGTGAGCACCAGTGCCCCCTCAGGAAAAGTTCCCACCCGCAGCTTCGGCCCCTGGATGTCCTGGAGGATGGCGACATTGCGGCCCGCTTCCTCTGCGCCCTCGCGCACCCATTCGGCAAACTGGCGGTGGAACTCGTGGTCGCCATGAGAGAAGTTGAGCCGGGCCACATCGATGCCGGCGTCGATCAGGCTCCGCACGGCCTCGGCCGAGGCGACCGACGGACCCATCGTCGCCACGATCTTGGTGTAACGCTCCACCTGAAAAATGTAGCGCCCGACGCATTCATGGCCTGGGGTTGCGCGGTCCTACCACCCATACACTCCCGTTGGTGGAACCCCTCGTTTCGTTGCGAAACGTCGCGCTCTCTACCCCGTCGTTTTCCATTCTCCAGCCGATAACCCTGACCATCGAGGCCGGTTCCGCGATCGCGATCGTCGGGCCCAACGGTGCCGGAAAGAGCACGCTCTTGCGGGTTCTGGCCACTCTCGCCCCCCCAACCGAGGGCGACGGCGAGGTGCTCGGGGCGAAACTTGGCAGCCGTGAGGTGCTGGGAGTGCGCCATCGGATCGGGCTCGCCGGACACCTTCCCGCACTGTCAGCGGGTTTGACTCTCGGCGAGAACCTCTCCTTCTACGCCCGCTTGGCCGGAATCTCCGAGGATCGGGTCGAACCGGCGTTGGAGTCGGTGGGACTGGGCGGCGCCCGGCAGCGGCGGGCCATCGACTGCTCGGCGGGAATGAGAAAAAGGGCCGATCTCGCCCGGCTGCTGGTCGACTGCGCCGACCTGCTTCTTCTCGACGAGCCCACCGACACCCTCGATCGGTCCGCTCGGCCCATCGTTGATCAGCTCATCCTTCGTACTCTCAGCAAAGGTGGGACGGCAGTGGTGGTCTCACACGACCGGGAGAATCTCGGCGATGACATTCATCGCGTCTATGCCCTGGAGAACGGAACGCTTGCGTGACAGGATTCTGGTTTCAGGCGAGGGTCATCGCCCGCAATGAGTTGCTCGTCGAACGTCGGGGGGGCGAAACGTTCAGCTTGGTACTGCCGTTCGCCCTGGCGGCCCTGATCATGATTCCGCTGGCTATCGGCGTCGATCAACCCACGATTTCGCGCCTGGGCTTGCCTGCCTTCTGGGTGGTCACGCTCCTCTTCGGAATGCAGATCGCGTGGCGTCAAACCACCGCCACCGACCATGCGGTCCGTGACCAGATCCGTCTCTCCGGCCTTGACCCCGCCGCCGGCTTTGCGGGACGGGCAATGGCCAACCTCATACTTCTCGTTGGGTTCATGGGCGTGAGCCTGGTCTTGACTCTTCTGCTCTACACGCCGCCAGCTATCGACAATTGGCCTGCCTTCACCGCCGCCCTAGTCCTTTTCGCCATCGGCTTGTCGGTGATCTCGACCTTGATCGCCGATCTCACCCTCGGTCTGTCGGCTCGCGCGGGTCTGGCGCCTCTCCTGGTAGCACCTCTCGCCTTGCCGCTGCTCTTCGCCGGCTCGAGGGTCGCAGAGCTTGCGGGCGAGGCAGCCATATCACGACCTGGCGGTATCCTGGCCTGGCTCTTGGTGCTGGTGCTGGTCGATCTGATCGGAGTCATTGCCGGAGTCCTGTCCGCCCGACCGCTTGAGGAAACCCTCGGATGAAAACCGGCCACGTATCGATGACACTCAAGGTGCTCTACGCGATCACCGCCCTTGTCGTCATTGCCGGCGCTGTTCTCGCCCTCTCCACCCCTCCCGAAGCGGTCCAACGCACATACGCCCGCATTCTCCACATCCATGTGCCCTCTGCCTGGCTGGCATTCCTCGCCTTCGGGGTCACGGCGTTTGGTTCGGTTATGTGGCGGCTCCGGCGTCGGTTGGCTTGGGACCGCCTGGCAGCTTCGTCGGCTGAAATCGGCGTCCTCTTCACCGGTCTCGCCATCGTCACTGGCGCGATCTGGGGGAGGCCGGTGTGGGGAGTGTTCTTCGACTGGGGCGACGCCCGCATGGCATCGACGGCGGTGATGTTCCTCGTCTATCTCGGATATCTGGCTCTTCGTCGGTACTCGCCTAGTCCCGAAGCGGCCGCTAACCGGGCCTCCATCCTCGGGATCGTGGCAGTGATTCAGGTGCCGCTGGTCTACTTCTCGGTGAACCTCTTTCGGACCCTTCATCAGACCCAGAGCATTCGACCCGACGGAGCCACGATGGACCGTTCGATGGTCGCGGCGCTGCTGGTCAATCTCGCCGCATTCACCCTTCTCTATGTCTCGTTTCTGGCCGCCCGCATGATCGTCGCCCGTGAGGAGGCCCGCCTCGTTGCTGCCCGTCCGGTAGCAGGCGCCGCCGTGATATCGCCACCCGGCCTCAGCGATGCCTGAGTCAGCTGTCGTCGGCCTCTCCTACGCGGTCACCTATGGGTTGATCATCTGGTACGGGGCCCGGCTTTACCGGCGGATGCGCCGGCTGCGCGACCGAGGCTGAACGTGCCCTATCGAAGGTTCCTTTGGCCCGCACTAGCGGCGGTGGCGGCAGTAGTGATCGCCCTGGTGGCCACCAGCCTCGGCGACAATCTCACCTACTACCTGACGCCGAGTGAAGCCGTTGCCGAGCGGGGCATCAATAGCAACGATGAAAGGTTCCGCCTGGGCGGATTGGTGGTCGAGGGATCTTTGACGGAAGATGGAAACGTCAAAAGGTTTCAGGTGACCGACGGAGCCGAAACCATCAACGTCGAGCTGAACGCCCCCGCTCCCCCACTGTTCGCGGAGGGAGTTGGCGTGGTCGTCGAGGGGCGCTGGGCCGGTGAGTCATTCCTGGCCGATCTCGCCTTGGTCCGTCACGACGAGAACTACGTCGTCCCTACCACCCTCCCCTGATGTTCGCCCTGCTCGGATTCCTCGGAGTGGCGGTGGCGTTGGGCGGATCGGTGGCGGTAGTCGGCTCTGGAATCCGCCAAGCCCGTCCCGCAAGCCTGCCTACCCGCACCGCACTTCGCCGATCGGTCGCCGCCATCGTCGGCGGGGCGATCGTGGCCTTCGGTGCTCTCGAGGGCGCGCTGATCTCTAACGACTTCACCCTCGAGTACGTCGCCAACCATCACGCCCGGGCGACACCATTTCCCTTCAATCTGGCCACTGGCTGGGCGGCCCTTGAAGGCTCGATCGTTCTCTGGGGCCTGGTGCTGGCCGGTTTTATCTACTTCGCCTGGCGGCGTTTTCGTAGTGCCCCGGACCAACTTGGCGCGGGAGCATTGGCGGTGATGGGCGTGGTGGCTGTTTTCTTTTTCGGACTCCAGTTGACCGTTGCCAATCCGTTTCAGGTCTGCACCGATCCGTTGTCAATTGGCTGCGCCGCGTCCAGTCCGTGGCCATGGGCGGCAGCCTCCGCCCCTGCCGATGGCCCCGGTCCCAACCCCCTACTCCAAAACCACATCTTGATGGCGATCCATCCGCCCATGCTCTATCTCGGCTATGTAGGCCTCACCGTTCCTTTCGCCTACGCCATCTCCGCTCTTGCGCTCGGCATGCCAGGCGCCGAGTGGCTTCGTCGGAGCCGGAGAGCGGCGTTGGTGGCCTGGTCGTTCCTCACGCTGGGCATCACGCTCGGGGCATGGTGGGCCTACGAAGTTCTCTCCTGGGGCGGCTACTGGGCGTGGGATCCGGTCGAGAACGCCTCCTTCATGCCCTGGTTGGTGGCCACTGCCTTCCTTCACTCCTCGCTCGTCCAGGCGCGCCGGGGTGCGTTGCAATCGTGGAACTTCATCCTCGTCATCGGCGCCTTTGCTCTCACCATCCTCGGCACCTTTCTCACCAGGTCTGGAACGATCGCCTCGGTTCATTCCTTCACTCAATCGGCAATCGGGCCGGTGCTGCTCGGTTTCCTTTTCCTGGTGTTGGTGGGCTCTCTTTCACTCTTCGCCGCTCGCTCGCACCTGGTGGGCGATGCCCCTCGCCTGGAACGCCTCTTGAGCCGCGAAGGGGGGTTTCTCGTCAACAACCTGCTGCTCACCGTGTACGCCTTCGTGGTTTTGACTGGGACCCTTTACCCGATCCTGGTCGAAGCCACCTCGGGAGCTCGGGTCTCAGTCGGCGAGCCCTTCTTCAATCGGATGGCGGTTCCGCTGGCGTTTGGTCTCCTCTTGGCGATGGGGGTGGGCCCGATGCTTCCCTGGCGACGGGCGGAGCCGCTCCAGGTCTCAGATCAGCTCCGGGTCCCGATCGCCGTCTCTCTCATCGCCGGGTTCGTCACGGTCATCACCACCAGTCGTCTCGGCTTTGTGGTGATTGCCGTCGTGCTTGGGACATTTGTCCTCGTGGCCAACGTCAGTTTGTTGCTGGAGCGCTCCGCCCGCAGCGCCGCCATCCGCAACCAGCCGACGTTGGCGGCTATCGGCCGCCAGCTCAAAGGTGACCCCTCGTTCTGGGCGGGACAGCTCTCCCATAGCGGCGTCGCCCTGATCGTGGTCGGGATGGCGCTGGCCTCGAACCTCGGCCTCCAGACCGAGATCGACCTGGCGCCGGGGGACTCGGTGTCGTTTGCAGGCTACGAGCTCACCTATCGGTCGCCCTTCCTCTACACCGAGCCCAATCGGCGAGTCCAGGGGGCGCAGGTCGAGGTCAGCCGGAACGGCCAACTCGTGACTGAACTGTCTCCGCGGGCCAACTACTTCGGAAATGACACCTCAGGTATCACGACTCCCGCTGTCCACAGCACCTGGCGTGGCGACCTTTACTTGACCCTGCTCAATCTCGATGCCGGCGGGATCCTTCTCCGCATCAACACTTCCCCGGCGATCTGGCTCTTGTGGCTTGGGGGGTTGACGACGGCGGCGGGGGGCGCGATATCTCTGGCGGCGAAGAGTCGCTCCCGGGAGTCGGTCAAAGTTGGCTAGGCCCTCGGCGCGGTTCGTGTCCTGGCTGGGGTTGGCAGTTCTCGCTGTCGGCTTGATAGCGGCGGTACTGATGGGGCCCACCGCGGCCGAGGACCGCGCCTTGGCGATCGGTTCTCGGATTCGCTGTCCGGTTTGCCAGGGGGACTCGATCGCCGACTCCCCTTCGGAATCCGCCCGCAACATGATGGATCTGGTTCGCGCTCGGATCGACGAGGGACGCTCCGATGCCGAGATCATCTCAGAATTGCTCTCCTCGTACACCGGGGCGCTGCTCCTCGATCCCCCGGCGGCAGGCGCCACGCTCTGGCTCTGGTTGGCACCCTTCGCCGCGCTACTGACGGGGCTTTGGATGATCTGGCGGCGGTTCCAAGGAGGGGCCACGCCCGCGCGACCGTCTCCGGCGATCGAGACGCCCTCTTCAACGCCCGGCCGATGGATACTCGGAAGCGGGCTCCTCGTCCTGGTGGGTGCGATCACCATCGCCACCGTCGGCCAGTTTCGCCAAGCCCGGCCCGACGATCAGAACCTGGCTGGCGTCGCCGGCGAAGGATTCGATCCCAACACGGTTTCCAACGAGACCATGGAAGCGGTGATCGCCGCCAATCTCGAAAATCCCTCGATCAACGGGATGCGGATGGCTCTGGCCAACCGGTACTTCGAGGAAGGCGACTACCAAAAGGCATTTGGCCACTATCAGGCGGTGCTGGACTCAGAACCCGCCGCCGCCGAAGCTGCCGCCGCCTACACGCGGCTCGGGTGGATGGTTTACGACGGCAACGGCGAAACCGATCTCGGCTTGGAGTTGATCGACCGCGGTTTGGCGCTGGTGCCAGGAGATGCGTTCGCTCTCTATCTCAAGGGACGCGTCACCTGGTGCGGCAAGGCCGACCCCGACGCCGCCGCAGAAATATTCGATCGCGTCCTGACGACTCCCAACCTCGACCCCAACGTCCGCGCCCGGGTCTCAACCGACCTCGAAAGCGCTGAGGCCGGCGCCTCCTGCCCATGAATTTTGCGAACCCAGGGTTCCCAGGGCGACTCTGCGGCCCTGGGAACCCACAGAACCACCGAAACCAGTGAGATCGGTTCGCTGGGCGGCCCTGGCGGCAGTTGCGGCTTCAGTGATCCTGGCCGTGATCTTCTCCACTCGTTTCGGTCGGGACCCGGGTCTCGTCCCTTCACCGCTGCTGGGACAGCCCGCCCCCGCTCCGACCCTTCCCCTCCTCGACGGCTCGGGCGACTTCGAGCTGGCGTCTCTCCGTGGTCGCGTGGTGGTCGTGAACTTCTTCGCCTCTTGGTGTCTTCCCTGCCGCGACGAACAAGACGACCTCAGCGCCGCTGCGGAGGCTTTCGCCGAACGAGAAGTGACGGTGGTGGAGATCGTGTATCAGGACACGGCCGAAGCCGCAATCACGTTCCTACAAGAAACCGCCGTCTCGGACGTCGCGGTCTACCTGTTGGACCCTGGCGGTCGCGCCGCCATTTCGTACGGCGTCTTCGGTATCCCCGAGACCTTTTTCATCGATGCCGATGGGACTGTGGTGGGAAAGGCAATCGGCGCCACCGACGCCCTTGTCCTCGGCTCGACGATCGATGCGGTGCTTGAGGGAGAAGAGCCCGGCCAGCGGGTGCTGGGCGAGACCTTCGACAGCCCTTGAGCCCAGCCGCGGCTAGTTCTGTGGGCTGGCAGATAGGCACAGCCTCCCTGCGAACCCTGGGTTCGCAAATTACCCGATGATTTCCAGGCTGACCTCGGTGAAGGGGTTGCGTTCGATAGCGGCGGCCCCAGCATCGAGAAGGGTGTGATCGAAGAATCCGGCCAGGAAGCGGTCGATGATGGGGATGATGCGCTCGGCCGCGATCGGGCCTTTCATCCCTAGCCGCTCGGCCACCGGAGAGAAAAGCGGGGTCATCACGAAGTCATTGCTCTGCGTACCAGCAACTCCGATCCAATAGGCGGTGCCCTCGCTTCGCTCGGCTAGTCCTCGCAACCGACCGTCGTTGGCCGTTCCCAACGCCTCGGAAGAACGCATGAACATCGTCGTCAATGAAGTCGGCTCCGCCGCCACTCGATCGGGAAGCGGTTCTACCCAGGGATTGAAACCGGCAGCCCCCCGGCACCGAGAATCAGTGAGGCAGAGCCAGACCGCCACTCCACCGCCCACGCCACGACCAAACGCCCCCACCCGTCCGATGTCGGCATGAGTCGCCAGTCCCCCAAACGGGCTCGGCTCGGCGGCGAGAGCATCGAGGATTCCGATGAGATCATCCTTCATCACCTCCTCCGCATCCCGTCCTCGCTCGAGGCGGGCGGCCTCGTCGAGATCGGGGGCAAGGGCGGTGGGATCAAAATCCGAGACGGATCCGTCGGGCAGACGAGAAACCAGGGCCAAATAGGCATGATCGGCGGCCACGACGAAATAGCCACGGCTGGCCAACGCTTCCAACTGATTCAGGGCCACGGTTCGAAAGTCGGCCAAGTCATGGGAGTAGAGAATCACCGGAAAGGATCCGGGCAGAGGGCTGGCAAGAGAACGGCCATGGCCAAGCGTGTAGACCGTGTGCGAGAGAAAGAAGCCCGGAAATCCGAGGCGGCTGGACAGTCGGGGACCGATGAGATCGAGATCTGGAGTCCACGGCCCAGGTTCGCGTCCATCCGACAACGCCGGGTACCAAACCTGGACCGCGAGTCGCCGCGGGCGCGTGCCGGCTTCCGGGCCATAGGGATCCAACCTCTCGGGGAAGGTGAGCTCGAAGTTCGCAGTTCCCACGGCCAGATCTCCGGTGGGAGCGGGGAGGCTCGGCACCGGCAGAGAGGCTGGGGGGAGCGACATCATGCCCACCCCGATCAATCCCAGCGCCGGACGCGAGACCCTCCTCCACCAAGGCAGCTTTCGTTCCATCGAGAGCAGATCGCCAAAGCCAAGGGCCAGAGCCACCAGATACAGCGGAACCAACTGCCAGCGGAAGCCTTCGAGCATGAGCTGGGCGATGACGATGCCGAGCGAACCCGCCAGCACCAGGCCTCGTCGGGAGCGAACTCCGAAGATGGCCGGCCACGCCACCGCTGCCGCGCAAAATCCAGCTAGTGCTAACTCCAGGGCTCTCAACGAGAGGCGATGTTGGTCGGATCAAAGCCGAATGGCAGCTCCAGGCGATGGGCAGCCAACAACTGACGATCCGAAAGCAGCTCTCCAGTGCGGCCGTCGGCCACCACCCGGCCCCCGTCCATGATGATCGATCGCGGGCAGAGCTCGAACACGAACGGCAGGTCGTGGGTCACGACGAGCTGGGTGGTGGGTAGGGAAGACAACAACGCCACCAGCTCCCGACGACCCGCCGGATCGAGATTGGAGGTCGGCTCGTCGAGTACGAGAAGCTCGGAATCGGAAGCAAGAACGGTGGCGATCGCCACTTTCCGTCGCTCTCCACCAGAGAGGTGATGAGGAGCGCGATCGGCCAAGTGCCACTCGCCGACCGACTCCAGAGCACCTTTCACCCTCTGTTCGACCTCCCCTGGTTCGAACCCAAAGTTGGCCGGACCGAAGGCGACGTCGGCGAAGACGGTCGGCATGAAGAGCTGGTCATCGGGATCTTGAAATACGAGACCGACCCGGCGCCTGATCTCGCGGACGGTTTGATCCGAGAGCGTTGTGCCGCCCAGGCTGATCGCTCCGCTCGAAGCTCGGAGGATCCCGTTGAGATGAAGCACGAGCGTCGTCTTGCCGGCGCCGTTTGGCCCCAGGAGACCAACTCTCTCCCCCGGGTCGATTGCGAGGCTCAAGCCCTTCAGGACCTCGGTTCCGTCGGGGTAGGAGAAAGAGAGATCGGAAACAGAGAGCTGGGTCACAAGAGACGCGAGGCCAGCATGATCGCTACCGCCACGATTCCAGGTATGAGCCCTGCCAGCCATTGAGAGCGGGCAATGGTCTCGTGCGCTCCCGTGCGCCAGTTGCCGTCGTATCCCCGCGCCAACATCGCCTGATAAACGCGTTCCCCCCGCTCGAAAGACCTGATGAATAGGGCTCCGGCCGAGACCGCCACCGGTTTCCAATCAAGAGCGGATCGCGCTTGATATCCCCGGGCCGCCATGGCGATCCGGGTCCGACGGAATTCCCCCGCCACCACCTCCAGATAGCGAATCATGAAAGAGGCGATCGCCACCAGGACTGCCGGCACGCGCAACCGTGAGAGTCCGGCGAGGATGTCGGGGACCTCGGTAGTGGCCGCCAACAACACCGAAGCGCCGGCGCTGAGGGTCGCCTTGGCGATCAGATTCCAGGCGCCGAGGAGCCCGGCGACCGAAACCGACAGCGGACCCAGGGCGACTCGCGGTCCTTCGCCCACGAAGGGGAGCAGCAAGGCAAAGGCGATGAATGGCAGATCGATCGCCAGCCGGGTGAGGAAGAATCGGGCCGGAACCTCTGAAAGGACCAGGAGGACCATCAGAATCAACGTGTAGCCGCTGAAGGCCCACACCGCCTGCGCCGGTGTCGCTACCACCGCCACCACGAAGGCGAGAAGCCCTACGAGTTTTACGGCGGCCGGTAGTCGATGGATGAGGCTGTGGCCGTGAAAGTGAAGGGCGTGGGCGTGGACGCCGCTCACGCCGAACGACGACGGCGGAGAATCGTGGCCGCGATCAGGCCGACTACGAAGGTGGCGCCGACCCCGATCGCACCAGCGAGAACAGTTCCGGTCTCCTCATTATCGATGCCACTGACTCCATAGTCAGCCAGCGGACCCCCGAGGGGATGTTCCTGGGCGGATTCGATGAACCCGGTGTCGATTGCCACCCGCTCCAACCCGTCGGGGTCGCCAGAAGCGATCGGCGCCACGAGAAACACCAGGGCGACAGCCGTGACCAGACCGGTGGTAACGAAAGCGAAGATGCTCCTCCGACTCGGCGCCGTCGCGAGACGGGGCAACTCGAGATCGGACACCCCTTTAACCAGATCAGGCCGAACGGCGAGCACAGCGCCGACCGCGAGGGCGGTGATGACTCCTTCGCCGATTCCGATCAGGGAGTGCACTCCCACCATCGCTTGGAAAACAGCCCGCAAAGGGGCTCCGCCTTCCCCCCCGAGCGCATACTGGACAACGAAAGCCAAAGACGACGCCACCACCGATATTGCCCCCGCCAGCATCGAGGCGATCATCACGGCGGATGATTTCCGTGGCAGCACCTTCACCAACGAGCGAAAAACTCCCCATCCGACCAGGGCAGTGACGAGCGCCATGTTGAGGACGTTCAGGCCAAGAGCAAAGATGCCGCCGTCGGCGAACATCAGCGCCTGCACGAAAATCACGACGGAAACCGCGAGCGCTCCCAGCCAGGGGCCGAGGAGGATCGCCGCCAGCGACCCCCCGAGGAGGTGGCCGCTGGTCCCAGCCGCCACCGGGAAGTTGAGCATCTGGACCGCAAAGATGAAGGCGGCAGTGAGCCCGGCGAAAGGAATCTGACGCTCGGAGAGGTCACGTCCGGTCCTTCGCAGAGAGGCCCCCAACCCCGAAGCGGCGACTACCCCGGCTCCGGCGGCGGTGGCGACATTGATAAAACCATCAGGGATGTGCATGTGGCTCCGACCTTATTGCAACCAGGTTGCAATTATACCCCCCACCATCAGCCGGCGCAGTCGAGGCAAAGGCCGACCAATGCGAAATGGACCGATTTCATCGAAAAATCGTGCTCTTGAGCCAGCTCGCCCATCGCTTCGACCACTGCCGCCATCTCGACATCGGTGGTGCGACCGCAACCCTCGCAGACCAGGTGATGATGGGCGAGGTGGTCGCGGAGGGGGTCATCGCTGAGATGAACCACTCCGGGACCGTGACCGAGGTGAATGTGGTGGAGAAGGCCCTGCTCCTCAAGAGCGTCGATGCTGCGGTAAATGGTGGAGGCGACGACGTTGCCGCCGACCCGCTCGTTTACCCGTTGCAATAGCGCGGCGGCGGTGAGGTGGTCAAGATGAGACTCCGCCAGAATCTCACACACGGCGCGGCGGGCCTTGGTGATACGCATTCCTGATCGGCGCAAAGCGCCGATCAGCTCTTCGGCCTCGATGTGCACGAAGCCAGGTTAAGGGTCAGGCTCGAGCAAGCTCCTGGCTGCGCTCGACCGTCCTGTCGAGCACGCTCTGCGCGGCTCCGGAATCGATCGATTGCCGAGCGAGATCAACAGCTTCCACGAAGCCCGGGGCAAGCTCTGCCGCCACCAGTGCCGGGGCAGCATTCACAAGTACTGCGTCGCGACGCGGGCCCTGCTCGCCGTCGAGGATCGCCCGAAGGATCATCACGTTCTCCTCGATGTCACCTCCGGCGAGCTGATCAATTGTTACCCGACCGACTCCGAAGTCCTCGGGTGTGAATTCGGCCTGTGTCAATTCTCCATCCTTGAGTCGATGAATCAGTGTCGTCCCGGTGGGAACGATCTCGTCGATCCCACCGGCTCCGCAGAAGACGAATGAGAAGATCGAGCCAAGTCTTTCCAGCACCCCGATCATCCGCTCGGCCATCACGGGATCCGAAACCCCCACCGCTTGGCGTCGGGCGCCGGCGGGATTGGCGAGAGGTCCGAGGAAGTTGAAAACCGTCCTGATGCCTAGCTCCCGGCGGACCGGACCCGCATGTCGAAACGAGGGGTGGTAAAGGGGGGCGTAGAAGAAGGCGAACTTGTTCTCGTCGAGAAGGGTCAGATTGGCCTCGAGCGGCAAGTCGATCACCACCCCGAGACCCTCGAGAACATCGGCCGATCCACAGCGCGAGGAGACGGAGCGGTTGCCGTGCTTGGCAATCGGGGCTCCCGCCCCTGCCGCCACGA
Organism: Acidimicrobiia bacterium; assembly: GCA_036556085.1. Taxonomy (GTDB): domain Bacteria; phylum Actinomycetota; class Acidimicrobiia; order Spongiisociales; family ZC4RG35; genus JACCTH01. The sequence continues at coordinate 17,140 of DATBKE010000061.1, read as the reverse complement.
GCGCAGCAGCAGTGGAGATGTTGAAGGTTCCGGCCCGGTCACCCCCGGTCCCCACCAGATCGACCAGTCGGTCGCGGTCATGTCGATCCTGGATTGGCACTGCCGCCTCCCGAATGGCCTCGGTCATGCCAGTCATCTCGTCGGTCGTCTCCCCCTTCATCCGCCAGGCCACGATGAGCGCCGCGATCTGAGCGGGGGTCGCCGCGCCTTTCATTACCGCCTCCATGGCCTCGCGGGCCTCGGCGCGAGAGAGGTCTACGCGCGAACTGAGACGGGAGAGAGTTTCGGGCCAATCCAAAGCAGTTGGCGAGTGTATTCGCGGGCCTTGATTCCTCCCCCGGTACAATCCGGTCCGGCGATGTTGTTCTTCACGTACGGCGGGATGATGAACCCCGAGCAGCTTCAGAAATACGCCCCTAAGGCCAATTTCCAGTTCATCGCCCATTTGCCGGAAACCAAGCTGATCTTCCCCAACCCCGACGGTCGCCCCTCTATCGAGCCGGCACCGGGCAATACCGTCTGGGGAGCAGTATTCGAAGTCTCTTCAGCCGAGCTGAAAGCGATCAGCGCCCACGAAGAATCTCGCGGGCGGAGCCTGCAAAAGGACGTCAAAGCCGTCGATCGGTCCGGGCACAAATATCCGGTGGCGGTCTTCTCCGCACCGGCCAATTCTGAGCACCACCCTCCTTCCAAGGAGTACATGGACAAAGTGGTCAGCGGCGCGCGCCACTGGCAACTTCCGACCGGCTGGGTAGCCGGGCTCGAGGATCTCGCCGAACCGGAGCTTTAAGCGGCCGGCTCCTCGTCCCCGCCGAACATCCTCCAGAAAACCCAGGCGATGGCGCCGCCCGCCAGCGGTGCCACCAGATAGATCCAGATATTGCCCAGATCGCCGGCGAGCAATGCCGGGCCGAAGGAGCGAGCAGGGTTCACCGAGGCTCCCGAGAATGGGATGCCCGCCAGGTGGATCGCGGCCAAGGCGAGTGGAATCACAAAGCCAGCCGCCGATAGCGCGGTGCGCGTGGAGGCGAGAATCACCAGCACGAAGATCAATGTGAGGACGAACTCCATCATGAGTCCCACGCCGGTCCCGACCGGATTGGTCACGGTTGCGGCCACGCCATCCATGTCGGTTGCAGCCAGCACCACGGCCGAGGCGACGATCGCTCCCACGAACTGGCCGATCCAGTAACCGATAAGGTCGGTGCTCGTGGTCCTTTTGTCGAGCCACATCGCCAGAGTCACAGCCGGGTTGAAATGCCCTCCGGAGACGTGTCCCACCGCGTAGATGGCGGCGAGAAGGCCGAGTCCAAACCCAAGCGGGACCACGACCATGACCGGGCTGCCGGTGGCGCTGGCAGCCAACACCGACATGGAGCCGATGAACACCAAAATGAAAGTGCCCACCAGTTCGGCCAGATACTTGTTGATCGTCACGCGAAGCTCCTTTCTCGCCTCAAAGCCTACGGGCCGAGGTCCGTCCAGCCCGGGATCCTCGGGATCACGTTGCTAGGCGTCCTTTCGCCGAAGGCGATTCTCTTGGGAACTGCCAGCGGACTTCTCGGCTCCGGACTTACGTTTGCTCTTGTGGCAATCGTGGCCCGGCTCATTGCGTCGGAGACCCTGGCGGGAATTGCCCTCACCGCCTCGGTGTTGATCGGCTTTGGGCTCGGAGGCTTTGTGGCGGGAAAGTTGGCGCCGGTCAACGGGCGTTTTCACGGTTCGATTACCGCGCTTGTGGTGGCAGGAATCGTCGTCGCCGTCGCCAGCCTCGGTGGCAGCCCGAGTCCACTCGGATCGGTGCTTTTGCTGGCGCTGATCGCCATCGTCACCGGCGGAATGGGCGGGGCCATCGGCGGACGGGGCTCCAACGAACCACCCACCAGTAACGACTAAAATATTCTTGAGTCCGCCGGACGGTCGCGGGGTAAACCCCGAGGAAAGTCCGGACTCCATAGGGCACGGTGCTGGGTAACGCCCAGGCGGGGTAACCCGACGGAAAGTGCCACAGAGAACAAACCGCCGATGGCCCGCGAGACGGGCACAGGCAAGGGTGAAACGGTGGGGTAAGAGCCCACCAGCGAGCCGGGTGACCGGCCGGCTAGGCAAACCCCATCCGGAGCAAGGCCAAACAGGGACGACGGCGGCCCGTCGATCAAGTCCCGGGTAGGCCGCAGGAGGCGACGAGCAATCGCTCGCCCAAGATGGATGACCGTCCCCGGCAACGGGACAGAATCCGGCTTATAGGCGGACTCGAACGTGGATCCCGGCTCCGCTCGGAGCCGGGATCCTTCATTCCTGTGTCAATCCGGTCACGTTTACGCGCCCAGATTTGCGCAAGAATGAACCGCGATGGCGAAGAACGTGCTCGGCACCGATCTCGAGAATTGCTCCCACGATCCTGTCACCGGCTTTTACCGCAACGGATGTTGTGACACCGGCTCCGACGATGTCGGGGTCCATACGGTCTGCGCCGAGATGACAGATGACTTTCTGGCCTTCTCCCGCCAAGTGGGAAACGATCTCTCCACTCCCCAGCCCTGGTTTCCAGGCCTCAAAGCCGGCGACTTCTGGTGCCTCTGCGCAGCCCGGTGGGTCGAGGCTCTCGCCGCAGGAGCCGCACCGCGGGTACGACTGGAATCCACTCACGCCGGCACCCTTGAATTCGCCAGCCTCGCGGACCTCAAGCGTTACGCCGTCTGACAGCTAGATGTGCGGGCGGTTCTCGCTCTCGGGCGACATCGATTTCTATGCCGACTACTTCGGGGCTTCGGCCCTGGTGGAAGGCCTACCCCCATCGTGGAACGTGGCCCCGACCGATGATGTCTACGTGGTCGCCCAACGCGAGGGCGAACGAGTGCTTGAGACCATGAAATGGGGTTTGGTTCCCCACTGGGCAAAGGACACGAAATCGATTCAAATCAATGCCCGTTCGGAAACGGTGGCTACCGCTCCAGCGTTTCGTGACTCATTCGCCCGCAAACGATGTCTGATTCCAGCCGATGGCTTCTACGAATGGGAGTCACCCGAAAAGGGACGGACTCCGCACTGGATCCATCGAGCCGACGGATTTCCGGTTGGGTTCGCAGGAATTTGGTCCACCCGCCGCAACGACGATGGCGAGTGGATCAGGACTTGTTCCATCCTCACCAAAGAAGGATGCGGGGTCGTCGCTCCGCTACATGATCGGATGCCGATCGCACTCCGCTCCGAGAGTTGGTCGACCTGGCTCGACCGGACCGTGACCGATGCCGAGGAGGCGAGCCGATCGCTCCAGCCCATCGACGACGACTTATGGATGGAACGAGAGGTCTCCTCCCGGGTCAACAGTGTCCGTAACAATGATGCCGGGCTCTGGGATCCTCCTGCACAGGGCCGCTTAATCTGAAAGCGATCCATGGCCCGACTCCTCTTGATTCGCCACGCCCCCACTTCGGAGACGGGCCGGATGTTGAGCGGGCGCCTGCCCGGGAAATCTCTTTCTCCTCAAGGCCGTGAGATGGCCGAAGCGCTTGCCTCCGAGCTTCGATCGGTCCGCCTCGCCGCCATTTACTCGTCCCCGTTGGAACGGGCGGTGGAGACGGCAACGCCCATCGCCCTCGCCCAGCGAAGAGAGGTCATCGTTCACGAGGGACTTCTTGAAGTCGACTACGGATCGTGGTCGGGTCGGAGCCTCAAATCCCTCTACCGGTTACGGTTGTGGCGCGTGGTGATCAGAACCCCGTCTCGCGCCGGCTTCCCGGGAGGGGAGTCGATCGCCGAGGCACAGCACCGGATGGTGTCGACCTGCGAAGAGCTGGCGGCCCTCCACAAGGGAAAGACAGTTGCCCTCGTCACCCATGGCGATCCCATCAAAGCCGCCGTCTCCCATTTCCTCGGCCAACCACTCGACCTCTTCAATCGCATCGCCATCGCCCCGGCGTCGGTCACGGTGCTGGATCTACCCAGTGGAGGCTGGCCGCGTCTGGTCAGTCTCAACGCCGGCGGCAACCCAAGCACATGGCAATAGAGGACCTCGGTCCGGCCGAGCGTTTCGCCGCCGGGGCCCTGGGGCCTCCGGGATCGCGACGCTTCTTCGTCGAAGTGACCGCCAGTGGCGCCGTCCATTCCTTTCCGTGCGAAAAGAACCAGGTTGCCGAATTGGCCGAACAAGGATTGCGAATGCTGACGGCGGCGGCGATCGAAATCGACGAACAGGCTGTCGAAAACCTGGTCGCCACCGGACTAGAGATCGGCGAGCCCGACCCACCATCTTTTCGCATCGGCTCGATCGGCGTGGCGATCGAGCGCAGCGAATTCATCACCGTCGTCCTCGGTTCATCCGAAAGTGACGATGAGGTGCGGTTCGTCATCACAGCCGAGCAATTCCGGGCAATGGCGCTGATTGCGGCGCGGGTGGTGGCTTCAGGCCGACCGCTCTGTCCACGCTGTCAGCTACCGATGGATCCTGAGGGCCACCGCTGCCCTTCGAGCAACGGTCACCACATCTGAAAACGAAGCTGCGACTCGAGGAGGTCGTCGGCGAGTTCGTAACCGCCTCCAACCTGACATTGCTCGCCACAGATGGCACTGGAAAGCGCTGGGTCTACAAGGCGTCAGAAGCGATGTCTCCGCTTTGGGACTTCGATGCCACGACCCTTCCCGCCCGCGAGCTCGCGACGTATCTCGTGTCCGAGGCGCTCGGGTTCGGGGTGGTGCCGGAGACGCTCTGGACCGAGGGACCGCTCGGCATCGGCTCGGCACAGCGATTCATCGACGTCGACCCGGACTTTGATCCGCGGCCGTTGTTCGTCCCGGAGGTGTCAGAGAGCCTGTGGCCGGTGGCGGTGCTCGACATCGTCTGCAACAACGCCGACCGCAAGCTCGGGCACCTGCTCAGTGAAAGAGGGAGCGGGCGCCTCTTCGCCATCGATAACGGACTCACATTCCATTCCGAGCCCAAACTGCGCACCGTCCTCTGGGGCTTGGCGGGCCGGCCGCTCCCTCACACCATGGTCGAGGCATTGGAAGCACTTCAAGCCGCCTTCAGCCGAAGACTGGGCACCGATCTCGAGATGCTGATGACTGAGCTCGAATTCGAGGCGTTGCGCCAACGTGTCGATGACCTTGTCACCAGCCGGGTTCACCCCCAACCTCCCGACAATCGCCCACCAATGCCTTGGCCCGTCTGGTAGGAGTCAGTCGAAGTCAGTGGGGAGATCGGGGCGGAGATGATGCTCGATCGCGCGTCTGATCTGGGCTTCTGTGGCGCGCCCGATCGAGAGGGGAGGAAAATTGTCGAGCCTGAACCAGCCGACCTCGGTTGTCTCGGTGCTGGTTTGAGGACTGCCCCCCTCGAGGGCAGCGTTCACGAACAAGAGATAGGAGTGATGCAGTGCCGGCGGGTGGGGATGGGCGAGCTTGTCAAAAATCGCGGCGATCTTGACGGCCCTCACCCGGTATCCGGTCTCCTCGAAGACCTCGCGCTCGGCCGCCAGGGATAACGACTCCCCCACGTCGACCCAGCCTCCGGGCAGTGTCCAAAGCCCGTCCTCAGCTTCCTTCACCATCAAGACGCGGTCGTCCTCCGCAACAACCACCACCCGCACAATCAACTTTGGGGTGGCATATCCACCTTCGAACACGAAACCGGGAGCACTGAGCAGTTCCTCCGGGATCCGGGAAAGCTCGGCTGCGACGTCGGCCACCTCCTGGAAGCGTGCCCGGTCATAAGGACTGGCAGCGAAGGTCAAACCGGTATCGGCCGTGGCAGCGAGACGCCGTAGCAGGTGCCGGATCCGTGAGGCAGGTTCCACTCAGCCGTCGATGGAATCGATGGCTGCCAGCACCTCTTCGACCGCCGCCCGCGCCGTGGTTGTGATCGAAGGATCGGCGCTGGCAACGGCTACTGCGTCCCGTTCTCCTCGCAGCATCTCTCGGAGCACGTCCGCCTCCGCACTGCGGTTGGCCACGATCACCTCCACTGCTCCGAGGAGCCGTTCAGCCAGGGGGGCCGCGAAGGAGGCAATGACATCGATCCGCCAGGCGTCGCTCTGGTTGAGGATGATCGACCCCGATCCCAGCTCGAGGCGGGCGAAGTCGGTGGAACCCTCGGTGAACGCCTCGATGTCGGCTACCTCGTCGCCTTCCAAACCAGCCGATTCGAGGAAGCCAGTCCAGAAGTTGTCCGCCACCGCCAGAGAATTCTCCCCGGCCTCAATGCCGGCCGCCTCCTCCACCGTCGCTCCCTCTGCCAGCGCCACCCAGGGCATCGGTCGGAGATCGGTGAGAGAGGCCACGATCGCCGGGTCTCCGCCATCGAGGGCGGCGGCGACCTCGTCAGCCACTTCCTCTGGGGGAACGTCGGCGGTTGGCGTCGTCGCGCTGGTTGCGGTGACTGCATTGCTGCAGGCGAGCAGAACCAGCAAGATCAACCCTTTCACAGGGCTAGAGCCCGTAGGGTCTGCTCAACCGCGAAGCGTCCGGCCGCAACTACCGAGATAGCCGCCACCGTGATCCCCGCCGCTTCGTACTCGTCGAGGCGCGAGCGCACCCCGGAGGCCGTTCCGATCAATGTGAGGTCATCGACGAGAGAGTCCGACATCGCCGCCTGCACTCCTTCCCGGTCCCTCGCTTTCCAGGCGGATGAGATTGCTTGCGCTTCCTCCTCGTATCCCATCCATCGCAAGAAGTTGTTGTACACGGGCTGCGCCAGGTAAGGGCCGAGGAACGTGGAGCGCAACCAGTCGCGGGCCGAGTCCGCATCGTCTGTCACCAACACCGGAAGCCGGGCCATGACCCCAAAGCCCGCCGGCAACGAACGCCCTTCCCTTGTTGCCCCCTCAGAAACGGCGGCCAGTTGAGCGGACACAACCCGAGCCGGCATTAGGTTGAGACAGACGCCGTCGCCGACCGCTCCGGCCACCGCCAGCATCTTCGGGCGTAGGCCTGCTACCCAAAGTTCCACCGGACCATCGCCGTGAACCGCCGGTCGAAACCGCTGGGTTGTGACCAAGGTTCCCTGGTAATCGTTGACTCCGTGAAGTATTGCTTTGGTTGCCTCGACGGTCTCTCGTACTCGCTGGACCGGTTTGGCAAGAGGGGTGCCGTGCCACTGGGTGACGATGACTTCCGACGACGAGCCGATACCGAGGCGGAAGGCGCGCCCACGGAGGAGATCGCTCACCGAAAGCGCGGCGGTCGCCAGCGCGGCCGGTGTCCTGGTGTAGGCGGGGACCACGGCCACGCCGAGTTCCATCAGCTCGGTTCGCCCGGCGATGGCGGCGGCAAGGACGAAGGCGTCGGGTCCGGCCACCTCCGCCAGCCAAGCGTGCCGGTAGCCGAGATCCTCGGCATAGGAGCAAAGATCCGCCAGTTCGGCGACGCCGAGACCCGGGGTGGTGGGGCTGAGCGCCAGATCCACTACCCGACCGTAGCCGCCGGCGCTTGGGTTCTGTGGGCCGCAGTCATCGGTTTCCGCGGGCTAATTGCCCTGGGTTCGCAGCAGGCTCCATAGGTAGGCGAGACCGATCGCTTCCTTGACCCAGCGCCAGGGTTCGGCCGCACGCTCCCAAATCGTGCCCGCCGCCGGCTGGCCCACTTCCCACCCGAAGAAGGGCCAGAGGAACACCGCTTCCCGCAGCCAGACGCCGTCGAGCACCAGATGGAATAGCCAAGCCACCACGACCGTCATCAGCATCCGGCGCCGGCGTCCCCGCCGGGTACCTAACAGCACCGCCACCGCAGCAACAGCAGGGAGAACAAGCGAATGCCCGACTCGTTGAGTGGTTGGGTCCCCGATCACCAAGCCGATAAGACCATCGATGACATCGGGCAGGACCGCCCCGAGGGCGAGGAGGCGAATGTCGACTCTGGGATCACGAAAGATCCAGCGAAATAGGAAGATCGCCCCGCCCAAATGCCAGAAGAGCACGGGTCAGTCGAGAGCGCGATTCGCCAGCATGTCGGCGACGGTGTTGTCCTCACGCGGTACGTGCTGGAGCTTGTGGGGGATCTGCTCGAGCAATTCCCGGGCCATGCGATGGAGCTCAATCAGGCCCCGATTTCGCACCCGCCAGCGTCCTTCCAGTTGGCGAATCAGAAGCTGACTGTCAGCTCGCACCCAGAGCAGGTCCGGGTCATGGCGTTTCGCCATTCCAAGACCGGCCACCATCGCCTGATATTCGGCGACATTGTTGGTAGTAACCCCGATCGCCTCGCTGATCGTTTCGACCTCCTCCAGTGGCTCGCCCTCGACCCAGCTGTAGAGCACGGCTCCGATCGCGCCCGGTCCTGGATTACCTCGCGAGGCACCGTCTGTGTAAAGAACCCAAATCCCGGCCATCCCTAGAGAACGAGGATTCGCATGCAATGCAGACAGCGCGGCGGCTCCCACTCCGAGGCCTCCTGCTGCTCGGGAATCGATAACGCCAGATGACAGCCGCCGCACGTTCCATTGATCAAGCGTCCTACGGCCACGCCCTCTTTGGACCTACGGAGCTGTTCATAGAGAATCATCAGGTCCGGCGCGATAGGTTGGGCCAGTTCAGTTTTCGTCGCCTCGCGGCGAGCGATTTGGGCGTCTATCTCCCCCCACGCAACCGAGATCTCGTTTTCGAGGATGCCGACTCGTTCGTTTCTCGAAGCCAGCTCTCCTTCCAATTTTTCTACCTCACTCCGTAATGGGTCGACGACTTCGATCAGCTCCAGTACTCGCGATTCCATCGTTGCCTGCTGTCCACGCAATCCCTGCACCTCGAGCCGCTTTTGCTCGGTCTCCCGGGCATTCATTCCACCTGCGAAAAGCCGGGTCTCGGATTCGTTGAGCTTGGATTCGAGGATCTCCAGTTCACCTTCCGCCTTATCGAGATCGAGCTCCAGGCCCCGCAATTCGCCTCGTCTTTCTGCAATCACCGCCGCCAGGCGATCACGCTCACCCGACTGGCTTTGATATTCCCCCAGTACCGGCAAGGTTTGGCGTTGATGGAGAAGGCGATCGATAGCTAGGTCAACGTCCTGGAGGTCGAGAAGATCGGCGAGCCCGCCCTCGAGAGTCATCGAGATCTCCAGGGGGTCGGGTCGACATCCACCTCGACCACTTCGGGCCCGATCTTGGCCGCAGCGTCAGCCAAAGCCATAACGCCCGGCCGTTCGCTAGGCGCATGACCAATGTCGATCACGCCCATGTCGAGGTCCAAAGCCTGCCTCATTTGATGATGACTGACATCGCCGGTTATGAGCACGTCGGCTCCCCGACTTCGAGCCTGCCCGATAAAGGATCCGCCCGATCCGGGAAGCACCGCCGCCCTTTGCAGTTGCCGATCCTGTCCTGCTGCCCGGATCTCCGGCCCGACTTCGCGGCGAAGTAATTCGACGAGGTCGGTCAATGAACCCCCAATCGCTCCCACACGACCGATCATCGAAGGGGCAGAAGTCTCGTAGATGTCGAAGGCTGGCTCTTCGTATGGATGGGCCGCGAGCAGAGCCGCCACCGCGTTGTCACGCTCACCCGATCCCACCCGCATCTCGAGGCGAATTTCGGCCACCTCGCTGAGCTCGCCAACCTTCCCCACCGCCGGCGCCGCTCCCGACTCGGGAAGAAATGTTCCCAACCCCTCGCTCCGGAAGGAGCAAGCGGTGTAGTTGCCAATCCGGCCCGCCCCGGCCGAGACCAGGGCTGTGGAAACCCGTTGGAGATGGTCGGGCGGCACGAAAGTGACGAGCCTCCATCGCGGCGATTGTTCCACTGCGCCGAATGCTTCCACCTCGCGCAGCCCAACCGTCGCTCCCAGGGCATCCGACGTACCTCCGGCCGCAGCATCCCAGGCGGTATGGACGACGGCCAAGCTGACGCCGGCTGTGATCAGGTGGTACGCACGTCCTTCCGGACCCGACCCCGCCACCAATCGGTTGACCGGTTTGAACAGCAGCGGGTGATAAGTAATCAGCAGATCGACATCTGCGGCCTTGGCGAGAACCTCGGGGGTGACTTCGTGGCATACCCCCAATCGAGTTACGTTCGCGCCAGCGTCACCCAGTTGCAGCCCGTATGGGTCCCAGGCGGCCGCTCGATCGCCCAAGGTGGCGAGGGAGTCAAGGACTTCTCGGACAAGCACTTACCCCGATGGTACCGAGTGGCGCCACCCTGGCCGAGGCGGTTCAGGCAGCCGGAACCATCGGGATCGACACCATGAAAACCGTGTGGCCCACTTGGTGACGGTATTCAATCTCGCCCCCCATGAGCGAGACCAGCGCTCTTGCCACCGAGAGGCCAAGACCAAGGCCAGGGGCCGTGACAATGTCCTCGGGAGCCTGGTCAAAGGCGGCAAAGGGATGCTTCGCTCGCTCCGACCCGAGGCCCGGTCCGGTATCACAGATTGCGAGCCGATACCAGCCCGCATCCTCTCTACCAATAACTTCAACTGGCTCGTTGCCATGAGCGAACGCGTTGGCAACCAGGTTGTGGATCACATGCTGGAGTCGAGGTCGGTCCACGAGCACAATGGCTTCATTGCAGTCAACCTTGACCTGCTCTCCGACTCTCACGAAGTGGCTGATCGCTCCTTCCACGGTGGCAGTGACGGAGTGAGCCTCCGGCCGGTACTGGAGATTCGTTGCATCGAGGCGGGCGGTCACCAGGATGTCGTCGACCATCCTTCTCAATTCACCCGACTGCGAGAGAATGGCCACGGCCCCTTCGTCGACGATCTGAGGACCGGGTTGGTGCGAGATCAGGTCCGCCCATCCATAGATGCCGGTAAGCGGCGTTCGCAATTGATGAGACAGGCCTGCGATCAAACGATCTTTGGTGTCAGCCAACTCGCGCTGCCGATCGAGCTCGGTCTCCAGTTGCGCCTGCTCAAGGCGCCTCCGGGCGCGGCGGCGGATGAAGATCACGGAAAGAACCGGTACTAGAAGAGCAACCACAAAAGAGGCGGCTTGGGAGAGGCGCCCCGCCTGGGCTTGTTCGGCGTCGATGAGACCGCTGACCCGCGCTGCTTCCCGGCTGAGAGCATCTGCCAGGGCACCGAGCGCGGGGAGGGTGTCGGCCTCCACCTCCACACGTGCGGCGTCCGGCGCCGACCTCGCCAATAGCTCCTGGACACTGAGCGTCGAAGTCATGACCTCGTTCGCCAGAGACCGAAGAGATTCTCCGTCTCCGAGGATGGCGAGTTGCTGGTTGATGCGATGCGAAGCAGCCATTGCTTCATTCACAGCCTCGATACTCACCGAGCTTTCGCCATTGACCGAGGCGAAGGCGATCACCAGCGCCGCCCGGTGAATGGCGGTTTCCGACAAAGCAATTTGAACCGACTTGAGCCGCTGCGAGTCGGCGGCAATCCGTGCTGCCTGGTCGGCATTGGAGAAAACGGCCGCAGCCCCCGCCGCGACGATGACCATTGCCGCTGTCACTGCCGATCCCAGGTGTCTAGCCCATCTGGAAGTCACGGAAATGGCATCGGCTACCGGGTCGGTGGTTCTTAAGAGAAGTCGGGCTTTCGGTCGATTACTTTCTCATGAGAAGGTGGCTTGCCTTGGGCGGCACATTCCTGATTCTCTTCGCCCTGGCATTGCCCGCTCGGGCCGGCCTCGGCGACCTCCTGGGTGGGGTGCTCGAAGACCCAATCTCCGAGCTCACCGAGCCCCTGACGCCACTGGTGACCAGCGTGCCTCTGGTCGAAGATCTCCTCGAAACCACGGAGTCCTTGACCTCGCCAGTGGTCACCGTTGTTGACTCCCTGGCCAGTCCGCTCGTCACAGTCGTGGACGAAGTTGTGAGCCCGATCATTGAGCCGGTGGAAGAAATCGTGGACCCGGAAGTGGTGGAGCCCCCCCTCGACCCCGTTACAGAAGTCCTCGATCCGGTTCTCGACGTCCCAGTTGCTCCTTTACCTCCCGTCGAGCCGATACCCACACTCGTGAACTCGACCACCGCCCCAACCCGGTTCGAGATCGTCGAGCAGACGTTTGATCAGGTTGCGGTCGCTCCCCCGGTCGTGGCGGACATTGACCGATCAGCACCCCCGACAAACACGATACAAAGGGCGCTCTTGTCGTCGATAGTCCGGTCCTCGGTTTCCTTGCGGGACCGCGAAGGCAATGTTCCCGTCGTCACCAATCCTGACTGGTTGAATGCGCTGAGGGGCTGGCTCGAGTCGGGCGTGGCTGCCTTGCTCGACGTCATCGCCATCCCAGCTCGCTTGTTGGAGATCCTGCTCAGAGCTCTCCTGTCGGCTGGATCCGGCTTGGTAGCCCCGGCAGCAATTCTCGTGTCGCTGGCAGTGGGTGGCCGGCGGAGGTTGCTCCCGGCTTCATAAATACTCGACCCGGGACCTTTTGGTCCCGGGTCGAGCAGGTTGTTTGTTGTGACGTTGTCGTTAAGCGGCCAGAGCCTGGATTCGGGTTGAGAAGTCAGCCCAGAAATCCATGAACTCAGCAGAGAGATCAATGTCGGACTCCGTGACCGCATCAGTCAGCGCCTGGGCGGCGTCCTGAACCGGCTGGAGCTCATCAGTAGTGAGCTCGAGGTCGGAAGCGGCCGATACGAGGCCCGTAAGCTCGGTTTGGACATCCTCAAAGGCGGTCACAACCGGCTCGGGAGCGCTCGCCTCAATTTCGGCGGCGTGCTCAGCAAGATCAGCCTCCAGCGCCGCTATCTCAGTTGCCACATCAGCAGCACCAGCAGTATCGGTCTGGGTGTCATCCGTCCCGGCCCCGGTGCTAGCCATGGTGGTAGCGGTCCCGCCCAGCGACGTGTCATCGGTGGGTGCGAGGATCGAATCGTCAGCAGTGGTCCCGCTTCCGCAAGCCGCCAGGGTTAGGGCAGTAATTGCGAACGCGGCCAGTGATTTTCTAGTCATTTGGGATTCTCCTTTTTTTCCAATGCGGAGTCTCCCCCGCTCTCCTCTAGATACCCCCTCGAAACGGCACGAAACCCAAGATCTGGGTTCCTGCCATCCCAGGGTTTTCTCTCTGTTCTGACCCCGTATGAACCTTTCGGGCCTGGGTGTCGTCCTTTGATTGGTCGTCTGGGTAGGGCTTGCCGACCACAATCGAGATGGCGGTACCGGTGCGAGGAGCAATTGAATGGAGAGTCCAGATGTTGCCGACGTGGTGGCGGCAGCCGCTGGCGATATCGCGGCCTTCGAACGCCTCGTTCACGCCACCGAGGGTCATCTCTGGCGCTATCTGGTCCATCTTCTCGACGACGGCGCCCTGGCCGAGGACGTGAGGCAGGAGGTCTTTATCCGCGTTCATCGAAAGCTGCCCTCGCTGCGTGACCCCAACCGGTTCGTGCCCTGGGTCTTCGCCATGGCCCGAAATGCCGCCTTCGATGCCAGCCGTTCGCGTCGTCGGCGGAAGGATCGGTTGCAGCTGGTAGTTGACGAGACACGACATGCCGCGAGCCCCGATCCCCACCTTGAGGTGGAGGTGGCCGACGCCCTGATGCGGCTTGACCAGGAGTTGCGCGAGGCATTGGTCCTGATCGGAATGATGGGACTCTCATACGCCGAGGCGGCGGCGACCCTGGGCGTGCCTGAAGGCACCGTGAAAAGTCGAGTGTTTCGTGCCCGACGTCAGCTGGTGTCGAGTCTCGAAATGGAGGCGCCCGATGCCTATTGATCTCATGTGCGAGCACGTGCAACTCGAGCTCTCCATAGCTCACGACGAGAGTCGAGAGTCATCTCCGGACGCCCGGGTGCACCTCGACACATGCCAGCACTGCCAGCGTTTTGCGACTGCCCTGGTCACCCTGGATCAAAGGCTGGCCCGCGGCGAGAGCCATCTCAGTCCCCCCTTCCGAACTCCGAGCCCACGCACGCGGCGCAACTGGCAACCGGTAGCGGCAGCACTCCTTGCCGGGCTGATAGCCGGTGCACTGATGTCAGGATTCGGTCGGCTGGCTTCCTTGCAGGCGCACGAACTGCGAGCCCTGTACGACCTCGCCAGCCCTGCCCTGGGCGGCCTCTCGGCCGATCTGCGGGTAGTAGAGCGGGGTTGGCACCCCGCCGTAGGCGAGCGGCACTACCGAGGAAAGCTCACCTACTCGGCCCCTGAGTCCCTGGCGATCAGCTTGATCGATGAGACCGTGTATCCGAATTCCCAATGGCAAGCCAACAACGTCGACTTGCGATTCGTCGACGGAGACTTCTTTGTTCGCTCGACGCTCTCGTGTCCGGTCAGCGCCCTACCGAATTGTCAGCCGGAGCCGATCGTGCGGGCCATTGCCGGCCTCAAGCCCTTCGACGAAACCGTTCTCACTCCCCTCGAAATGATCGGACCCTCACGCAGCTTGACCTGGTGGTCGGGGATCAGCGTGCTCGGTGAAACGGAACTAGCGAGCAGGTCGGTCATCCAGGTCGAAACCACCGTGTCCGGCTCCGACATCCTGACTGCGATCACAGAGCATGGCGGGTGGCGAGAGATGCATCCCACCGATCGGGCATTGATCTGGCTCGACCGCCAGACGCTTGCCCCCCTCCGGATCGAAGTCTTTGCGGCCCGTTCTCCCGAGCGTCAACTCTGGGCGGGCCGACACGGTTATCAGGATCCGGAACGCGATCCCTTCTTCGTGGTCGAGATCGACTCGCTCGATCTGGGCGGATTCGAGGTCGAAGTCGAACTGGGGACAGATGCCCTCTCCGGCGGTTTCAGCGAAGTTGAGACGCCAATCCCGATGCCCTCGCTTCCGGCGGACTTTGCCGACCATCGCCAGGGACAGTGGCTCCTGCCCGAGGGCGGCATCGTCTGGGCGCGGTCCTGGAGCGACGGACGTGGCTGGGTGATGATCGAGTCGACCCGGGAATGGCGAGATTCTCACCTCTTCGGACTGCCATCGCCGTTCGTACAACCGCTGGCCCTGCCCGAGGGAAGGATCGGATATCTGAGCGCGGACCATAACCGCCTCGCCCTCCACTCCGATGACGAAGACGTGGTGATCTCGGGATCCGTCCCAGTCGAGACGCTGGTGACTGTGGCCGCCTCGCTCGACATTCAGGGCCAGGAGGTCCCGGCGGACTGGGAGGAGTCAGATGTCGTCGCAGCCGACTCGATTCCTTCTGGGACCTTGGTGCCCGATGTTTCGGGATGGTCGATGGCAGGCCTGGTCGACGGCGAGAGGCGGGTGATGCTTTTGGTGGGATCGGGGAATCAGAATGTGCTGCTTGAAGCGGAACCCGGCGACCGTCTCGATAGCCCCACGGGCCCAGACTTTTCCGAGGTGGAAGTCCGGAGCACCACCGGACGCTACGACGCCGGGACCGGCACCTTGGAGTGGATCGAAGGCGGGGTTGTTGTGCGGATGCGCAGTTCGTCGGTCTCCCTCGAGACCCTGATCGAAATCGCAGAGTCGATGAAGCCGCGGTGAAGCGCCGCTGGTCACTCGCTGCCGTCCTGGCGGGAGTTCTCATTGGATACGGACTGCCGGTAGCGCTGGTCCCCGCCGGAACACCGGCCAGCATCACGCAGAGGACCTCGCCTACCTCCGCAGCCAGCCCTTCGACCGTCAGCCGCGAGCGCATCGATATGACTCCGACGACCAGCCCTACGCCGAGAATAACCACAGAGCCACCCGGGCAGGGAATCTTCCTCGTCTGGGCCACTGGAGGCCTCCCCCAGCCGTTGGTCGATGGCTTGGTTGCCAACTTCGAGGAGGTCTCGATCGTCAAGGGCGACGCGGTCGAGCTATCGAACGGTGGGCAGCTGATCCCTCTCGACGCGCTTGCGTTGGATCCGACTGCGCATGCCTTCTACGACCAAGCGGTCGAACTAAGTCGGCTCGATCCCGGCACCGTGGCCCTGGGCGAGACCTCAGCCCGGTTGCGGGACGCCGGACCTGGGGAAGTGCTGAATCTGGACGGGATCGACTTCACCGTCGCTGCGGTCGTCAGCGACGCTCTGATTGGAGCGGCCGAGGTGGTGTTCTCAAGAGACGATGCAATCTCGCCGGTCTCCACTGATCGTTATGCGCTGGTCCGCTCCGACATGGCCCGCCAGGCCTTTGAGGACATGGTCCGCAGTCTTTACGAAGGGCCGGCGCCATTGCGGATTCGGACGGAGGGAGAAACCCCCTGGCTCCGACACGGCGACGCCGTCTTGCCCCAGGTCTTCATCAAAGAGGCCCTCGGCGAGTTCTCCTACACACAGGTCGGGGGCTCGACTTTCGACCAGGACCGAACCTTCGTCGAGATGAACATCGTCACCGAGCGGGTGCCGCTGCTCGGAGAAGTGCGCTGTCATCGCCTGGTGGTTGAGATGCTGATTGGGGCGATGACGACGCTGATCGATGAAGGGCTGGCTCACCTGGTGGAGCCGGGCGGCTTTGCCGGGTGCTGGTTCCCGCGTTTTATCAGCCCGACGGTGGGAGTCTCGTCCGGGTTATCGCGACATGCGTGGGGGGCGGCGGTGGATCTGAATGCGGGTTCCAACCCGGTGGGTTCGTCGGGCGATCAAGATCCCCGGCTAATCGAAACCATGGAGAGCTGGGGATTTACCTGGGGTGGGGACTGGCTCGTCCCCGACCCGATGCACTTCGAGTTCGCGGCCCAGCGGTGAAGCTGGGCCGCGAGGTATTTTTTTGGTCAGCGACTCCGCCGAGCGAAGCCGAAACCACCGAATAAGAGAAGTATGACAAGGATCAAGATGATCCATCCGGTGGTGCTCATTGTTTTCTCCTTCTGATGAGTGTTATCCCATCGAGAGTCGGAAGTACCCGCTCACCGAGGAAACGAAACGAGGGGTGCTCTACATCATCTGCCGGGTACCGGCGCATTCGGGATGACCGCACTGACATGCCATCTCGGCGGTGTGATCTTCGTGCTGGCGACAATGATCGCTGCAGTAGTCGCCCGATCCGCCGACCTGACAAGTGCAACCCTCATGTGCGCATTGCATTGCTTCTCCTCTCGAGAGTCGATGCTGGGAAAGTACCCGCTGTCAATTGAGATCTAAACGAGTGCTACCAGACGTCCCCTGGCCGCCAGTCGCAAGTGATCAAGCCGGCGAGATCGAGGTGTCTCGAGGCCTCCGTGAGGAGGACCATGATGAAACCGTCGTCCTCAGACGTGCGCTCGGTGCCAGCGACGGTGCGAACGCCCGATGGCCCGCGCCAGCGCTGCCAGCCGAGGCGCTCGTAAAAATGAAACAAACCTGTCCCGAGGGC
>DATBKE010000060.1:0-3513 GCA_036556085.1 Acidimicrobiia bacterium | reverse complement strand
CTGCCACCCCGGCAAGAACGGTCAGTCTTTCTCTACTCATCTAATCGATTCCCCTGGTTCGGTTGCGAGGTATGTTCCCCACAATGCGTGATTGTTACCACTGAGAGTGAGGATCGGTCGGAAGACCCGGATTTCTTAAAGGAGAACTAGTGCCCCCACCTCGAGAACCCAGCGGAAGCGCACCCGATCGCCAATCGCACCGTATTGATAGGGTGAGACGCGGCGTGGGAAGGAGAAATGGGATGCGGCGCGCACTTGTCACTTTTTTGGTTCTGACCCTGACGGCAATCGGGACGACCGTCTCGGCGAGTTCGTTCCCCGAAGTGATCGTCTTGGAGGGTGCGACCTCGGCCGAAGGGATCGCCACCGGTGCTGGTTCAACCTTCTATGCCGGCGACCTCTTTGAAGGGGACATCTTCCGTGGGGACTTGCGCTCGGGCGAAGCCGAGCCCTTCATCGATGCGCCGACTGGGCGCAGGGCATTAGGCCTCAAGGCCGACGTCTCCCGCGACCTGTTGTTCGTAGCCGGCGGCGACACCGGAGATGGCTACGTCTACGACCTCACCACGGGCGCCACGCTGGCGGTTTACGAGCTCGGGATCTTCATCAACGACGTGGTGGTGACCAGGGACGGTGCCTGGTTCACCGATACCGCCCAGGCAAATCTCTATCACGTGCCGGTCGGGCCCACCGGCGACCTTGGGGCTGCCGTCACGCTCGAGGTCACCGGGCCTGCCGCCGTCACCACATTCCCCTTCAACTTCAATGGCATCACCGCCACGGCCAACGGGAAGACCCTGATCGTGGCTCACTCCGGATTGGGCTCCTTGTTCACAGTCGATCCCAGCACCGGAGCCAGCGCCCTGATCGAGGGGGTGGCGGTGCCATCAGTCGACGGAATCCTGCTCGAGGGAGGACGCCTCTATGCGGTGCAGAACTTCCTGAATCAGGTGGCCGTGGTCGATCTCGCCTCTGACCTTTCGTCGGGTGAGGTGGAAGCAGTGATCACGAACAGCAACTTCCAGGTCCCGACGACGGTGGCGCGGCAGGGCAATCGTCTGGCGGTGGTCAATGCCAAGTTCGATACTGGGTTCCCCCCTATGGCCACGACCTACGAGGTGGTGGTGTTCACCAGCAACTGAAGGGTTAACCGAGCGACCGGCGCACCCAGATCATCGTCGAATCGGGTTCGACGGTGCGGGCCAGAACCGAGCGCAGATCGTCCAGCACGTCGCTCAGGTTGATCCCCGAACGGAGCCGAGTGGAAAACGAGTCGATGAGTACTTCGGCGTCGTAGCGCGAGCGGTTGAAGCGGCGATCGACGAGCTGCTGGACCCGATGTCGCAAAGGATTGAAGAGCCCGGCCACCGCCAAGGTGGAGCCGGCCACTGCTAAGTCCCCGGTCGCCGGAAGCAGCCGGGTCAGCCCGAAGACTATGACGGTGTAGAGGCCGGCCAGCAGCCCCGCTACCACGGCATAGGTGACGGTGCGGGAAATGATCCGATCGATCTCATAAAGCCGGTAACGGAGAACGGCGAACCCAGTGGCCACCGGCAACACATAGCTGCCCGCGGCGGCGGCCAACAAGGCCGCGGCGATCGCAGGGGTGGGTGATCCCAGGGCCCGAAGGAGGATGGCCCCGAAGCCCCCGAACACAATCAGCGAGAAGCCGAAGAGAACCCAGCGGGTCTGGAGCCGTTCGAGTGGAGTCGAGTGGTGGCGGTAGCGGTAGACCTGACTGGGGAGCCATGTGGCCAGGGTCAAGAAAGCCAAGACGCTCACCAGGTTCGTCAGCCAGCCGGGAAACACGACCGGAGTGCCGGTGCCGGCGGCACGCGCGGCGGCGGTGAGATCGGGAAATACCCAGCTCGAGACGATGAAGAGCAGCGCTGGCCAGATCGTCCATCGGGGAACGAAGCGCCCGTTGGGAAACAGGTACAAGCCCAAGATGGTGAGGTCGACCGCGAGAACGTCGACCAGCAGAGCTGCCGGGCGAGGGATAACAGTTTCAAGCGCCGTCCCTACTCCATCGACGATGAGGAAGAGCCCGACCATGGCCAACCCAAACAGGAGGGCGTTGGGATCGTTGGGGCGCCGGCGGCGGATCGTGACCGCAACAATGAAAGCCAAGACGGTGGGAAGGACGAAGCCGAGCCAGGCGGCTTGCACCGCGCTGACCCCGATCAAGTCCATGACGCCGAGAAAGGCCGGTGAGGAGACCAGTTCCGGTCGCTGTACCACGACCGCGAGACCAAAGGCGGCGGCAGGAAGCAGAATCACCATGCACACCAGCCAGACGAGGCGGGCCGTTCGAGGCGAGACCATGGGCGAGCTTACGTCGGCGTGCTCAGCCCCGACCACCGATCGGTGGCTTCCCTAGCCTGCGGCCGTGACCGGGAAGAGGATCCGATGAAGGCGATGGTGCGCACCGAGTACGGGTCGCCGGAGGTGCTTTCGCTCGATGAGGTCGATAAGCCGGTGCCCGGAGGTGGCGAGGTTTTGATCCGGGTCCATGCCGCCTCGATCAATGCCTCCGACACCGAGGGATTGCAGGGCAAGCCGCTCTATGCCCGCATCGACGGCCCCTTCCGGCCTCGCACCAGGATCCTCGGCTCCGACGTGGCGGGGACTGTCGAATCGGTGGGGCAAGGAGTCGCACAGTTTCACCCCGGCGACGAGGTTTTTGGCGACACCCTTTATCACGAAGCTGGCGCCTTCGCCGAGTACGTCTGCGTAAAAGAGACCGCTCCCCTGGTGATCAAGCCGCCCCACCTCAGTTTCGAGCAGGCGGCAACCCTTCCCCAGGCGGCCGTGATCGCCTTGCAGGCAATCACAGGACGAGTTCAAAGCGGCGACCAGGTGCTTGTTAACGGGGCGGGTGGCGGGGCAGGGACCTTTGCCATCCAATTGGCCAAGGCAGCCGGAGCCGAGGTGACCGCGGTCGACAACGAATGGAAACAGGAGCACATGCGCTCGCAGGGAGCCGATCGGGTGATCGACTACCGACAAGAGGATTACACCCAGGATCGAAGTCGATACGACATGATCCTCGATCTGGCCGGTCATCGATCGATTTTCGCCATTGCCCGGGCCATGGCTCCCGGTGGTCGTTACGCCGTAGTGGGGGGCTCGGTTGGAGCCTTGCTCCAGGCTGCGGTCCTGGGGCCTTTGCGAGGAAGGAAGAAGCGATTCGGGGTATTGGTCGTTCACCCCAACAAGGGCGATCTGGAGAAAGCAGCTGCCCTGGTCGGCGACGGCATCCTCCGGCCGGTGATCGATCGAACCATTCCTCTCGACGATCTGGCCGAGGGGCTGAGGTATGTCGCTGAGGGCCGAGCGAAGGGCAAGGTCGTCATCTCGCTCCAAGGTGATGTCGCCTAGCTTGAGGAGCCCGCTTCGAAACCTGGCGTTGGTAGCCCACGTCGATCACGGCAAGACCACGTTGGTCGATGCCATGCTCGGAGCAACCGGGGTGTTCGGCTCTCATGAAACCCGGGTCGAGAGGGTCATGGA
>DATBKE010000059.1:0-2005 GCA_036556085.1 Acidimicrobiia bacterium | reverse complement strand
TCGGGTCGGCCGATGCGGGCAATAAGGATATGGAGGAACTCGTTCCACGCTCCCTGGGTGGAAAGGATGATGAGGGCGATTAAGCCGGGCGCGGCGAGCGGGAGCATGACCCGGGTAAAAGTCTGAAAGGTCGAAGCTCCGTCTAAAGCGGCCGCCTCTTCAAGTTCGCGCGGTAGTTGTTCGAAGAATTGCTTCATCAGGAAGATGGCGAAGGCATCGAAAGCAAGGGGCACGATCATCCCCACATAGGTGTTGATGATCCCGAGCTCCTTCATCACCATGAACCGGGGAATGGCGAGGACGATGCCCGGTATGGCCTGCACCGCCAGGATGAGGGCAAAGATCAGCCCCCGTCCCCGAAAACGCATTCGGGCCAGCGCATAACCCGCCAGCGAGCCAAAGGTGATTCTGAGCAAAACGACGAAGACCGTCACCACCACCGAGTTGACCGTCCAGCGGGGGAGATTCACTCGCGAGCTGTTCAGGGCCTCCACTCCTTCGGTGGTCCAGCCTCCGTAGGCGGGATCTGCCACCAGACTGACGGGGTTGGCCTGAATGTCGGGCAGCGACTTGAAGGCCGTCGCCGCCGAGAGCACGAACGGCATGATGAAAATCAGCGCGAAGAAAACCAGAGCGGCATAGCCCAGCAGGCGCTTGAGGACCGATCCGGCACCCCGTTCGCGAACGCCCACCGCGGCTACTGCCATCTCAGAAGTCTCCTGTGTCTCGGATCACCTTGCGGTTGACCCACGTGAAAATCATGATGATTCCGAACAGGATCACCGCGATGGCGGCGGCCAGCCCGGCTTTGGAATTGGTAAAAGCCTGGAAATAGATCAGGTACGCAGGGGTGAAGGTGGTCTTGCGGGGACCACCGGCGGTGCCTGCGTATACCTGGTCGAATACCTGCCAGGTCCCGATCAGCCCCAAGGTGACCACGAAGAAGATGGTCGGTCTCATCAACGGCACCGTTATTCGAAAGAATCGTTGATAAGCGTTGGCGCCGTCGACCACTGCTGCCTCTTCCACCGACGGGGAGATGTTCTGGAGCCCGGCCAGAAAGATGAGCATGAAGGTTCCAACGCTGGTCCAGGTGACCAGCATCATGATCGCCACCATGGCGACGCTCGGTCCAGCCAGCCAGTCCCAGAGCTCGAGCCCCATGAATTCGTTCTCGGTCAGGAAGGCGGGTCCGTCTTCGACTCCAAATACGCCAAGGAAGTTGTGGATCACCCCCCGGGCGTTATCCAACCAGTCGATGTCCTGGATGGGGAGGACCCGATTCACTGCTCCATTGGTCTGAAACAAGAAGACAAAGATCAGGGTGATGGCGATCGAACTCGTTATCGACGGGAAGTAATAGGCGGTGCGGAAGAAGCCTTTCCCCTTCAGGAATTTCTGGTTGAGGATCACCGCTATGACGAAGGCGATGATCGTTTGGATCGGCACCACACCCAGCACGTAGTAGAGGTTGTTGCGCAGGCTGATGGCAAAGTCGGTCCGCCGAACGCCGTCATCGGTTAGTAGCTCTCGATAGTTGGCCAAGCCCACCGGATCTGAGTCGAAGATGGGGGCGATGCCGTTCCAATCGCGGAAGCTGACCCAGACGGCGGCGATGATTGGAACCACCAAGAAGACAATCAAGCCGAGCACTGCCGGGGCGCTGAACAACCAGCCCAACATGGGTTCTCTCTTATCGAGACGCGCCCGATGGGGTGCGCGCCCGAGCGCCGGGGGTTTAATCGTTGTTGACGTTGTCTTCTCCTCCTCCCCGATCCTGGGGGGTCGGATTCCCGACCCCCCAGGTTCGATCATTTAGCTAATGACATCCTCTCCGGCGGAAACAGTCTCCGAGATCAGATCCTCGACGGTGCCGTCGCCATCGACGATGGCATTGGCCTGATCGTTGAAGACGCTGATGACGTCGCCAAAGCCGGGGGCGAATCCCCAACGGTGGGCGTAGTCAGCACCGGTGACAAATGCCTCCAGCTCCGGGTGATCCCCA
>DATBKE010000058.1:0-1759 GCA_036556085.1 Acidimicrobiia bacterium | reverse complement strand
AGCGTCTTGCCGCCCTGTTCCTCGAAGGT
Organism: Acidimicrobiia bacterium; assembly: GCA_036556085.1. Classification (GTDB taxonomy): domain Bacteria; phylum Actinomycetota; class Acidimicrobiia; order Spongiisociales; family ZC4RG35; genus JACCTH01. The sequence continues at coordinate 1,730 of DATBKE010000058.1, read as the reverse complement.
CACCGTGGTGACAGGCCCGCCCTCGCCACCTTCCTCATTGGTCCACGCGAGGCGCGAATACGGCTTCACTTCGACATACGTGCCGAAAAACGCGGCAGGCTCGGGGCCACCGGTGTCGAATAGCAATCGGTACTTGCCTCCGACACGAGCATCCACCTCGCAGGACAGCAGGGTCATTCCCATCGACTTGGGCACCCACCAACGCTTGAGCAGCTCGGCCTTGGTGAATGCCTCGAACACGATGCGCGCCGGGCCGTTGATGGTCCGCGTGACAACCACCTCGCGGTCCGACTTCCGTTCGACAGTGGTGCGGTTCTTCACGGGGCCGGGCTTACTTTCGACTCTTGCGTTCATCGCTCTTCTCCTTTCGTGTCAGTTCCTCGACAACCTTGTCCAACTCGTCGAAGCGTTCGTCCCAGCACTGGCGGTACCTCTCGATCCACGCCGTCTCTTCCTCCAATCGGTGCGGGCCCAGCTGGCAGGTCCGCACGCGCCCGACCTTCTCCGTGATGACGAGCCCGGCCTGCTCCAAGACGCCGACGTGCTTCATCATGCCCGCGAGGGTGATGTCGAACTTCTGGGCAAGGTCCGTAATCGAAGCGTCTGAACGTCCGAGCTGCTCCAGAACGCCGCGTCGGGTGGCATCCGAGAGCGCGGCGAACGAGGCATCGAGGCGGACCTGCAAATACTTTACCATGTGGTTAAGTATAGCAAGCGGCCTCGCGGCATGCAAGGGGTAACAGGGGCTCTCCCTGCTTGCGGGCGCGTAGTTTTCGGGATATATTCGGGATCCCTCCTTTCCCTATGCCCAGGAGGCCCGATGATCGATTTCGCCCGTCCGGTTTCACCCGTAGTGAGCATCTCCCGTCGTCTACCTTCCGCTCTTTCCTCTTCTCGGTCTGGCGCTCACGGGCACCTACCTCCTCGTCGAGCCGTGGTTCCGGCGGCTCCGAGTCCGCCGCGGCTCGCTCCCCGGAACCGGTCTCGACTCATGACGTGGGCCCGAGCTCGACGTCTCCGCGGAGACGCCGTGGTTGGCCTGACCCACCTTCGGTAAGCTGTCGCGATGCCACCCCCGCGGTCCGCTTGACTCCCGTATATCTTTTGTAGATACTGAAGGGATGAAGACGAGAATCGCCAAATGGGGGAATAGTCTGGCCGTGCGTGTGCCACAGCCGTTCGCCGAGGAAGTCGGGCTGGAAGAGGGTGGCGAAGTCGAACTCTCGCTGGTCGACGGCAAGCTGGTCCTGTCTCCCTCGCGAGAGGAGTGGTCGCTGGACCGCCTGGTGGCCGGGATCACGAAGGGCAATGTTCACTCGGAGATCGACACCGGCCCTGCCATGGGCCGCGAGATCTGGTAGCACGTGGCTGTGCGGGCCCCCGATCGGGGCGACCTCGTCTGGATCACGCTCACCCCCCAGGCTGGTCACGAGCAGGCGGGTCGGCGTCCGGCCGTCGTGCTTTCTCCTCGGAGGTACAACGTCAGGTCGGGACTCTCGCTGTGCTGCCCGGTCACGAATCGAGTGAAGGGATATCCCTTCGAAGTGCAGCTGCCCGAGGGACTGGGGATCGAGGGAGTCGTCCTGGCCGATGCCGTGAAGTCGCTCGACTGGCAGGCGAGGAAGGTCGAGTCCGCCGGGCGCGTTCCGCAGGCGACCCTGGCCGAGATCGTGGGCAAGCTCAGCGCCCTCCTGTCCGGGTAGCGTGACTCCGAGAGCTCCCGCCGCCAC
>DATBKE010000057.1:0-8498 GCA_036556085.1 Acidimicrobiia bacterium | reverse complement strand
CAGCACGACCCCGCCGTCGTCTCGCCGGGCGCGATCACGGATCGTGGCGTCGTTGTGGGTAGTCATGAGGGAGTTTCGGGCTTCACCATCGGTCAGCGCCACGGACTGGGTGTGGCCCGGGGGGAGCGTCGCTACGTGGTTGGAGTTGATCCCCATACTTCGACCGTGGCTCTTGGGAGCCGGACCGACCTGGCGGTCGCTCGATTGTGGCTCGAACAGATCACCTGGACCGATGAGCCCCTTTCGGTCGGAGCGATGATCGAGGTTCAATTCCGCGCCCACGGCCGCGCAACGCCTGCTCGCTTCGAGGGCGATGGTGTGAGCTTTCTCGAGCCGGAGCTGGCGATTGCCCCCGGACAGACTGCCGCCATCTACCGTGACGACCTGGTCTTGGGGAGCGGGATCATCACCCGGACGGCGTAGAAAGGGAACTCGAGTGCCTTTTATCAAACCGGTCGACGAGCAGGAAGCCAGTGGCCGGGTCGCCGAGCTCTTCGAATCCGAAAGGGCGAAGAAAGGATATGTCCCCAACTACCTTTCGCTTTTCGCGCTCCGCCCTGACGTGTACGACGCCTGGGCCAAGCTCATCGGCTCGATTAGAGCCAACATGGATCTGCGTCGGTACGAGCTGGCCACCCTCGCTGCCGCGCAGGCGCTTTCGTCGAGCTATTGCTCGCTAGCCCATGGCCTCGTCCTCAAGGAGAAGGTCTTCGACGAGACGGAGCTCAACAACGTCGTTAACGGCGAGGCTTCCGAAGAGGTAGACAATGCGGTGATGGCCTTGGCGCGAAACGTGGCTATCGATGCTTCTCGCATCACCGAATCCGACGTCGCCCCGTTGCGGCGGTTGGGTTTTGCCGATGAGGAGATCTTCGATGTCGTCCTGGCGGCTGCGGCTCGAGCTTTTTTCTCGAAGACCCTCGACGGTACCGGGACCGAACCAGATCGCGAGTATCGCGACCTGCTCGGGTCCGGGCTCTCGGATCGATTGGCCGTGGGCCGGCCGATCGAGCCGTGAGGAGTCTTCCGCGGGTATCCCGGTCGGAATGCGACCGATCTCCCTCATAAAGACCAAAAAATGGAAGAGCAGGAGGCGAGCGAGCGGATAGAAGAGCTGCGTCAGCGGCTGCGGTATCACGGCTATCGATATCACGTCCTCGATGACCCCGAGATCTCCGACTTCGATTACGACCAACTGCTGCGAGAGCTCATTGCCCTCGAGGAGCAACACCCCCTCCTCATCACCCCGGACTCCCCGACCCAGCGGGTCGGGGGTCCAATTGGGGACCTCTTCGCACCGGTCCGCCATCTGCGCCCGCTCTTCTCCCTCGACAACATCGAGGCAACCTCCGAGCTCGAGGCCTGGGGCTTGCGTCTTGAGAGAGGCCTAGGACGGCCGGCGGAGGGTTTCGCCTGCGAATTGAAGATCGACGGACTGGCCGTAGTCCTCACTTATGAGGATGGCAAGCTGGCTCGGGCGGCGACTCGCGGTGATGGGGCCACCGGGGAGGACATCACCGCCAATCTCCGCACTCTCAAATCGATTCCGCTGCGCCTGCTCGGAAAGCCGCCCCGGCTCCTCGAGGTGCGGGGTGAGGTTTACATGCCGCTGCGGGCCTTTGAAGAGCTCAACCGGCGTCAGAGCGAGTCCGAACTCAGGATCTTCGCCAACCCCCGCAACGCCGCCGCCGGTTCGGTCCGTCAGAAGGACCCGGGCATCACCGCTGGCCGCGACCTGGGGATTTGGGTTTACCAGGTGGGTCTGCTGGAAGGAGGTCCGCCGCTGGCTCGTCATTCCGAGCAGATGGCATATCTCTCGGAACTGGGCCTTAGGGTCAATCCCACCTCGAAGGCGGTGCCGGATCTCGGAGAGGTCAAGAATTTCCTGCTGGAGGCAGAGAAGAAGCGTCACGACCGGGACTATCAAACCGACGGGGTCGTCATCAAGGTGGACCTGCTCGCCGATCAACTCGAACTCGGTTATACGTCTCACGCCCCTCGCTGGGCAGTTGCTTACAAGTTTCCTCCCGAAGAACAGGTGACCACCCTGCGCGACATCCAGATCAACGTCGGTCGCACCGGCGCGGCCACCCCGTTTGCGGTCCTTGAGCCGGTGCAAGTCGGCGGAGCGACAGTGACGTACGCCACGCTTCACAACGAGGACGAGTTGCGACGCAAGGACGTCCGCATCTCCGACAAGGTGATCGTTAGGCGCGCTGGCGACGTCATCCCCGAAGTGGTCGGCCCGGTGGTCTCGGTGCGCACGGGGAAGGAGAAGCCATGGACGATGCCGGCCAAGTGTCCCTTCTGCGGCCACCCCATCGAGCGGCCCCCGGGCGAGAAAGTAGCCCGCTGCACCGGAGGATTCGAATGCCCCTCCCGGGTTCGGGAGTGGCTCTTCCATTTTGCCTCCCGCGGGGCGATGGACATTGAGGGAATGGGCTACAAGACCATCGATCTACTCCTGCGGGAAGGCCTGATCGATGACCCCGCCGACATCTTCCTACTCAAACCTGAGCAACTGCTCGGCTTCGAAGGCTGGGGCGAAGTTTCGGTGGCGAATCTGATGAAAGGGATCGAGGCCGCGCGTCATCGTCCGCTCCAGCGGGTGCTAGTCGCCTTGGGAATTCGGCATGTCGGCGGCACCGTGGCTCGTCTTCTGGCAAGTCGCTTTCGTAGCCTCGAACGCTTGATGAGCGCTACCCCCGAGGATCTCGCCGGCGTCGAGGGCCTCGGTCAGGTCATTGCCAACTCGGTGAGCGCCTGGTCGGTCGACCCCGACAATGTCGCCCTGGTGAAAAAGCTGGCGGAGGCAGGTGTCAGCATGGCCGACGAGGAACCACAGGCGGATGCCTCCTCCGATTTGTTAGCCGGGATGACTCTGGTTGTCACCGGCACCCTCGACTCCATGAGCCGGGAGCAGGCCGAAAGCGAAATCACCAGCCGGGGCGGCAAGGCGGCTAGCAGTGTCTCCCGGAAGACGGTGGCGCTAGTGGCCGGAGAGAACGCCGGCCAAAGCAAGGTGTCGAAGGCGGCTGACTTGGGAGTGCCGGTGATCGACGAGAAGCAGTTTTTGCGATTGCTATCCGAGGGGCTCGATGCCCTCTCGTAGGGGAGTGGCCGTGGGCCTTTTGGCACTCGCATTGGCGGCCTGTGCGCAGCCAACGGAGCGGACGTACGCGGTCTCCCAACCCGAGGACCTGGGAGTCGAGCATCTGTCGCCAGAAAGCGTGGACGCCATCGTGGCCGGAACCGAAGACGCGCCTCGCTACAGCTCGGTGCCCGCCACATCGGGGCCGCATGCACCTGCTGCGACTCCTTGCGGGATCTTCCGACAAGAGGTGCCGGAGATCTTCAACATCCATTCCCTCGAGCACGGGGCGGTGATCTTCTACTACCAGCCCGACTCGATCTCCGACGACGAGCTCTCCGCCTTAGAGGACCTCGGCCGAGAGCTGGCGACCCACGTGATCGTGATGCCGTTTCAGGACCTCGACGGCACAATGGCAATGGTGGCCTGGGGGAACCTGGCCGAGCTCGAATCCATCGATGTCGAGGCCGCTCGCAGTTTCTGGGGTGAGTTCGCACAGCGCGGCCCCGAGTCGGGAATCCCTTGCGACTTCACCGTGGACGAGGCGGCCTGAGAGAGCAGGGCTAGGGTTTTCCCCGTGAAGGTCAACCCCGTCGTGGAAGCGTTCGGCGAGTACGCCATCGGGGCACTGGCCGAGCACGCTCGCCAACTGCGGGCGGAGGGAATGCGGGTGCTCGACTTCTCGATCGGTGACCCCCGCGAACCAACCCCACCCTTCATCCCCGAGGCGTTGAAGGCGGCCGTTCCCGAGATCTCGCAATATCCGACCACCGCCGGCTTGCCCGAGTTGCGGGAAGCAATCGGTGGTTATCTGAAACGTCGATTCGGTGTTGACGTGAACCCCGACACTCAGATCATCCCTACCTCGGGTTCGAAGGAAGCGATCTTCTCGACGGCTCTGGCGTTCGTCGACCGAGGGCGTCAAGATCTCGTGGCTTGGCCAAGCCCCGGCTATCCGATCTATGAAAGAGGGGCACGCTTCGCTGGGGCCGAGGGGCGGCCGGTCGAGCTCGGAGCAGACTTCATACTTCGGGCTCGCGACCTCGAGGCAGCAGCGTGGCGGCAGGCCGCTCTGGTCTGGATCTGCTCGCCGCACAACCCAGCCGGATCCATGACCAGTCGCGAGGATTTAGCCGATCTCGTCAATGCGGCCCGAGAGGGCGGCGCCCTCCTGTGTTCGGACGAGTGCTACGCCGATATTTATGACGAGGAGGCTCCGACCTCGGTGCTCGACGTGGCGGGTCGGGGAGCGGAAGGAGTCCTGGCTTTCTTCTCCCTCTCGAAGAGATCGGGCATGACCGGATATCGCTCGGGGGTGATCGTCGGTGACGAGGAGGCGATTCGCCTCATCAGGCTTCTTCGCACTTCGACGGGCACCGCTTCGCCCGAGTTTGTGCAGCGGGCGGCGATAGCCGCCTGGTCCGATGACGATCACGTCGCTGAGCGCCGAGAGATCTTTCGCCAGAAGCGCCGCATTCTGGGAGCGGCGTGCGAGGCCGCCGGGATGACGGTTGTGGGATCGGAGGGAGGCATCTATCTCTGGGTTCGGGTGGGTGACGATCTCGGGATCAGCAATCGTTTACTGACCCAGGGAATTCTCGTTACCCCCGGTCGCGCCTTCGGCAAGGGTGGCGAGGGATATGTTCGACTGGCTCTCGTACCACCTCTGGATCAGTGTGGCGAAGCGGCGGAGGTCTTGAGCAAGTGTCTCGCGAGCTGATCGAAGCGGCCTTCGCTGGCAAGGTCGAGCTGAAAGAAGCCGCCAGCCAAATCGAGGCGGCGATCGCCGAGCTCGACCGGGGCACTCAGCGCGTGGCCGAGCAAGTCGACGGCGAGTGGAAGGTGAACGGCTGGCTGATGCAGGCCATCCTTCTCTATTTTCGACTGCGGAAGTCTGAGACGATCGACATCGGGCCCTTCGAGTACCACGACAAGATTCCGCTCAAGCGCAACCTGGCGAGCCAGGAGATCAGGGTGGTGCCACCAGGCATGGTCCGGTACGGCGCCTTTTGCGAACCCGGCGTGATTGTGATGCCCGGCTACGTCAACATCGGCGCCCGGGTGGGCTCGGGAACCATGGTCGATACGTGGGCCACCGTGGGCTCCTGTGCCCAGATCGGTCGCAATGTCCACCTGAGCGGTGGGGTCGGCATCGGCGGGGTCCTCGAGCCGCCAGGGGCACGACCGGTGATCGTCGAAGACGACGCCTTTATCGGCTCGCGCTCCATCGTGGTCGAAGGGGCGGTGATCGAAAAGGGGGCGGTGCTGGGAGCGAACACCGTGATTGCGGCCAACACACCGATCATCGACGTGACCGGCCCCGAGCCGATCGAGTATCGGGGACGAGTGCCGGCGGGGGCGATTGCCGTCCCCGGCACCCGCGCTAAGCAATTTCCTGCCGGGACGTATCAGCTCTCCTGCGCTTTGATCATTGGGTATCGCACCGCATCGACGAGCGAGAAGACGAGCCTCAATGACTACCTCAGGGAAGTGGGGGTCAGCGTGTGAATGACCTCCACGAAACGTTGCAATGGCTGATCGATACCCCGTCTGAGACGGGCAACGAGGGTCGGCTCTGCACCGAGGTGGCGGCCAGGCTCTACCGCGCCTTTGGGCAAGAGACGGTTGACCGTGTGGGGAACTCGCTCGTGGTCGGGCCCCGCGATGCGGCCGCACCCATTCTTCTCGTTGGCCACCTCGACACCGTTCCTTCCCAGGGGCAGCCACCGGCGCGAATCGAGGGCGACCGGATGTTCGGTCTCGGGGCCTCCGACATGAAGGCGGGAGTGGCGGTAATGCTGCACTTGCTCGAGGATCGCGATGTCCGATTAACCGGCCGCGACCTGATCGGCGTTTTCTACGCCGGGGAAGAGGGCTCGTCTGATGGAAACGAGTTGGAAACCGTGCTGGTCCGGGCCCCCTGGCTCAAGGCCGCTTCTTTTGCGGTCGTCCTCGAACCTACCGACGGCGAGGTTCAGATCGGTTGCAACGGAGTTGTCAATGCCCGGGTGGTTTTCGAGGGCACCGCAGCCCACTCCGCCCGCCCGTGGCTGGGAGTCAATGCCGTCACCCGGGCCGGTGAGTGGCTGGCGGAGATGGATAAGAGAGAGCCGGAACCGGTCGAGATCGACGGCCTAATCTTCCGGGAAGTCATCTCGGTTACGCGAGCGTCGGGCGGAATCGCCAACAACATCGTTCCTTCGAATTTCGAGCTCAACGTCAACTACCGGTTTGCCCCTCATCGGAGCGTCGACAACGCGGTCGATGTGCTCGCGTCAGTTTGCGCCGCTGCCGATGGGTTCGAGGTCATCGACTCGGCCCCTGCAGGTCCGGTCGATACGGCGCATCCCATCCTCGACCGCTTGCGCGAGTTGTCGGGGGTGCCGCCGGCCGCCAAACAAGGGTGGACAGACGTTGCTCGGCTGGGTGCACACGGGATCGCGGCTGTCAACTACGGGCCGGGGGAAACAGCACTGGCGCACAAGGTGGACGAGAGTGTCCGGCTCGACGACCTCGACAAGGTTTTCGACACCCTGCGCCAACTTCTACTGGACGCGGAAAGTCCATTCGAACTCGCCGGGGCTGGGGAGTCCGGATAGCGAGTCCCAGATGATTCGCACCTCGTGGATTCCCGGGGTCCAGGTCTGCATGACGAGGCTGTCCGGGCTGGGCTGCCAGCGATGCACTCCCGTCGGCTCGACGAAAGAGACCTCGTTCTCTGGAATTAGGAAACCGTTGACATAGATCTGAGCTTGGTAGCCGGACTCGAGGTCGACCTCCAGGATCGCCTGTGTCAAAGCCGAATCATTGGGTTGAGGTGTGATCGACTCGATCGGCGCAGGAAGCTCGGTGGGCTCGCCGCCCCCGCCAAAGGCGATGGCCAGAAGCACGGCAGCCAACGCCACCAATCCGAGCCCGACGTAGACGAGCCGGTAGGGAATCCGGCTGCGAGCTTGCGGTCTCGCCTCGGTCGACAGGCGTCGCGACACCGAGCCAGCTTACGAAACGATGTCGCCAACGCCGACGCCCCTCGAATTCGGTCGCTGACGACCGCTTTTCAGCAAATTTGGTCACTGACGAACGAGTACCGCTTGTCAACTCTCGGGACATGTCGGACAGAACTATCGGGAGATATCGGACAGATCATGGCTTGGGCCTCGGTCTCCGACCCCGGGCCTTGCCGCTGGGCTGGTTGCGCCGGGTGGGATCAATCGTGAGAGTGCGGATAAGACCATCGGACCCGAAGACGGAGAGCTCTTCGCCCCGGGCGACGATCAGCACCATGTGACCTCGATAGTCCTGACCGACGCCGATCGAGAAGGTCCGCCAGCTGCAGCTTCCGCTCTGGTCGACTCGGTGCAGGCTGGTACGAGGTTGAGCTGCAAGCGGTGCTCCCGGTCCGGCGGGAGGAGAGGCGCGCCATCGCCGAGCGGGAGTATCCCCGGCCAAAGCATCGTGAGGGCGGATGTGGTTGTAGTAGTCGAGAAAGGCATCGAGCTGGACCTGCAGTTCGGGAAGGGAGCTCATCAGGGGTCGAGCGGCCAACCATTGCTTCAGGGTCCAATGGAAACGCTCGAGTTTGCCGCAGGTCTGGGGATGGCCGGGGGTGGAGCGGATGTGACCGATCCCCAGTTGGCGAAGCTGCCGCTCGAAGTTGGATTCTCCTCCCGGATTGAGGAAACGGCCGGTGAAACAGATTCCGTTGTCGGAGAGGACGTGGGCGGGAAGCCCGTAACGAGCGGCAGCCAGGGACAAGGCCTCCCAGGCAGCGGCACCGGTGGGGCCCGAACAGGCCAGAGCGGCGGGGACCAGCCGGGAATGGTCGTCGATCAGATCCATTACCCACACCCCCTTTCCCGAGGCCAAGGCCCAAGCGGTGGCGTCGATCTGCCAGGCGTCGTTGGGACGAGGCCACTCGAAGCGGATATGAGCTCCCCTAGGTCGGTTCTGAGGTCGGGGGATCACCAGTCCCCGCCGCACCAGCACCCGGTGGATGGTGGCCACCCCCGGCAAAGGGACCGCGCCCTCCCGACGGAGGTGATAGAAGATGGTCTGGGCCCCATGATCGACTCCCAGCTGCTGGAGGTGCTTTCTCCACCAGACGATCCGATCCTCGATCACAGTCGGGGTCTGGCCCGGGGAGCTGAGCGGGCGCCGGGAACGCGCTCCCAACCCCAACGGTCCCTCCGCCTCGAACCGTCGTCGATACCGATAGAACGTGTCCCGGGAGATCTCAAGCCGCCGACAGAGTTCGGTCACCGAAACCCCGACGTCGGCAGCCAAGACCGCCCGCAGACGGGTTTCCACAGTCACGGTTTTTGCCATCCGAGGAGGGTCACAGGCCAATCCCTAGGTGTCCGACATCTCCCGATAGATAGCCGTCAGATAACTGGTGATAGATGACAGA
>DATBKE010000056.1:0-1865 GCA_036556085.1 Acidimicrobiia bacterium | reverse complement strand
AGGCGTTCCGGCAGCTCGAGCGAGCGTTCGAGGAGCGCTCCGCCGGTCTCATCTATCTCCACCTCGACCCGATGTACGATTCTCTGCGCGAGGATCCACGCTTCGGCGTGCTGGTCGAGAAGATCGGCCTGAAGTAGGTCGATGTCTCATCCTGTGTCGGGGGGCCAATGACCATCCGGGTCGCCACGTTCGCGGCGCTCGCTCTCCTCGCGTTCGACTTTCCAGCCCTGGCCCAACCAGGATCTACCGGCAACCCGCTGGACCCCCTCTCGGCCGACGAGATCACAACCGCCACCGAAGTCCTGAAGGCATCCGGCCAAGTCGAGGAGGGCGCCCGCTTCCACCTCATGGATCTCCGCGAGCCGCCCAAGGCCGAAGTCCTGGCGTGGCAACCGGGCGATCCCCTCCACCGGAAGGCCCTCGCAATTCTCCGGCAGAGCTCCCGCACCTTCGAAGCGGTGGTGGACCTGTCGACCCGTGAGCTCACGTCGTGGAGGGAGGTCGAGAACGCGCAGCCCAACCTGATCGAGGCGGAGATCGTCGGGAGTGGCGAGATCGTCAAGACGCATCCCGATTGGCAGGCGGCGATGCGGCAGCGGGGGATCACGAGCTTTGATCCGATCCTCTGCGCGGCGATCCCGCAGGGCTACTTCGGGCTGGCCGAGGAGTCGGGCCGGCGCTTGGGCAAGGTCATCTGCTGGGATACCGCCGGTACGAAGAATTTCTGGGGCCGCCCGATCGAAGGGTTGACCGCCGTGGTCGATCTCGACACCTGCCAGGTCGTCCGGGTCATCGACACGGGGCCCGTTCCCGTCCCCACCGCCTCGATCGACTACGACGAGGAGTCGGTGGGCCCGCTCAGGGAAGTGCCGACCCCGATCTCTCTCGAGCAGGAGGAAGGCCCGAGCTTCCAAGTGGACGGCCAGGAGATCGATTGGCAGAAGTGGCGGTTCCACTTTCGGGTCGATCCTCGTGTCGGGCTGGTCGTCTCCAGGGTTCGCTACGCCGATGGGAACCGGCTCCGCTCCGTTCTCTATCAGGGATCGCTCTCGGAACTTATCGTCCCCTACATGGACCCCGACCTGGGGTGGTACTGGCGCACGTTCATGGATGCCGGCGAGTTCCTGGTCGGCGCCAGCACCGCACCCCTGGAGCCCGGCTCGGACTGCCCGGCGAACGCACGCTTCTTCGACGCCGTCCTGGCCGACGGCGAGGGCAATCCGCAGGTCAGGGAACGAGCCGTCTGCCTCTTCGAGCGGTATGCGGGGGATGTCGCCTGGCGTCATCGGGACTTCCTGACCGGGCAGACCGAGACGCGCCCGAAGCGTGACCTTGTCCTCCGACTTGTCGCCGTGCTCGGAAACTACGACTACACCTTCGATTGGACGTTCCAGCAGGATGGAGCGATCGCGATCGGGATCGCTACCAGCGGCATCGAGCAGATCCGTGCTGTCGCCAGCCGGACCGTGCAGGAGGACCGAAACGGCGAAGCGGAGTTCGGTCGCTTCGTGAGCGATCACACGGTGGCCGTGAACCACGACCACTTCTTCAGCCTTCGTCTCGACCTGGACGTGGACGGGATGGATAACAGCTTCCTCCAAGAGCGCCTCGAGACCCGCCGTCTGCCGGAGGATCATCCGCGGAGGAGCGTGTGGGTCCTGGAACCCAAGGTGGCTCAAGTCGAAAAAGAGGCGCAGCTCCGCATCAACATGGAGGAGCCCGCGCTCTGGCGGATCATCAACCCCGACGTCGTCGGGCCGCTCGGGTATCCGGTCAGTTACGAGATCAAGCCGGTGGACAATGCCATGTCGTTGCTGCTGCCCGAGGATTTCCCTCGGCGGCGGGGCGGGTTCGTCGACCATCAC
>DATBKE010000055.1:0-2729 GCA_036556085.1 Acidimicrobiia bacterium | reverse complement strand
TCGTGTCATCGAGGCGGTCGTGGCCGGCGGCCATCAGGTCCTCGACTGCGGGGCGGACGAGCTGGATCCCGACGACGACTACCCGGACTACGCCCGCGCCGTCGGCCGCGCGGTGGTCGAGAAGCGGGCCGAGCGCGGCGTGCTGGTCTGCGGGAGCGGCGTCGGGGTCGCGGTCGCCGCCTGCAAGATCCCCGGGATACGGGCCGCCATGTGTCACGACACCTACAGCGCCCACCAGGGGGTCGAGCACGACGCCATGAACGTCCTCACCCTGGGGGCTCGCGTAGTGGGGCCTGAGCTCGCCGCCGAGCTGGTCGCGGCCTTCCTCGCGGCCGAATTCTCGGGCGCCGAGCGGCACAAGCGCCGGCTCGCCAAGATCGAGGAGCTCGAACGGCAGGCGCTCCGGGGCGGCAGCGACTAGATCGTCCGACGTCTACCGGCCGCCCGGCCCCTTGCTTTGAGCTCCTACGTGCGGTAGTAGGCAGTTTGAGGAGCCCGCGAAGCGGAAGCCGGCCGACGACGGCGAGGACTTGCCGCCAAGCGCATCGTGGACGAGGCCCCGGAGGACGAGGGCCATTCCTAGAAGAAGAATCAACCGAGGTGGAGCCGTAGGGCTGCCGCGTGGCTAATTGTAGGCCCGCCCGCGCCAGGAAGCTCTCCAAGAACGGCCCTCCGAGATTGCCTTAAGCCGGCAAGAGCGCGCTGGCAAATGAGAAAGAGCTGCTCCCTGAGGAGAAACTTGACCGCGTATCGAAATACAGTTATTATCAGCCTTGGTGTCTGTTAATAACTGTACCCCGAAAGAAGTATTCATGCCATTCAAGACTCCCAACCCTGACGCTCTAGAAGAAGCAGTCATGGAGCGGATTGAGGATCTGCGCCATCGGCTGCGGTACGCCATTCTTGGCGAGCCGCGGAGGTGGACTGGACGAATTCGTCAGCATGCCCTTGCTAGGGCAATACGCGGCTCCAACACCATTGAGGGTTACGATGTCTCTAAGAATGATGCGCTGGCTGCGGCAGAGGGAGAGGAGCCGCTAGAGGCGAACGAAGCGGCCTGGACGGCGGTCACGTCATACAGGAACGCAATGACCTATGTCCTCCAGCTAGCCGATAGCCCTACGTTTGAGCATAGCGAGATGCTCATCAGCAGTCTGCACTACATGATGCTCCAGTATGATTTGGATAAGAGTCCGGGGCGATACAGAACCGGACCGATTTACGTCTACGATGACGAACTTCACGAGAATGTTTACGAGGGCCCGGAGGCAGAGGCTGTACCCGCACTCATGAAGGAATTTGTTGAAACCCTGCAGATGAGTGATGCTCCCGTTATGGTCCGGGCCGCGATGGCCCACTTGAATCTGGTTATGATCCACCCATTTAGGGATGGGAACGGACGTATGGCTCGGGGCCTTCAGACACTAGTTCTTGCACGTGAGGGGATAATTGCCCCGCAGTTCTCTAGCATCGAAGAATACCTGGGACGTTACTCCCGGGATTATTACAGCATCCTGGCGGAGGTGGGCGGAGGCAAATGGCAGCCCGAAAGGGATGCTCGTCCCTGGGTCCGTTTCTGTTTAACGGCCCATTTCAGGCAGGCTACAACCGTTCTCCGTAGGGCTAAAGAAGCTGAGAAACTCTGGGAGCTGCTGGATGCCGAGGTCAGGCGCGAAAGGCTTCCCGAAAGAATGGTGTTGGCCCTTTTTGATGCAGCTCTAGGATATGCCACACGAAATGCGACGTATAGGAAGGCTGCCGAGCTGTCTAGTCAAGTAGCCAGCCGTGATCTGCTCACTCTCTGCGATGCGGGCCTGCTTGAGCCGCACGGTGAAAAACGGGGGCGCTACTACCTGGCGACTGATCGAACACGGACGCTAAGAAAGAAGGCACAAGAGGCGCGGCCGCCGCTGGAAGATCCATTTGAAACAACATCCCCCCGGCAGCTGAAGCTCGTTTTACCCGATCAGTAGTGCTGATGGTCAGCCCCTCTTCTGCGAATGATCCCGGCTGTAGCGGCTGGGGTGACCGGTTGCCTTTGGAAGATCGACTCCTACGTGCGGTGTCCAGAGGGCGGCGCTAGCTTCTCGAAGAACGGGTTTCAGGCGTCCATCCGAGGAGGTTTCCCATGGCCAATCCGCTCCTCCGACTCCGCGAGCTCGGCCAGTCGGTCTGGCTCGATTACATCCGGCGCGACCTCTTCGACGGCGAGCTCGATCGCCTGATCGAGGAGGACGGCCTGGCCGGGATGACATCCAACCCGACCATCTTCGACAAGGCGATCAGCGACACCGACCTCTACGACGACGTGATCCGCGAGTGCAGCCCGGACATGGAGCCGGACGAGACCTTCGAGAAGCTCGCCGTGGCCGACGTCCGGGAGGCGGCGGATCACTTCCGGCCGCTCTACGACGAGACCGAGGGGCGGGACGGGTTCGTCTCGATCGAGGTCCGGCCCTCGCTGGCCGGCGACACCGAGGGCACGATCGAGGAGGTGCGGCGGCTCTGGACCTCGTGCGACCGCCCCAACGTGATGGTCAAGATCCCGGGGACGAAGGCAGGGCTTCCGGCCATCCGCCAGTGCCTGCAGGAGGGGATCAACATCAACATCACGCTCCTCTTCTCGGTCGAGCGGTATCTGGAGGTCATGGATGCCTGGTTCGACGCCTTCGAGGGGCGGATCGAGGCCGGCGAGCCCGTGAACCAGCTCTCCTCGGTGGCCAGCTTCT
>DATBKE010000054.1:0-3710 GCA_036556085.1 Acidimicrobiia bacterium | reverse complement strand
TTGCGGGCCTGGGTGACGACCCCGTCCATGAACGCCTTGACGTCGGGAAACTGGGCGAAGTACTCGTCGATGTGGTGGCGGGCTTCCTCCCGGGAGATCCCCAGGCGGTCGGCAAGCCCGAAAGCCTCCATTCCGTAGAGCAATCCAAAGTTGATGGTCTTCGCCCGCCTCCGCATCTCGCTCGTCACCAGCTCCGCCGGAAGCGAGAAGACCCGGGCGGCGGTGGCAGTGTGGATGTCGGACGCGGAGCCGAACGCCTCGAGCAGCCCGGGGTCACGACTCATGTGCGCCAGCACCCGGAGCTCGATCTGGGAATAGTCGGCGACCAGAAATGTCCACCCCGGCCGGGGGATGAAGGCCCGGCGCACGGTCTTTCCGGTCTCCGATCGGACCGGAAGGTTCTGCAGGTTGGGTCGGTCAGAGGAGAGTCTCCCCGTGGTCGCCGCCATTTGGTTGAAACGGGTGTGGATCCGACCCTCGGAGGTGATGAGGGGCAGATAGCCGTCCACATAGGTGGAGCGGAGCTTCTCCAACTCCCGATAGGCGAGGAGGTGACCGACCATCGGGTGGCTCTCCGCCAGCTTCTCCAGCACCGAGGCGTCGGTGGAGGGAGCGCCGGTGGAGGTCTTCTTCAACACCGGGAGCTGGAGGCGTTCGTAGAGGATCTCCCGCAGCTTGTTGGTGGAGTTGACGTTGAAGACCTCCCCCGCCTCCTGGTGGACCTTCCGCTCCAATTCCGAGAGGCGGGTTCGCAGATCGAGCCCCATCTCCTCCAAATAAGTCCGGTCGACGCCGATTCCGGCGTGTTCCATCCGGGCCAGAACCGGCACCAGGGGTAGCTCGAAGCGGCGGTAGAGATCGAGTTCGTCGCGGGCGGCGAGCTCGGCTTCGAGAGCCTCGTGGAGACGGGCCACGGCTTCCACCCGCCTCCCGGCCTTGTCGAGGTCGGGTCCGCCGCCGAGGTCGAGCGTCCCCTGGGCCTTGGCATCAAGCGCCTGATCGACGGACTCGAGCTCGAGCTTGAGATAGCGCTGGGCGACGGCCTCGAGGTCATAGTCGCGGGCAGCGGGGTTGAGGATGTAGGAAGCGAGGGCGCTGTCGAAGTCGAGGCCGTTCAATTCGTAGCCGGCGGCCAAGAGCGATCCGATCAGGGCCTTGCCGTCGTGAGTGGCCTTGGCGACATCGCCGTCAGCTAGTGCGGAACGCAGTGGTTCGAGCCGCTCAATAGGAATCGCCGCCGCCTCGCCTTCTTCGAGAAAGATTGCCACCCCCCAGGGTTCGGAGCCAATGAGATCGATGACGAGCGGTTGGGCTTGCTCTGCGAGTCGGGCGACCTCGTCCGGTCGGGTGATCTGGCGGGTCTGGGTGTCGAGCACCGTCCCCGCGGGACCGATGCCGGCAGCGGGTTGGACATCGAGCAGATCCTCCCACAGGCTGTAGAACTCGAGGCTCTCGAACAGTTCCTTGGCCGCGTCCCGGTCCCAGTTCCCACGCCGCACCGCCTCGAGGTCGAGGTCGATGTCGAGATCGCGAACCAAACGCATGAGGCGGCGGTTGAGGAAGACCTGCTCGCGATGCTCAGACAGGTTCTGACGCAGGCGCGGTGGCTGTTGGTCGAGATCGGCATAGATCCCCTCGAGGTTGCCGTGCTCGGCCACGAGCTTGGTGGCGGTCTTCTCCCCCACCCCCGGGACACCGGGAAGGTTGTCGGAGGTGTCACCCCGGAGGGCGGCGTACTCCACATACTGGTCGGGGCGGATTCCGTAGCGCTCGGCCACATAGCCCTCGTCAGCCACCACCACATCGGTGATGCCCCGCCGGGTGTAGAGCACCTTGAGGTGGTCGTCGATTAGCTGAAAGGCATCGCGGTCGCCGGTCACCAGCAAGACCTCCCACCCGGCCTTGGCGGCCTGCTCGGAGATGGAGGCAATGAGGTCGTCGGCCTCGTAGCCCTCCAAGCGGAGCTGCGGAATCTCGAGCACGTCGAGCACCGCGGTGATCAGCGGCAGCTGCGACCTGAAACCGTCGGGAGCCGACTCCCGCTGGGCCTTGTAAGCGGGGTACTCGGTCGAGCGGAAGGTCTGACGGGAGACATCCCAGGCGACCACCACCGAGTCGGGGTTGTGGTCGCCGAGGAGCTTGATCAGCATCCGGGTGAACCCATAGGCGGCGTTGGTGACCTGTCCGTCTCGGGTGGCAAGGTCGGGGGGAAGGGCGAAGAAAGCCCGATAGGCGATCGAGTTTCCGTCGAGGAGTGCGAGGGTCGGCAATCCTCACCTACCTTTTGCGATCAAGACTTCAGCTGAGCCGTCAGCTTCGACTTGACCTCAAGCAATCGTTTCTGTCGCGCTTCGATGTCGGCTAGGAGCCGCATGAAACGCAGGACCTCGTTGCGGGTGGCAGTGGCTTCAAGACGATCGATCCCCATGGCGGCATCGCGTTGCGCATCGTCGTTGATATGGGAGTGCGCCGATAGCTCGGCCTCAACGATGCGGTGTTGCTCGGAGAGATTCTCGAGCTCGTCCAGCACCTTCAACAGTTTCCGCTCGGTCCGCCTCAACATGACCCCCACGATAAAGAACCTGCGGGACGAGTCGGTCAAGATGGGACTGTCATGACCGACAATGATCGAGCTGTGATCACCGCTCCCGAGAAGGCTCAGGCGCTCGTCCGAGCCCGGCCGTCATGGGCATTGCCGGCTTGCTTCGCATGTGCCGGTTTCCTGGCGGCCTTCCTTCTCTTCACAATCGAACCGCTGGCGGCCAAATCGCTTCTTCCCACTCTCGGTGGTTCGGCCGCGGTCTGGAACACGGCCATGGCTTTCTTCCAGATAGTGCTTCTTCTCGGCTATCTCGCCGCTCACGTGACCAACACTTGGATCAGGGGTCGAGCGCGGGTCTGGGTCCAGCTGGCGATCCTGGCTGCGCCAATCTTCTTGCTCCCTTTCACCTTCCCGTCGGGAGCCCCAAGTGATTCACCGGTGGCCTGGGAGCTCTCTGCCCTGTCCCTCGCAGTGGGTGCCCCTTTTTTCGCCCTTGCCAGCTTCAGTCCCACCCTTCAACGCTGGTTTTCGTGGACCGGGCACGCTCGGGCCCACGATCCCTTCTTCCTCTATGCAGCGAGCAACGTCGGCAGCTTCGTCGGGCTCCTCGCGTATCCGTTCGTAATCGAACCAAACCTCGGGCTAACCGCTCAGGCAGGGACCTTCCGCTGGCTGTACTTGATCTTGATCGCCTTCGCCGCCGCCCTCCTCATCTGGGTCCGGCCTGTCGATCGGCCTCACGTTGCTAGTTCGGATCGCGTCCCCTGGCAGAGGCGCTTGACTTGGATCTGGTGGGCGGCGGTCCCCTCGTTCGCATTGCTGGCCGTAACGAGACACATCGCCACCGATGTCGCCTCTTTCCCGCTGCTCTGGGTAATCCCGCTGGCCCTTTACTTGGGGACATTCGTCCTAGCGTTCTCCGCGCGATCAGAACTCCTTCGGCGGATCGCAACCCGGGCCTTTCCCCTGCTGGCGGTTGTCGCGTTGACCGCCGCCAGCGGTGTTGTCACCAATCTCTATGTGGGCCTCGGCCTGCCGCTGGCCGTATTGCTCGCCTCGGGCCTGATGGCCCACGGCCGCCTCTACGCCGATCGGCCTCCCGTGTCCAACCTCACAGAGTTCTATCTCTGGATATCGGTCGGAGGAGCGGTGGGAGGGATGCTGGCCG
>DATBKE010000053.1:0-4437 GCA_036556085.1 Acidimicrobiia bacterium | reverse complement strand
CCCGAGCTGGCGGAAACCTTCGACTTTCACGCGATGAGTGGGGGCGACTCGGTCGTGATCGGCGAAATCCGATTGACCTTTGCTTGGACTGATCACTCGGTTCCCACCCTGGGATCACGATGGGAGGCGAATGGCCGAGTTTTGGCCTACAGCGCCGACACTGGCCCGCAGGGCGACTGGCATGACATCGCGCAGGGCGCTGATCTATTTTTGTGCGAGGCGAGTTATCAGGGCGATCTTGAGAACTACTCCTATAAGCACCATCTGACCGCGGTTCTGGCGGGGAGCATCGCCCGAGCTCAAAATGCGAAACGACTGATGTTGACCCATATACCTCCGTACCTCGACAAGACAATTTCAGTCTCCGAGGCGGAAGCTTCGTTTGATCGACCCGTCGAGTTAGCCGTTCCCGGTACGAATAGGAAAATCTAGGTGACGCGCTCTCGACCAGCCGACGAGATCCGACCTCTTCGCATGCACCTGGGTTTCACCGAGATGACTCCGGGGTCGGTCATGATCGAAATGGGTCGCACCCGAGTCCTGTGCACTGTCGTGATCGAGCCCGACGTCCCTCGCTGGATGCGCGACACCGGCAAAGGCTGGGTGACTGCGGAGTACGGCATGCTGCCCGGCTCGTCCGCCGAGCGCATCGGACGCGACCAGTATCAAAGGGGTCGAGCCTTGGAGATCTCCCGCCTGATCGGAAGGTCCCTCCGCTCAGTGGTCGACCCGGTGGCGATGGGCGAGATGATGGTGCGGGTCGACTGCGACGTCCTTCAAGCGGATGGCGGGACTCGAACCGCGGCGATCACCGGGGCCTGGGTGGCTCTGCATCAGGCCTTCTCCGATTCGACGGAGAAAGGATTGCTGGCCCGGCAACCGATTCTCGATCATGTGGCCGCCATCTCGGTGGGAATTGTGGACGGGGAGATGCTTCTCGATCTCGACTACGAGGATGACGTTCGCGCCGAGGTCGACTTCAACGTGGTCATGTCGGGCCGGGGACTGCTGGTCGAAGTGCAGGGAAGCGCCGAAAAGGCACCGTTCTCCCGCGAGGAATTGGACCGAATTCTCGACCTCGCCGCCGGTGGGATCGAGGTCTTGGTCGACGCTCAGAAGCAGGCCGTTGCCGAGTGAGAGTCGACCGCTTGGTCGTAGCCTCGAAGAACCCGGACAAGATCGCCGAGATCAGGAAAGTACTCGGCGAGAGTGGATTGAACATCGAGTTGGTCGAGGATCTCGACTGGCCCGACGTCGAGGAGACGGGAGCGACGCTCGAAGAGAACGCACTCAAGAAGGCGCGGGAGGTTTTCGAGGCGACCGGCATACCCGCTCTCGCCGACGACACCGGGCTCTTTGTCGACGCCCTTGGCGGATTGCCCGGGGTCAACACCGCCCGATTTGCCGGTGACAACGCGACCTATGCCGAGAACGTGGCACGGCTGCTTGAAGAGCTGAAGGGAATCGGGGAACGAGCGGCCTGCTTTCGAACCGTGATTGCGCTAGTGGCCGACACCGACGAGCTGGTCGCAGAAGGCGCTCTCCCGGGCCGAATCGCCGAGGCGCCGCGAGGCAATGGGGGCTTTGGATACGACCCGGTCTTCGAGTTGGCTAGTGGAAGAACGCTCGCGGAGTTAGCTCAAAGTGAGAAGAATGACGTCTCGCATCGAGCGATGGCGTTGCGAAATCTGTTTGCGGAACTGGACTGACCGTCGGTGAGGCTCGAATCCCACCGTGGTCGAAACCACTAGATCCTGAGAGGTCGAGGACTTTGGCCGTACTACCGGCCGAGGCGATCCAGGACGCGCAGCAACTCCATCGGAAGGGGGAAGATGAGCGTCGAGTTCTGCTCGGCCGCCACTTCGGTCATGGTCTGGAGCATCCGTAGCTGCAGACCGGCCGGGTGAGCCTCCAGGAGACCGGCGGCGTCCGCCAAGGTCTCGGCCGCCTCCTTCTCGCCCAGGGCATGGATGACCTTGGCCCGGCGTTCGCGCTCGGCCTCGGCCTGGCGGGCCATCGCTCGGCGCATCGAATCGGGCAGCTCGACGTCTTTGACCTCGACCAACGAAACCTTCACCCCCCACGGGTCCGTCAGCCCGTCGATGATTTGCTGGAGCTCCTGGTTGATTTGGTCACGATTGGTGAGCAATTCGTCGAGATTGGCTTGCCCGATGATGGAGCGCAGGGTGGTCTGGGCGATTTGTGAGGTAGCGAACCGGTAATCCTCGATCTCGAGTACCGCCCGCTGTGGATCCATTACCCGGAAGTAGGTGACGGCGTTGACCCGCACGGTCACGTTGTCCTTGGTGATGATGTCCTGAGGTGGGATATCCATCGTGACGGTCCGCAGGCTTACCCGCAGGAGCCGGTCAACGATCGGGATTAGGAGTATCAACCCGGGTCCCTTGGGCGGGCCGGTGACCCGCCCCAAGCGGAAGACCACGCCGCGTTCGTATTCGGGGAGGATTCGAATCGCCGCCCGCAGAATCGTTATCAGCAGGAAAAGGGCAATGCCCCAGCCGACCAAACCTTCAAACGTCACCGGGAACCTCCTCCACCACTAGCCGTATACCTTCGCTGCCGATCACCCTTGCCTCCGATCCATCGTCTAGTCCGCGGTTGGAGGTGATATCCCACCACGTCCCTTCCAGGAAAGCCGTCGTGCGCTCACCGCGCTTTCGGATCGTGACAATCCTTCCCACCAGCGTCTCCCGCCCAGTGGTTGGTGGCTGACGGCGCGCGCTCAATGTCGCCCGCCCCGCGACGATGCTGGCTGCTCCGAGCACAGCCGCGCTCGGCCAGACGACGGCCGGGGACACCCTGACCGTTCCTTCCTCGAACAGGAACAGTCCGCTCAAGAGAAGCGCAATCGCGCCCCCGCCAGCCAAGATCCCCGCTCCGGGAGCGAATAACTCGGCCACGAACAGCCCGATCGCCAGTACCAAAAGGGCGATCCCCGCTCCGCGCACGGGAAGCACGCTCAGAGCAAAGAACGCGAGGATCAGCATGATTACTCCGGCGATGCCCGAGAAGCCAAGCCCGGGATTGGCGGCCTCGTACACGATCGCCAGAGTTCCTACTGAGAGCAGCAGGAACGCCAGATTGGGATCGGCCAGTTGGCCCAGAATTCCTCGGAGCGCACCAAGCTCTTTGCGCTCGACGGTGGCGCCCTCGGTGGCGAGGGTGACGCCGAGCGCCGGTACCTCACGTCCGTCAAGCTGGGCTAACAGATCGTCGAGGTCGGCAGCGATGAGGTCGACCACCCCTAACTCAACCGCTTGGCGAGAACTTACCGATCGACCCTCTCTCACCGATTCCTCTGCGAAGTCCACATTTCGTTCGCGGCGCTCCGCCACCGAAACCGCGAATGCCACGGCATCGTTGATGATCTTGTCGGTGATCTCGCCACCCTGAAGGTCCACGGGGGTCGCGGCCCCGATCGAGGTAGCCGGCGCCATCGCCGCCACATCGGCCGCCATGGTTATGAAAGTCCCGGCCGAAGCCGCTCTGGCTCCTTCCGGACTCACATAGGTGATGATCGGGATACCGGCATTGAGCATCGACTGGACGATCTCACGCATGGAGACATCGAGGCCGCCTGGGGTGTCGATGGTGATGATCACTGCGTCGAATCCCTGTTCTTCAGCTTCAGAAATCGATCCCTCGACATAGTCCGCGATGACTGGGGTTATTGCCCCATCGATGTCGACCAGCATGAGCCGCGCTTCTTGGGCAAGGGCTGGGCTGCCGAGCAGGGCCACGATCGCCAGCCCGAGCACTAACAGGGTGGATCGAATCGTCCCGAGGCGGCCAACGCCACTCACCCGGAAATTATGCCCGGGTAAGAAACGTCAGGCCGAGTTGCGACCCTGCGACCTCCGTTGCAATTGGTGCATCTTTCCCGATCGAACCGGAATCGGCGTAATCAGCACATCCGCCGCAGTTTTCCTTCACACAACGGGGATTCTTTAAATGGTGCGGGCGGTGGGACTCGAACCCACATTGGGCGAACCCACCAGATCCTAAGGCAGCCGACGATCATGTCCTCTTGTGGCCCATCGTGTCGATGAAGCGCCTCCTGGCACGGGTTGGGCCTTTCACAGTGGCAGTCTGTGCCCTCGCGTGGTCCTCGGTATCCGCGTTGGCGTTAGCAATTTCGTTAGCAGTTCAGATTGTCGATCCAGGCGAAACGAGGGATTGTGTCAAGACTGGCCCTTCGTCCGAGTGGGAGGACCAAGAACTGGTCTTTAGGCCAGTGCCGCGTGGCTCAACCCGGGCGTCCGCCTGACTCCGAGGATCGCTGTTCTGTAACGAGAATCAGGCCCGTTGATACGCCAGTCGCAGCCAGTCCGAGAGCTCGGTGTCAATCTGATCAAGGCTTATCAGTGCAACTTTGTGAGTGCACATTCCACCGGCTGCCTTTAAGCGGTCCGTTGG
>DATBKE010000052.1:0-3484 GCA_036556085.1 Acidimicrobiia bacterium | reverse complement strand
CCACGCCCAGCGTCTCGCCGGGATTGAGCGTAAGTGACACTCCCGCCACGGCCGCCAACGTCTGGCCAGAACCCCGCACCCGATAGTGCCGGACCAGATCCTCGGCCCGGAGGATCGGTTCGATCATGCCACCCACTCCGCGGGTGGAACCCAACAAGCCGCCTGACGGCCGGGGTCGCGTTCTTCAGCGACTTGCCTCACGGTCAGCGGAGGCATCTCCACTCGACATCTCTCCCTTACGTTCGGACACCGGGGATGGAAAGGACAGCCTGAGGGTTGCCGAGTGGGATCCGGCGGCGATCCCGGGATTTGTCGCAGGGGAGCACGTTCGGCCCCTCGGACCTTCGGTATCGCTTCGAGCAAACCGGCCGTGTAGGGGTGCTCGGGACGCTTGAACACCTGATCCGTGGGTCCAGTTTCGACGATATGCCCGCCATACATGACGAGGATCCGCTCGGCCACGCGGGCTACTACTCCGAGATCATGGGTAACCCAGATCACGGCCATTCCCAAGTCCTGCTGCAGGTTGGAAACCAGCGTGATGATCTGTTGCTGGATGGTGACGTCGAGCGCGGTCGTGGGCTCGTCGGCGATTAGGACTTTCGGGTGAAGAGCCAGAGCCATTGCAATCATGGCCCTTTGCCGCATCCCGCCCGAGTATTCGTGGGGGTATGACTCCGCCGCTCTCGCCGGTTGCGGTATCCCTACTTGACCGAGCACCTCTATGGTTCGGCGCTTCGCCTCGGCTTGAGACTTGCCGTGGGCCAAGAGCACCTCGCCGATCTGGTCGCCAATTCTCATCAACGGGTTCAACGACGTCATCGGATCCGGATAGACCATCGCCACCTCCGCCCCCCGAACCATGCGACGTTCTTCCTCCCCCAGCTTTCGGAGGTCGCGGCCCCCAACCAGCACCTCCCCTGCCACGATCTCGGCTGGCGGCTGGGGATGGAGGCCCATCACTGAGAGCATCGCCATCGTCTTTCCGCATCCGGACTCACCGACCAGCCCAACGGTTTCTCCTCCGGCCACATCGACGTTCACCCCGCGCACCACCTCGACCGGACCGTCTTCCAGGTTGAGGACGGTGGTGAGATCGCGCACCACCAGCACCGGAGCGCTCATGCCTGGGAGACGATTCGAAGTGACCTGGGAGCGATCGCGGCCGGGGCTGGCATCGAAAGACCGTGCCCTGCCAGAACAGATCCCAGAATCTTTGGCATCCTCGCCCCGGTGGCCGAAGGGACGTTGCCCGGGAGACCGTTCCAGGTGAGAAAGCCGATCAGGGCGATGAAGTACGCCTCTTTGAATGCCGCCGGAATCCCCAGGTCGTCGATGGGATGAACGACGACATCGTTTAGCTCGTCGGCCAGCATTTCGAGCAGGGTTGGATTCTCGGCTCCGCCGCCGGAAACGATGACCTCCTCGACGGAATGCTCCCTGCAGGCATCGGCGACTGTGCGGGCGGTGAGGTAGGTGACGGTGGTAACCAAGTCATCCGCAGGCACCGATCCCACGCCCGTCACCGCTTCCAAAAGGTAGGGAAGATGAAACAGCTCTCTTCCAGTCGTTTTGGGCGGTGGCGCTCGGTAGTAGGGCTCAGAAAGGAGACGATCGAGCAGGGGACGATGGATGGTGCCGCGGCGGGCCAGCTCTCCGGCGCGGTCAAAACGTTGGGTCCCTTGGGTGACATGGCGGACCGCGGCATCGATGAGGACGTTGCCGGGACCGGTGTCAAACGCCACCGGTTCCAATTGAGGACCCAGCGCAGTGAGATTGGCGATGCCTCCGATGTTGACGGCTGCACAACTCTTGTCTCTTTCCTGCAGCAGGAGCACATCGAAAATGGCTGCCAGTGGGGCGCCCTGTCCGCCGGCGGCGACGTCGGCCGCTCGCAGGTCGGCAACCACCGGCAATCCGGTCTGCTCGGCGATCCAGGCCGGCTGTCCGATCTGCAGCGTTCCCCGGGCCTGACCTCTATCGACCCAGTGAAAAATGGTCTGGCCGTGCGAGACGACGAGATCGGCATCGACGTTGAACTCGGCGAGGGCAGTGCCGGCGGCTCCGGCAAACGCCTGTCCCACCTCGCTGTCAAGTCGACAGATCGCTTCGGCAGTGGTCGGGTGGGGAGGGAGCGCAGCCTCCAAATCAGTGCCCAGCTCCGGCTGGTACTCGACCACCATGGCGCCGAGCGGTGTCAGTTCGATCTGTTCACCATCAAGTCGGAGGTCGGCGATCGCCACATCGATCCCGTCCATCGACGTGCCGGAGATAAGCCCGACAACTTTCATCGGTTCTCGAGTGCTTCCCTCACCACTCCGCGATGTGCTGCCAGCTTGTGGCGCGCCTCGGTTGCCCCGAGCCCGGCCAGCAGCATGATGATGGCCACCTTCACCTCGCCGTCGGCGGCGCCCAACGCCTTTTCGACCTGGTCCGCCTCAGCGCCGGTGGCCTGAACGACGATTCGTCGAGCCCGATCGCGCAGCTTCTCGTTGCTGGCGCGAACGTCCACCATGAGATTGCCAAAGGTCTTGCCAAGCCTGACCATCAACCCGGTCGAGATGATATTGAGAACTGCCTTCTGAGCCGTGCCCGCCTTCAAGCGGGTGGAACCGGCGATGACTTCCGGGCCGACTAGGACTTCGATCGGGTAGTCGACCTGCCGACTCAACACCGAGCTGGGGTTGCAAGATATCCCCACCGTTACCGCACCCAACTCACGGGACCGCACCATGGCTCCGATGGTGTAGGGGGTACGACCGGAGGCGGCCAATCCCACCACGGCGTCGTTTCCGTTGACTGCGAGCTTGTCCATCTCGGCAGCGCCGGCCCCGTAGTCGTCTTCTGCCGCCTCCTGCGGGAGATTGAAAGCCGCGCTCCCACCCGCCATCACCCCGATGACGCGATCGGTGTTGAACGTCGGTGGGCACTCAGCGGCGTCGAGCAGTCCGAGCCGGCCGGCGGAGCCAGCACCTATATATATGAGACGGCCTCCGGCTTCGAGCTGGAACTGAATGGCTTCCATGGCGGCGACGATGCTCGGGGTAGCCGCCACCACCGCCTCGACCGCCTCCTTGTGATCGGCAGCCATCAGCCGCACCAACTCGGTGGTGGGCCAAAGGTCCAAGTCGGCCAACTCTGGCCGCAACTGCTCCGTTACCAGGTCGGCCAGATCCATTACGAGCGGCCTTCTCTCCGGGTGGGATCCAACACGTCGCGCAGCGCGTCGCCCAACAGGTTCAGGCCCACCACCGCCAGCACGATCGCGCTGGCCGGGAAAACCATCAGCCACCAACCCCGAGCAAAGAGGGTCCGGGCTTCACTCACCATCAGGCCCAGGGAAGGGTCCGGCGGCTGGGTACCGAGGCCCAGGAAGCTGAGACTCGATTCGGTGAGGATGGCCCAGGAAAGGGCGAGGGCAATTTGCACGATGATGGGTGCGGTCACGTTCGGCAGCACATGGCGGAAGAGCAACCGTCCCGAC
>DATBKE010000051.1:0-14589 GCA_036556085.1 Acidimicrobiia bacterium | reverse complement strand
TTACCGGTTACAAATCCACCACATTCACCCCAGATCCCACGGTGGAGGCCATCACCCCGACAACCTCACCACCCTGTGTTGGTATCACCACCACGTCGCCATCCACGGGATGGGGATGGAGATCGATCCCCGATCCCCGGTCCATCGGAGAAGATTGAGGTGGCCGGGAGGCCCTGATCCTCCGCCGGGGAAACGCAAGTCATCCGACTTTGAATCCATCTCAAGATCCGTCGAACAACTTCATCAGGGATTCATCGCTCCTTGAAAGTAGCGGGTCCGAAAACCGCTCCCCCGACCGCCAGAAGATTCGCTTGCGTGACAGCTGGGACGCGCATGCTGGCTTTGAGTTAATCAATGGCCTTGGTCCTGCCACGAGAGCAAACCCAATAGCCCGGTAGCCTCCCGGCTTCGTGAGCCAGAACATACTCGTCGCCGTTGCTTGGCCCTATGCCTCGGGCCCTCGTCACCTCGGACACATTGCCGGGGCATATCTGCCGGCGGACATTTTCGCCAGATATCACCGATTGGCAGGAAACCGAGTGCTCATGGTCTCCGGCTCGGATGTACATGGAACTCCGATCACAGTTCGAGCCGACCAGGAGGGGGTCGAGCCACAGGTGATCGTCGACCGCTACCACGCGGAGTTTCTCTCCAATTGGAAACAGCTGGGGATCAGTTTTGATCTTTACACGTCAACTGGAACTCCCAACCACTTTGCGGTTACCCAGGACGTTTTCCGTCATCTCCGAGACAATGGGTACCTCGCGACAAAGGAAAGCGAGCAACTCTTTGATCCGGAAGCCGACCGTTTCCTGCCGGACCGTTACGTGGAAGGAAAATGCCCTCACTGTGGGTACGCAGAAGCTCGCGGTGATCAATGCGAGAACTGCGGACGGCAGTTGGACCCGATGGATCTGATTGAGCCGCGCAGCCGACTCACTGGCGCCAGTCCGGTGGTGCGAACGACCCTCCACTACTACCTACTCCTGTCCAGATTTCAAAAGCGGCTGCTTGATTGGTTGAAGAGTCGACAGGGTTGGCGGCGTCACGTTCTCAGGATGGCCATCGGGTTCACCGAGGAGGGACTCCAAGACCGTGCCATTACCCGCGATCTGACCTGGGGAGTGCCGATCCCAGAAGAATCAGACACCATTGGCGAGGGCAAACGAATCTATGTGTGGTTCGACGCGGTGATTGGTTACCTATCGGCGGCGAAGGAGTGGGCGGCGATGAAGGGAACTCCGGAGGCCTGGCGAGACTGGTGGGAGAATCCCGAAGCTGCCAGCTACTACTTCATCGGCAAGGACAACATCGTCTTCCACGCTGTCATTTGGCCGTGCCAGTTGATGGGCTATGGAGGACTCAACTTGCCGACTGACATCCCTGCCAATCAGTTCATTACCTTCAAAGGCGACAAAGCCTCGGCAAGCCGGGGCGTCGGTAGATCTGTTGGCTGGTACGCCGAGCGTATCGAGCCCGACGCCCTTCGATTTGCGTTGGCGGCGAATCTCCCTGAGCAGAACGACACTGATCTCGCTGACGGGGACATAATTCGCAGGATCAACGAGGAACTGGTGTCCACCTGGGGAAATCTGGTCAATCGGGTCCTCACCATCACGAGCCGCAACTTCGAACACCGGATACCCGAACCAGGACCGCTTTCTCAAATCGACGAGGAGGTCATCGCTGCTATCGATACGGCGTTGAACAGGGTCGGGGAGCTGATCTCTGAGGTGGAACTGCGCGCCGGCCTGCGTACGGCGATGGAGGCCGCTACCGCGGTCAATGTCTATCTGAACTCGACCGAGCCCTGGAAACTCGTCAACACTGACCGCGATCGGGCCGCGACGGTTCTCTACACCGCCTCCGCCGCGATCTCCGGTCTGGCCGTGGTCTTTACTCCCTATCTTCCTTTCACCTCGCCGCAGGTCGGGGAGATGCTCGGAACCGGCCCCGTTGACGAGTGGTCCCGTCCCAAAGTGACCCCCGGCACCAAACTGGGTGAAATCGCCCCTCTATTTCAAAAGATTTCAGACGACATACTTAACGAGGACGCATAACGTCACACATCATGCAAATCCCGGCAACCACCGACGAGGCAGTCACGGAGAGGGCTCGACGCCCGCTTCTGATCCGAGTCGTCGCTGTCGTCGGGGGAACCATCATGGTTCTTGCCGGCCTCATCGGTTTGCTTCTCCCCGTCGTTCCGGGGTGGCTCTTGATCTTCGCCGGCCTCGCCGTCCTCGCCACCGAGTTCGTCTGGGCACGACGCCTCCTCGACACGGCCAAAGCCAAGGCCACCAACATCAAGGACAAGGTTCAAAAGCCCGGCGCCAAGAAACCGGGCACCGCCGCCTAGCTGTCAAAACCGAGACCCAATCGATCCAGGAGTCGCAACCAGAGGTTGCGCTTTCCGGTGCGATCCTCGCGCCGAAGCGCCCAGCGCGTCGCCTGGATGCCCAGGAAGCGGAAGGGCTCCGGAGGAAACGGGAGCGGCTTTTTCTGCACGAAGCGAAGGCTCGTGGCCTTTGTGCGGTTGCCGTCGAGGAGATCGAGCATCACTTCTCCCCCAAAGCGTGCCGCCGCCGCTCCCAGTCCGGTGTAACCCATCGCGTAACCGACTCGCTTCGATAGGGCCGTCCCCCAGAACACCGAGAACCGCGTACAGGTGTCGATCGCACCTCCCCATACGTGGGTGAATTTGGTTCCTTCGAGCTGAGGAAATGTCTCGAAGAAATGCTGGCTGAGAAGGGCGAACGTCTCGGGACGCTGCTCGAGGAGGGGGTTGACCTGTCCCCTCCAGTAATAGATGGCGTCATACCCGCCCCAGAGAATCCGGTTGTCTTCGGTCAAGCGGTAGTAGTGAAACTGATTTGCATAATCGGACAGACCCTGGCGGCCTGACCATCCAATCTCTGCCATCTGCGAAGAACTGAGCGGTTCGGTGACCATCGCGTAGTCGTAAACCGGGACGATGTATTGGCCGATCCGCCGTAGCAAAGGCTTGAAGGCATTGGTGCCGAGCGCCACCTTCGCGGCCCTCACACCCCCGAGCTGCGTGGTGACCAGCACCCCACCGTCGTCCTTTCGCAAGCCCGTCGCTCTGGAATCCTCGTAAATCCGCACTCCGTGCGACTCGGCGGCTGCCTTGAGGCCCCAGGCCAGCCGCGCCGGGTCGACGAGGGCAGCACGCCCTTTCCGCCAAAGCCCTCCCCGGTAGGTGGGCGAGTTGACCTGTTGGCGCATTGACGGTCCGTCTAGCAATTCGACGTCTTGTCCAAGAGAGGAGAGCAATTCGAAGTCGTCGGCAAAGTCCTCCACTCCCTGCTCGGAGGTGGTGACGTCTATCACCCCGGTACGCTCGAAGTCGCAATCGATCTGGTAGCGGCCGATGGCCGCCTCGATGGCATCGAGATTTTCCAGACCCAGCTGCTCGAGGATCGCCAACTCATTTCCGAACCGCGCCATCCCATTGGCCACGCCATGGGTCAGGCTCGACTCGAGAAATCCGCCGTTGCGACCGCTTGCGGCTGAGCCCACCGAGAAGGCGTCGATAAGAACCACGTCTCGTGAGGGGTCTCGTTCCTTGGCGAGGATGGCCGTCCAAAGCCCGGTGTAGCCGCCACCCACCACCGCCAAGTCGCAGTCCTCGACCCGAACCAGGGTCGGGTTCGACTCAGGTTCATCGACATCGTCGAGCCAATACGGATATGGGTCGGCGTCAGCGATGGCGTCGAGATACATGCGATTTTTCCGAACCGGCGGTCGTTCTGTGGGCTCGGAGGGCGGTACCACCGTCCTCCCAACCCTGGGTTCGGTCAGGCTGGAGGGTAGACCCCGCTCGCCTTCGACTCCTCGGTCTGCCAGAAGATGTCGGAGATCTCGTCGATGGCGTCGATCAGCTTCTGCGCCACTTTGGCGTCGTTCGACTTCTTGGCGTCACCTGCCGCCTTGATCGCCATCCAGAACTTCTCGTGGAGGTCGGGAAACGCCTCGACGTGATGCGGCTTGAAGAAGTCGCTCCACAAGACCGAAAGGTGATGCTTAACCAGATCTGCCCGCTGCTCCTTGATGATCACGGCGCGGTCCTTGAATACCTCGTCGTCGCTCGCCGCCAGTTTTTCACAGGCTTTGAGCACTGACATCGCCTCGATCTTTGCCTGAGCAGGGTCGTACACGCCACACATCAAGTCGCAGTGACCATGCGCGACCTTGAGCTGGGAAAACCTTCTGACCGATGTGAACAGACCCATAGGGGAAATCCTCCTTCTCCTCAGGACCGGGCTAGTTGTACGGCCCCGGGTAGTCGAACATACTCGATCGCCCCGTGCCGAGATTCGTCGTAGCCGATCGCTCGATGGAACCAGCCCTGGTCGACGGCGATCGCCTCTGGTGTACTCGCCTCCATGGCATCCCACCCCGAGGGGCGATCGCCGTCTTTGTCCACCCTCTCATACCCGACTTCTGGCTCGTCAAACGAGTCGTCGGCCTGCCTGGTGAGCAGATCGAACTCGACTTCGGAGCCCTCCTCGTCAACGGCCGTTCCGGCCTCGACCTCTGGGGCCGGGGCGAGACCTTCCCTGAAGGTCGGTGGCTGGTCGACCGGGCGGCTGTTTTCGTTCTCTCCGACAATCGTTCGGCCACCATCGACGACAGCCGACGCTTTGGTCCGGTGCCAACCCAAGGGATGTTGATCGCTACTCGCCGCAGCCGGCGCCGCCTGACAATGCGTCGATGACCGAATCATCGGCGACACCGGTCGCGGTCCCCCACAGGTAAGAAGGATCGGTCCCCGCCACCTCCCAGTAAGGACCGAAGGCCGGATCGTCGCCGACGACGACCGCATCGCCGTAAGCCGATTTCAACTCAGAGATCGTGCTGCCGATTCCGATCTCCTTGTCCGTACGGAGATCGAGATACTCGCCTCCACCTGCCGCCAGGGATTGCCCGTAGTGGAAGAAGTGAGGCTCGCTGGCCCAGGCGGTCTCCCCATTGGTGAGGAATATCTGCAGACTCGACCAGCGCACGATCCGTGATTCGGTTCCGGGACAGGTCCCCAGACTCGACGTCCAGCCGGTGTCGTCGTCGGGGGAGCCGAAGATCGCCGAAAGCTGGGTGATGGCATTCTCGGCCGGCGTGCCCAATCCGATCTCACCGATGCCATCGCCGGTCAGGAACAGGGAGGCGAGGGGATCAGCCAGCGTTGTAACCGGAGCAGTGGTCGTCAAGGAAGTGGCAACCGTTGTGGGAGTCGACGTCGGCGCGACCGTGATCGTACTGAGGGCGACGGCAAGGGTTGTGGGTGGCGCGGACTCCTCGCCGCGCAGCGCCAAGATTATCGAGACGACGACAGCGAGACCGGCGATCACCGCCAGCACGAGTCCCAGACGCGGACTCGGTTGTTGATGCCGCCCAGGCATCCTCGAACCTTAGGGTGGGCGCGGGATAGCCCGCCCATCGGTTCCCAATCCGTACTAGGTTTTCGTCATGACCGAGTTTGTGGTCCGCATGGACAACAGGCCGGGGCGGCTGGCCAGCCTCGCTGAGGTATTGGCCCAAGCCGGGGTCAACATCGAGGCTCTCACGGCGTTCGGTTTCGATGGAGAAGGCCTGATCAGAATCATCGTTGACGATGCCGATCGTGCCCGACGCGCTCTTGACGGCGCCGGAGTGATAGCCGAGGAGTTTCAGGTGCTCAAAGCGGTGGTGCCCAACACGCCGGGAGAGTTTGCGGCGATTGCCCGCAACCTGGCCGATGCCAACATCAACATCGACGCCGTGTACACGCTCCATTCGACTCCCGCCGAGACGGAATTGGCCATCGTCGTCGACGAGCCCGAAGGTGCCTTGCCCCATCTGCCGGTGCAAGGGAGCCTCAACCGCTGAGCCTCGCGTATTTGCCGGGGGGAGCCCGGGGCAAATAGCTTGACGGACGAGCTTTAGCTAAATCGCCGGCCCGTCTTAGGATCGAGCGGCTCATGCGTCGTTCCCTCCCCCTTTTGGTGCTGCTTTGTGTCGCCTGTTCGGCCGAGCCTGCCGCTACGACGACTTCGGTGATCACTACGACTGCTGCTCCCTCCACCACCGAGGCAACGACAACCACGGAAGCGATCACCACTACCACTGAACCGCTTCCGACCTCGCCCATCAATGGATTGCCGGTGGAGGATGCGGAGAATCTCGAGCGGCGGGTGATCGCGGTCAAGATCGACAATCACCCCAACGCTCGTCCCCAGTCCGGTCTCGACCTTGCCGAGGCGGTGGTCGAGGTTCCAGTGGAGGGCCTGACCCGCTTCATCGCTCTATTCCATTCGACGGACGCCGAGTACCTGGGCCCGGTCCGCTCCGGCCGTCCCAGTGACGGCCGGCTGCTCAACCCGCTCAACGCCACGATGGCGATCTCGGGTGGCCAGGACTGGGTGATCGCTGGCCTCCGCGCCGAAGTCGAGGGGATCATCGGCGAAGTCCGTCCGGCCATGTTTCGCATAGATGGCCGCCGCGCCCCTCATGATCTTTACACCAACACCGAATCGTTGCGCGAGATCGCCGACGAACGGGACTACCCAAATGAGCCCCCGACCGCCTGGTACAGCTTCAACGACATGCCCAAGTCTGCCGAGCGGGCATCGCAGGTGGTGATGAACTTCGGCAACAGCTTTCTCGTGACCTGGGAGTACAACCCGGTCGCCCGCAACTACGCACGCCTCTACGGAGGTAGCCCCTCCGAAGGGCTTGATCCCGAAGGTGACAGCTACGAGATCACGGCTGACTCGCTGGTCGTCATCATTGCCCGCCGATACACCGAGCAGGCTCCTGCCGGCCAGACTTCAGTGCCGGCCATGGACACCGTCGGCACCGGGACGGCCTACGTCTTCTCTCAGGGCGGGGTGCTGGAAGGCACTTGGTCTCGGGAGTCGAGCGAGGACCATCTCATCCTCAGCGACCTGAACGGCGACGATATGACAGTGCCGCCCGGATACCTCTGGATCTCAATCGTTCCCGAACAGAACGGAATCAGCTTTGAATGAGAGCTGGTGGTCACCGGCTGAGTCCCTCGCCCGGCTCGAAGAGCACCAGCATCTTCTCAATGCCTGCACGCTGATCGATCATCGATCGCAGCCGGGGGCAGCTGGCCCCCTCGAGGGCTTGGCTCTGGTGGTCAAAGACATCATCGATCAAAGAGGCCTTCCCACCACCTGTGGCTCCGGGTTCTACCGTCGCATCCCCACCACTGACGCCCCGGTTGTCCAGCGTCTCCGCCAGGCCGGAGCAAGTGTGGTTGGCCGGAGCGGACTCCATGAGTGGGCCTACGGGTTCTCCTCCGAGAATCCCTGGTTCGGGCCTATCCGCAATCCCTGGGATCTAGCCACATCTCCGGGTGGCTCCTCGGGCGGCTCGGCCGTGGCGGTGGCCGCCGGTCTGGTCCCGGCCGCCCTCGGCACCGACACTGGTGGATCAATCCGGGTGCCAGCTGCTCTCACCGGCATCTACGGTCTCAAGACGACCTGGGGACGAGTTCCCACCGCCGGTAGCTTCCCCCTCGCTCCCTCGCTCGACACGATCGGACCGATGGCACGGGACACAAGGACCCTCTCCGGCGTCTACGAGGCTCTCGCCGGCGCCGGAAGCGAGCCAGCCTCACCCCCTCCCCGTCGGCTCGGGGTACCTTCGGCTTGGGTCAGTCAAGCCCCGGCCGAAGAGGGGCTGGCCTACTGGTTCGGACGGGTCCGTGATGACTTGACTTCGCTTGGCTTCGACATCGTGGAGGTTGATGAGCCCGCCCTCGTCCCCTGGGGGAAGATCGTCGAGCTCGCCGGGTTCGAGGCAGCTTCGGTGCATCGCCCCTTTCGATCGGAAGGAAAGCCCTATGGGCCCGAAGTCGACCTTCGCCTGGAAGCAGCCGAACAGGTGACCGGGGCCGAGTACGCCGCGGCTCACCGATGGCGGGCGGCCCTGGTCGAGGCTTTCGCCTCGGTCTTCGAGCGAGTTGACCTTCTCCTCACGCCGGCGGTGGCGGCCCGGCGGAAGGTGATCGGCGAGGATCGAATCGGCGAGCATCACTACCGGAGCGTTCTCTCCTGGTTCTCTTCATTGGTCAACCACGCCGGAGTGCCTGCCATCGTGGTCCCCCTGACCCTCGGGGACGAGGCGTCGCTGCCACCACCCTCCCTGCAGATCATCGCTCCCTGGTGGCGGGAGAGGGCATTGCTGGCTCTCGCCGCCCGCCTCGAGGGTGAGGGGATGGCCGGTTTGAGACTGCCGCCCCACCACATCGTCAGGTGACGCCGACGTAAAACAAAGCAGCCCTAGGATGCATGGTGGGGATTGTGCGGCTTCGAGCTGAATCTTTCGCCTCGAGCAGCCGAAGATTCCCGTAGAAGTAAAGACCATCGACCGATGAATCACCAACCTCTAGCAAGAAACCAAAGTGGAGACCATTGCCCCGGCTCTCGAGGCCGATAAGAACCAGACCGACCACCCCAACGACCGACTGACCGTAGACAAGATTGTGATCCGTTTCGCCGGCGACTCCGGCGACGGCATGCAGGTGGCTGGAAGTCGGTTCACCGATGCTTCCGCCTACTTCGGCAACGACCTTTCGACCCTGCCCTCGTTCCCGGCCGAGATCCGGGCCCCGGCGGGCACGCTGCCCGGCGTCTCCTCCTTCCAGGTGCAGATCGCCGACTACGACATCCTCACCGCCGGCGACGCTCCCGACTGCCTGGTGGCCATGAACCCTGCCGCCCTGCGAACCAATCTCCAGGATCTGCGGCCGGGCGGAACGCTGATCGTCAACACCGAAGCATTTGACGAGCGCAACCTGGTCAAAGCCGGTTACAAAGAGAACCCGCTCGAAACCGACCTGGCTCAGGTCTATCGAGTCATCGAAATCCCCATGGACACCCTCACTAAGGAGGCGGTCAAGGACAGCGGAGTCAGCGGTCGTGACGTTCTGAGATCGAAGAACTTCTTTGCCCTCGGTCTCCTCGCATGGCTTTTCAATCGACCCCTAGAGCCGACCATCGATTGGGTCGAGACCAAGTTCGCCAAGAAGCCATCGGTGGTGGCGGCCAACGTCTCCGCCCTCAGGGCGGGCTGGAACTTCGGCTTCACCACCGAGGCCGCGAAGACGACCTTCGAGGTCCGGCCGGCTGCGCTGCGCCCCGGTACCTACACCAACGTCACCGGGAACACGGCGCTGGCTTGGGGTCTCATCGCCGCCGCCCAGTGCGCCAAGCTCCCTCTCTTCTACGGGACCTATCCCATCACCCCCGCCTCCGACATCCTCCACGAGCTGTCGATGCACAAGAACTTCGGGGTGCGCACGTTCCAAGCCGAAGACGAGATCGCCGCCATCGGGGCGGTGATCGGCGCCTCATTCGCAGGCAACCTCGGGGTGACCGGAACCTCCGGCCCCGGGGTGGCGCTGAAGAGCGAAGCGATGTCCCTGGCCATCAACACCGAGCTTCCGCTCATCCTGGTCGACGTGCAGAGGGCGGGCCCCTCCACCGGCATGCCCACCAAGGTCGAGCAGTCGGATCTCTACATCGCCATGTTCGGACGTCACGGAGAAGCACCGCTGCCGGTGATCGCAATCCCGACCCCGGCCGAGGCCTTCGATCTGGCGATCGAGGCCGCCCGGATCGCCATCAAATACATGACGCCGGTGATCTTGATGTCCGATAACCACGTCGCCAACTCATCTGAACCCTGGTTACTCCCCGATGTTGAAACATTGCCCGACATCTCGATCCCGTTCGCGGTCTCGTCCAACGGCGGGGGCCATTTCCTCCCCTACGAGCGCAACTACGAAACCTTCGCCCGTCCCTGGGCTGTGCCGGGGACAGCCGGTCTTGAGCATCGAATCGGTGGGCTGGAGAAGGAAGCCGTCACCGGAAATGTTTCCTACGACCCCGACAACCACCAACTGATGACTGACACCCGGGCATGGAAGATCGCCAATATCGCGTCTGACATTCCGGCCCTTGATGTCAAGGCCGACCCCGGTGCGGAGATCCTGATCCTGGGGTGGGGTTCCACCTACGGAGCGATCCGGGCCACCGCCAACCGGCTCCGCAATCGCGGAAAGCCGATCGCCATCGCCCACCTCCGCCACCTCAACCCGTTCCCCGCCAATCTTGGAGAGGTCTTGTCCTCCTACCGGACAATCCTCATCCCCGAGCTCAACAACGGTCAGCTGCGAAGGTTGATTCGAGCCGAATACCTGATCGATGCCAAGGGCCTCAACAAGGTTGCCGGCGAACCATTCAAGGTTGGAGAAATCGAAGCTGCCGTCCTCGGACTGATGGAGCAAGCCTCATGACCACTCCCACTTACACACGGGCCGACTTCCAGACCGATCAGGAGGTGCGCTGGTGCCCGGGCTGTGGCGACTACACGATCCTGGCAGCCGTGCAGGGCTTTATGGCCGGGATGGGTGTTTCCCGGGAGAAGATCGTCTTCGTATCCGGAATCGGCTGTTCATCGCGCTTTCCCTACTACATGAACACTTACGGGATGCACTCGATCCATGGTCGGGCCCCCGCCATTGCCTCCGGCATCGCCGCCACCCGGCCGGACCTCTCGGTCTGGGTGGTAACCGGGGACGGTGATGCCCTCTCCATCGGCGGAAACCACCTGATCCACGCACTTCGTCGAAACTTCAACCTCAAAATTCTACTGTTCAACAACCAGATTTACGGGTTGACGAAGGGCCAGTACTCACCGACCTCTGAGCTCGGCAAGCAGACCAAGTCGACGCCCATGGGATCGGTCGACTACCCGTTCAACCCGATCAGCCTGGCGCTGGGAGCGGAGGCCTCATTTGTCGCCCGCACCATCGATATGGACCGGACCCACACCACCGAGATCCTCAAGGCGGCCCATGAGCATCAAGGCACCGCCTTCATTGAGATCTACCAAAACTGCAACGTCTTCAACGACAAGGCGTTCATCGCCTTGACCGGCAAGGACGAGCGTGCAATCAATCGAATTGATCTCGTCCATGGCAAGCCGATCACTTTTGGCCCCAGCGGTGACCGAGCGGTGATCTTCGACGATGGCCGCGCCCAGATCGTGGAAACGGCCGCCGTCGATTCCAGCCGGATACTGGTCCACGATCAGCACCGGCCCGATCCCACCATCGCCTTTGCCCTTTCCCGGCTTTCGCACGGGCCTTACGGGCCCACCCCTCTCGGGATCTTCCGTAGCGTCCGCCGCCCAACATATGAGACGGTGATGAGCCAACAGCTCGCCGACGCCCAGGGCCGACGAGGACCCGGCGATCTCGCCCAACTGATTTCCTCGGCCGGAACCTGGCGGGTCAATTAGCGCACCGCGGCGAACCTACTTCTCGGCGGCGACCTCGTTCCAGAGGAGGATCGCCGGCATCTCGCGTTCGAATCCCAGAATTGAGATGGAGGCGGTCGACAACACCAAGTTGGCCCCGAAGCCAGGTTCCTGACCGAGCCATCGCGCGGCCAGCACCCGGAGGGCATGTGCATGGCCGAAGACGGCGACATCGCCTTCCACTCGCCTGACACGCGCAACCACTCGGTCGCACCTCTCACCGAGATGAGCGAGGCTCTCCCCGCCGATGATCTCGTGGGTCCAGACCGACCAACCCTCAATCTCCTGGCGAATATCGACTGTCCGGGTGCCCTCGTATTTGCCGTAGTCCCATTCCCAGAGATTGGGATCGGCAACGGCCGACGAAGCGAGGCCGGCGATGCTGGCGGTTTCATGAGTCCGCAACGCGGGTGAAGTCAGAACCAACTCGAAATCGAATACAGACAGCCTTCGACCGAGCATTCGAGCCTGTTCCCGCCCCTCGTCTGTGAGAGGGATATCGGATCGTCCGGTGTGGCGATGGCTCATTGTCCATTCGGTTTCGCCGTGCCGTACCAACACCACTCTCGTCATCAGTCGGAAACCTTCTCTCCCGCGTGCCAGTGGTGATTGTGCCCGACGAGATAGGTGGCCGCGGATGGCCCCCAGGAACCAACGTCGTATACCTCGGGGCGACCCGGGTTTGCGATCGCCGCTTCGACGATGCGCCACGCCTCCTCCACCGAATCCTCGCGGGCAAAGAGCCGCTGATCCCCTTCGAAGGCGTCACCGAGCAAGCGCTCATATGCCTCCGGACCCTCGATCCCTATCTCCCGCTCGGTCTGCACGTCGAGGTCGACACCATGGGAAACCAGCTTTTCACCCGGCCTCTTGGCCTGAAGGCTGAGCCCGATCAGGTAGTCGGGATTCATCCGGAAGTGGAGGGTGTTGGCGTGGGGAATTCGATTGTCGGCAGCGAAGAGCATGTGAGGTGGCGACTTGAACTCCACCACCGCCTCGGTCAGGGTCGTGGCCAGGCCCTTTCCCGCCCGAACGTAGAAGGGCACCCCTGCCCAGCGCCAGGAGTCGATTTCGAGTTCAAGGGCGACGAAGGTCTCGGTGGTCGAGTTGGGAGCCACCCCGGGCTCGTTCAGATAACCCCGGTATTGACCGCGGATGATCTGGTCGGGACGAAAGGTGGTGACGGTTTTGAGCACCTTGACGGTCTCGTCCCGGAGGGCGTCAGCCTTATCGGATATCGGCGGTTCCATCGCCAGCAGGCTCACCACCTGCAGCAGATGATTCTGGACGACGTCCTTCAGAGCTCCGACCCCGTCGTAGAAAGCTCCTCGGCCGTCGACGCCGAATGACTCGGCCAGGGTGATCTGGACGTTGTCGATGTAGTGACGATTCCAAACCGGCTCTAACAGGGCGTTGGCGAATCGGAACACGAGGAGGTTGAGGACAGGCTCCTTACCGAGAAAGTGGTCGATCCGAAAGATCGATTTCTCGTCATACGACTCGTGGAGCAGGAGGTTGAGGGCGTGGGCGGAGGCGCGGTCGCGGCCGAAAGGCTTCTCGACCACCACCCGACCTCGGTTAAGGCCGACCGACGTCAGGCCATGGATGACGGTGGGAAAAAGAGCCGGCGGGATGGCCAGATAGGACACCGGCATTTCGCTTTTGCCGACGCATTCCGCCACCCGCTGATAAATGTCGGGCTCCTCGTATTGGCCCGCCACGTAGTGAAGCCGATTACAAAGATCGGCCAGAACGTCCTCGTCGATCTTTTTCGCGGCGCTTTCGAGCGACTCTCGTGCCCGCCGGCGGAGATCGTCGTCAGTCCATTCCGTGGCCGCCACCCCGACCACCGGAATCTTGAGTCGGCCCGAGGCCTGCAGGTCGTAGAGGGCCGGAAAGAGCTTCTTCTTGGCGAGATCTCCAGAAATGCCGAAGAGGAGTAGGGCATCGGCAGCTTCAGCCACCGGCGGGTACCTCAACGTGCCCCCCGAATTGTTTGCGCATGGCCGAGAGGGCTCGGTCGGCGAAATCCCCTTCGTCACGGGAAGCGAAGCGTTGATGCAAAGCGGCGGCAATCACGGTGGCGGGAACGCCCAAGTCCACCGCCGCTTGGACCGTCCACCGCCCCTCGCCGGAGTCGGAGACGTGCCCCGTGAAGTCGGAGAGATCGGGATCCCCAGCCAAGGCCTGGGTGGTGAGATCGAGAAGCCATGAGGTAACGACGCTCCCCCGCCTCCAAACCTCGGAGATGGCGGCCAGGTCCATCTCGTACTGGTACCTCCACGCATGGCGGAGAGGCGCGGTTTCGGCATCCTGACGATGCTTGGCCAATCCGAGGTCGGCCCGCTCGAGAATCGCCAGCCCCTCGGCGTAGGCAGCCATGATCCCGTACTCGACCCCGTTGTGGATCATCTTGACGAAATGGCCCGCGCCCGTGGGCCCACAGTGGAGATAGCCCATCTCCCCAGGGCCGGGCTCGCCTTCTTTCCCTGGGGTGCGGCCAGCCGCCTCGATCCCCGGGGCCAGGGTCTTCCAGATGGGCTCGAGCCGGCGAACGGTCTCGGTAGCCCCGCCGATCATCAGGCAAAAACCACGTTCTAGTCCGTGAACCCCTCCGCTGGTTCCGATGTCGAGATATTCGATCTCTCGCTCGGCCAGACGCTTGTGACGGGCGATGTCGTCTTCGAAGAAGCTGTTCCCTCCGTCGATAACGACGTCGCCGGGATCGAGCAGGGCGGCAAGCTCGTCGAGCGTTGAGTCGACAAACGCGGCCGGGATCATGATCCACACCGTTCGAGGGGTCTTGAGATGATCGACAAATTGAGCCAGCGAGTCGGCTCCTACCGCCCCCTCGCTCACCAGTTCGGCCACCGGCTCCGGATTGACGTCGTAGACGACGCAGTCGTGACCCGCACCCATCAATCGGCGAACCAGGTTGGCCCCCATCCGCCCCAACCCGACCATTCCCAATTGCATCTGCGTCACTTCAAAAGGGTTCAGGCGATGGTCCCGGGTTCGGGAGGCGTCGCCCCGGCTGCTTCGTACCAGCTGAACATGTAGTCGGGGTCAGCGATTGTCTTGGCAAAGCTTCCGAGTCGGAGCGGCCGAAAAGTGTCGCACATCACCGCCAGCTCTTGGGTGCTGGAGGCGCCGAGGGCCTTCTCGGCCAGGCCGGGTTGCGGTCCGTGAGGTATCCCGTAGGGGTGGAGCGTGATCGAACCTACCTCGATGCCCTTGCGG
>DATBKE010000050.1:0-4216 GCA_036556085.1 Acidimicrobiia bacterium | reverse complement strand
AGGACGGAAAGGTTCAGCTGTTTTTTGATGCCCCGCCGGAGTCACCGACGGTTCGCGGCTATGCCGGGATCCTGGCAGCCGGTCTCAACGGCGAAACGCCCGAGGCGATCTTGGACGTCGAAGGTGACTTCTATCTAGGGATGGGGCTCGAGGAAGTAATCACGCCGCAACGACTGCGCGGCATGGGAGCCATCGTCGCCCATCTCAAGCGCCAAGTGGGTGCTCTCAAGCCAGCGTGACTAACGAGGGCCCATCCGGATCCCGCCGTCCATCCGAATTGTCTCTGCGTTCATGTAGTCGTGCGTGAGGAGTACCAGGGCCAGTTCGGCGTATTCATCTGGTTGACCCAGTCGCTTTGGAAACAGAACCTGCTCGCCCAGTGACATGCGGGCTGGTTCGGGGAGTCCAGCTAGCAGAGGCGTGTCGATGATTCCGGGTGCAATGGTGTTGACTCTGATGCCCACCGATGAGAGATCGCGGGCGATCGGGAGGGTCATACCGACAATGCCCCCCTTCGAGGCGGAGTAGGCGGCCTGACCGATCTGGCCGTCATACGCCGCCACCGATGCAGTGTTGACGATTGCACCCCGCTGGCCGTCAACGAGAGGTTCGGTAGTCGCCATGGCCGCCGATGCCAGGCGGATGGTATTGAAGGTGCCAATGAGATTTATCTCGATCACCGTCCGGAAGTGGTCCATAGCGTGAGGCGATCCATCTCGATTGAGTGTCCGCGCCGGCGGACCGATACCGGCGCAGTTGACAACGGCCCGAAGAGGCGCCGCAGCCATTGCCACGTCGACAGCCTCCTGCACCATCTCGTCTTTCGTTACGTCCGTGTGGACGAAGCTGCCTTTGACGTCCGTGGCCAGCTCGGTTCCCTTCTCATCCTGCAAATCAGCGATGATCACCACTGCTCCGGCCTGGGCCAGCTTGCGCGCGGTAGCTGCGCCAAGCCCGGAAGCACCACCGGTGACAATCGCTGAGACGCCGTTGAGATCCATGCGGGAGAGACTCCTTGTCGACTCGGAAAGCGACGATACTCCCGGCTATTGATCGGAATGCTCGATTCCGGAGTGGGGGGATTGTCGGTCCTGGTGGCGTTGCGACGTCTGCGCCCCGACCTCGATGTTCTCTACTTGGCCGACAGTTCCCATGCGCCTTACGGAGAGCGCTCACTGAGCCAGGTAGCCGAGATCACTCATCGGAACGTCGGTTACCTGCTGGCGGAAGGAGCCACCGTCGTCGCCCTCGCCTGCAACACCGCCTCGGCCGCGGCCCTACACGACCTCCGTCGCGCCCATCCCTCGGTGCCCTTCGTTGGCATGGAACCGGCTGTTAAGCCAGCCAGGAGTCTGACCCGAAGCGGCGTTATCGGCGTACTGGCGACCGATGCGACCTTCCAGGGTGAACTCTTTGCCTCGGTCGTAGGACGGTTCGCCGAGGATGTCCAGATCGTCACGCGGGCTTGCTCGGGCTGGTCGGATCTCGTGGAGTCGGGGACGATCGATGGATCGAAGGCCGAGCGAGCTGTTGCCCGACACCTTGATCCGGTCCTCGAGCACGGAGCCGACACGCTGGTGCTCGGATGCACCCACTATCCGTTTCTGGCTCCCCTCATCGCGAAGCGGGCGGGTGCCCAAACGGTCATTGTCGATCCGGCACCGGCGGTCGCCCGCCAGATTGCTCGTACGGCCCGACAGCGTGGCGCCGGGGTGGTGCGCTTCGTCGCCTCCAAGGATCCGGGCCACGTCGAGTTCATCGGTCAGCAACTGACCGGCTGGCCGCTGTCGGTGGCGGCGATGGCTTGAGCTCGGGCTCCTCGAGTCGACTTATTCTGAAGAGTCGTGACCGGCCCCCGCCGACTGGATCCCTGGGATCGAGCCCTGCTCGAGGCTCTACATCCAGCCACTGACCTGCTCACCCTCGAAGAGTTGGCTATTCGCACCAAACTCCCCCCAACCCTCCTCGAGGTGGTCGTGCGCGAGG
The DNA here is from genome assembly GCA_036556085.1 of Acidimicrobiia bacterium. GTDB lineage: Bacteria > Actinomycetota > Acidimicrobiia > Spongiisociales > ZC4RG35 > JACCTH01. The sequence goes on along the minus strand of DATBKE010000050.1, from coordinate 2,230 downwards.
GCTTTCTCAAGCCCGTCAGCTCGGATCCCGATCCCCTCTTCGATCCGGACGACGTCGAGCCGATCAAGGCCGGCATGTCTCTCGTCGAGGCCGGCCTCCCTTTGGGCGAATTGCTCGATCTGGCCCGCAAGATGGATGCAGCCATGCAACCGGTCGTTGATGAGGCCATCAACCTCTTCGTTCGATTCGTGCGCGACTCAGTGGAGGCCAATGCCGGTAGCGACGAGGAGGCCGCCCAGCGCCTGGTCGAAGCCTTCTCCGCCATGCTCCCGGCCACAGGACGGATAGTCGATCATCACTTTCGATCGCTGGTCCTCGAGGGTGCCCGGCAGCGCCTCGAGCAGTGACCCCAATCGAGCTACTCGCCCGCCGGCCCCATACCTGGTGGTCTTCGCCGAATACCAGCCTGGCTGGATTCGGCGAGAAAGCAGTCGTTGATCCCGGGGTTGGTCCCGATCGGTTCCGACGCGCCGAGGCAACCCACCATCCGGTGGTGTTCGCCAGCTTCGCCTTCGATGAAAGGGCTTCGCAATCGGTTTTGGTGGTGCCCGAGACGATCGTCGAGCTCGCCGGCGGCGAACTCAAGACCTTGGGGCCACAGGTCGAATTGTCTCAGCCGTCTCCTGAGGCTCGCCGACATGATCGCCCCCGCTTCGCCGGCTCGTCTCTTCCCGACCATCTCTGGCTGGAAGCGGTTGGGGCGGTGATTGGCTTGATTGAGACGGGGGCCGTGAAGAAGGTGGTGTTGGCGCGAGATCATGCCCTTTGGTCGAAGGAGCCGTTTGATCCCTATCGAGTGCTGCAAAGACTTCACCTCCGATTCCCCGAGTGCTTCCTCTTCCTCATCGAAGGCCTAGTCGGGGCCTCCCCCGAACTCCTCATCAAGAAGAGCGGGAGACAGATCTCGGCGGTCACCCTCGCTGGGACCGCGGCCCGAGGCGACAGCCCCGAATCCGACGAGCTCCTGGGCAAGGAGCTGGCGACGTCGGAGAAGATGAGAGTCGAGCATCGCCTGGCGGCCGATTCAGTGCGCGAGGTTCTTTCCGGTTTTTGTTCCGACTTGTCAGCGCCGCTCGAGCCCGAGTTGCTGCGCCTGGCCAACGTGCAGCACCTGGCAACCCCGATCAGCGGTCAGCTCGACCAAAACGTCCATTTACTCGACCTCGTACGCGCTCTCCATCCCACTCCGGCGGTCGGCGGGGTCCCGACGTCAGAAGCCCTCGAAGTAATCGCCTCGTTGGAGGGGATGGATCGGAATCGCTACGCCGGGCCGATCGGGTTCTTCCGAGCGGACGGCGACGGCGAATTCGCCATTGCACTGCGCTGCGCCGAACTAAGCGGCGCCCGAGCCCGCCTCTTCGCCGGTAATGGAATTGTCGCTGGCTCAGTGCCCGAGGAGGAACTGGAGGAGACCCGTCTCAAGCTGGCGGCGATGCTGTCAGCTCTCGAATAGAGATTCCACCGACCTGGTCACTTCATCCGTGATCTGTCGATGCACCTCTACGTTGCGGGCCCGATCAGTGCGGACCTCGACAATCGAGATCCCACTCGTGGCCAACGCCAAGTGGATCGTCTGCTGAAGTTGGTCTGGTCGCTCGACCAGTGTGTGGACACCCCCCAACGCCTCGCTGAGCCCTCCAAAGTCCACTCCACTCGGAGTCCCGAAGATCTGCTCGAAGTGCTCGGGGTAGTCGGCTTGCGGTAGAAACGAGAAGATGCCGCCGCCACTGTTGTTGACGAGGACTAAGACCAGGTTATGCGTGGGCTTGATGAGAAGACCGTTGGTGTCGTGCAGAAACGAGAGGTCGCCTACCAATCCCACCAGGGGTTTCCCCACGACGGCAGCCGCGCCGGCGGCGAGGGAGATAAAACCATCGATACCCGAGGCGCCGCGATTGCTGACGAAGCGGAGGGCGGTGCGGGGCGAGGCAAACCAATCGACATCCCGGACCGGCATCGATGAAGCTACGGCCATCACCCCACCTTCGGGTATCGCGGCCACCGTGTCGCGGGCTACCCGCGGCTCAGTTATGTCGGGATAGCTGTCGAGCAGCTGGTCGATGACCTGGCGGGCGTTGGTTTCCGCCTTTTGCCATGATGCAGCCCAGCCTTCGTCCAAATCCTCCGGCACCCACTCACCGAGGTCCATCATCCGGGCGGCGTTGCGGCCCGGATCAAACCAGCCGGGCCCGGCGACGGTTGTATCGACCCTCGTGAGCAGATTGGCCAG
>DATBKE010000049.1:0-5966 GCA_036556085.1 Acidimicrobiia bacterium | reverse complement strand
ACCACGACCGTGAGGTCGTCGGGCTCCCACTCGACGATCGAGGCCAGGCCGTCGGTAAAGACCACCAAGTCGGGAGTGAGCGGATACCCGTAGCCCTGATGAGTGCCACCACCCCATAACAGGACGGTTCGACCTTCGCTCGAAGCCTGGGAAAGCGCCTCGGCAAGTTCTGGGACCGAGCCCGGGTGTCGATGCTCGACGTCAGAGGGCGCTTCAAGCCGGCGAGCGATTCGCGCAGACGCCGCCCGAATGCTGGTCACACCCACGCCCCCGGCGGAAGGCTCCCGCTTTGATCGAAACATCTTGAGCCGGCGGGGAGGATCTTTCCGGGGTTGAAGCGTCCCAACGGATCGAAGGTCTCCTTGATGCGGGCTTGAGCGTCGAGGTCGGCGACATTGAACATGAGTGGCATCAAATCGCGCTTCTCGCGCCCGATTCCATGCTCGCCCGAGAGGGCGCCACCAGCCTCCACGCAGACTTCGACGAGCTCATCGGCGGCTGCTTGCACTTTTTCGATCATCCCCGGCTCGGAGGCATCGAACATCATCAATGGATGGAGGTTGCCGTCACCGGCATGGAAGACGTTCATCATCAATAGATCGTGCCGGCGCCCGATCTCGTAGACCTTGTTCATCGTCTCCACCAGCCGGGTGCGGGGGACGACGGTGTCATGCAGGTAGTAGTTGGGTGCCGCCTGGGCGACAGCCCCGAAAGCGGACTTGCGGCATTTCCAGAGGAGGGCGCGCTCGGTCTCGCCGGCCGCCACGGCTACCTCGAGCGCGTTGTTAGCGCGGGCGACCTCGGCGATGAGATCAGCCTCGGCGTCGACGGCGGCCGTCTCCCCGACGACTTCGGCCAGCAAGATGGCGGCAGCATGCGTAGGAAGTCCGGCATGAAGCCAGTTCTCAACCGCCTCGACGATTCGCTGATCCATCATCTCCAAGGCCGCCGGCACCACCCCCCGGGCAATGACTCCGGACACGGTCTCCGCGGCATCGGAGATTGAGGAGAACGAGCAAAGCAAGGTGCGAATGTCGGGCGCGACCGGGGTCAGTTTCACCAGGGCGCGAGTCACGATCCCGAGCGTGCCCTCGGAACCGACCATCACTCCTCGCAAATCAAGGCCAATGGGATCGGGCGCCTCCGATCCAATCACCTCGATCGACCCATCGGGGAGTACCACCTCGACGGCGAGGACGTGGTTCACAGTGGATCCTTCGGCGAGGCAATGCGGTCCCCCCGAGTTGTTGGCGATGTTGCCCCCGATGGTGCAGGCCGCCTGCGAGGAAGGATCGGGGGCGAAGTAGAGGCCGTAGGGGGCAGCCGCTTTCGAGAGATCAAGATTGATTACTCCCGGCCCGACCCAGGCCGTTCGCTTCTCGGGATCGATGTCGTGGATCTGGTTCATCCGGGTGGTGACGAGGACGACGCCACCCTCGGTCGGGACCGCGCCGGCAGCGAGTCCGGTACCGGCCCCGCGGGCAACTACCGGCGCCTCGTGGCGGGCGGCGATCTTGACGATCTCAACAACTTCTTCCGTCGTCTCCGGAATGGCCACCACCGAGGGATTCCCTCGATAGACGCCGGCATCGCGCCCGTAAAGGTGAAGCTGGAGCTTGCTTTCCATGACCCGATCGGAATCGAGAGCGGCTCTCAGTTCTTCGATCATGGTGCCAGCCTATTCCCGGCCCCAACCACCGCCCCCAGGAGTCCGCACCAGGAGGCGATCGCCCCGCTGAACTGCAAGCGTGGTTTTCCCCGGTAAGCGGTCGGGCGCCGCTCCCGGGCGGAGCAGCCAGTCCTCTCCGGTAGCGCCCGGCTCGCCTCCGTGGAGGCCCCAAGGATGGTTGCGCCGGCGCTCTCCGATGAGAGAAAGCTCGGCGGCTTCAAGGAACTCGATCTCCCGCTCGAGCCCCTCCCCTCCCGGGTATCGACCGGCTCCACCTGACCCTCGACGGAGCGTGTAGCGGGTCACCCTGAACGGATAGTGCATATGCAGCGACTCGATCGGGGTGTTGGCGGTGTTGGTCATCCCGGTGTGTATCCCTGACTGTCCGGCTTTGCTGGGCCGCCCCCCTTGCCCACCCGCCAAGGTCTCGTAATAGGCGAAGCGCTCGTTACCGATGAGGATGTTGTTCATCGTCCCCTGTCCGGCGGCGGGGACACGTTCGGGTGCCATCTGAGCGAGGGCTCCAAGGAGGACGTCGGCGATCCGCTGGCTGGTCTCGACATTTCCGGCCGCCACCGCCGCCGGGGGTTGCGCATTAACCAGAGACCCGAGCGGGGCTTTGAGATCGAGCAGGCGATAGCACCCTCCGTTGGCGGGGATGCTGGGGTCGGTGGCCACCCGGATGGCGAAATAGAGACATGACCGAGTCACCGCTTCGACCGCGTTTAGGTTCCCTTCGATCTGGGCATGGGTGCCGGCGAAGTCGGCCTCGAGATGCCCGTCCTCAATCCGGACCGTCACCGCAATGGGAAGGTCGTCTTCCCCGAACTCCATCACATCTTCGAATCGAAAGGTGCCGGCCGGAAGTTCGGAGAGGGCCGCGCGCATCCTGCGCTCGCCATAGTCGAGGAGAGCCATCGAGGAACGATCGAAGCCCTCGATATCCGATGCAATCAACTCGGCGATGCGGGCAGCACCCACTTCGTTGGCGCCAAGCTGAGCGGCGAGGTCGCCCCCGCGCTCGAGTGGCGTTCGGGTAGCGGCGATGAATGGCGAGTGAAACTCTTCTTGCCAGGATCCGTCTTTGACCGCCAGGACGGGCGATACCACACAGCCCTCCTGGGAGAGGCGAGTGGCTCCGGCCGGCATCGAGCCGGGCGCATCTCCCCCGACGTCGGCATGGTGAGCCCGGTTGGCCACCCAGCCGACCAGCCGGGACCCGACGAACACCGGGCGCACCAGCGTCAAATCGTTGAGGTGGGTGCCCCCGGCGTACGGATCGTTGACCGCGTACTGAGCTCCCGGCAGGGGATCGAACCGATCGATAACGGCTGCCACCGAGGCCGGCATCGAACCGAGATGAACCGGAATGTGTTCGGCCTGACCGATCATCTCCCCCCTGGATTCGAAGATCGCGACCGAGCAGTCGGCTCGCTCCTTGATATTGGGTGAGTGAGAGGTCCGCCGCAGGACATCTCCCATTTCGGTGGCCACCGCTGAGATTCGGTGGCGGAAGACCTCGAGGGCGATCGGGTCACCGGAAGTATCTGTCAACTCCAAGTGATCTCCAGCGTCCCATCTCCGAGAACGCGGGCGGTTTCGGATCGGTCGATGAAGGTGGTCGCCTCGGCTTCCTCGATGAGCGCCGGACCTTCGACAGACGATCCTTCTCGAAGGGCGGGGCGCCACCAACGCGTCATCTCGGAGCCGTCGGAGGAGACCCTCACTCCCCGGCGAGGCTCTCCCGGCTCGGGCTTCAAGGCGAGATCGTTCCAGGTCAGAGCCGCAGGGGCAGTGGCGGCGACGCGAAGTGTCACTACCTCAACCTCGTGATCGTCGAGGGCAAAACCGTTACGAACTCGATGGGCGGCGGTGAAGTCGGCCCACAATCGTTCGGCCCCGTCCCCTCTCCGGTAGGACACGTTGGTCTCGTGCGACTGACCTCGGTAACGAGCATCGATCGATGAGACCAACAGGTCCGGCGAAACCCCCAGGGAATACTCTATTTCCCGAGTCGCCCGCTCCTCCAGTTGAGCGAGGGCACGATCGAGATCGCTCAGGTCGGGGCGCAGACGCACGGTCTGCACGACATCTTGGCGCTGGGGCGAAAGCAGCAGGCCCAACGCCGAGAACACGCCCGCGTGTGGAGGGATCAGGACCGCCGACATCGCCAGTGCTCTGGCAACGGTCGTCGCATGGAGCCCGCCCGCTCCCCCGAACGCCATCAACGCCGCACTGCGAGGGTCGGCCCCTTCCTCGATGGTCACCCGGCGAACCGCTCCCTCCATGTGGGTGTTCACGATCTCGAGCATTCCCGTCGCCGCCGTCCTCGGATCGAGGGCGAGCTCCGCCCCGAGGCCCGCCAGTGCCTCCGCGGCGAGGTGTGAGTCGAGCACGGTCCCCGCCGCCAGCTCGGTGTCTGAGCCCAGCCGTCCGACCACGAGATTGGCGTCGGTGACGGTGGGCTCCTTTCCCCCTCTCCCATACGAGGCGGGTCCCGGAACCGCACCGGCGCTGTGGGGCCCGACCCGAAGAATCCCACCTCGATCGGCCCAGCCAATCGAACCCCCGCCGGCTCCGATGGTGTGAATGGCAACCGAGGGCATCCGGCACACAAGGCCGTCGAGGAATCGCTCGCCGGCCATCTGGGGCTCGCCGTTCTCGATCCGGGAAACATCGGTGGAGGTGCCGCCCATATCGAAAGAGATGACCCGGTCCCAGCCGTGAGCCCGTCCGCAGGCCGCCGCAGCCACCACGCCACCCGCTGGACCAGAAAGGAGAACGGAGGCAGCCAGCGCCGTCGCGCCGGAGATTGAGGTGAGGCCGCCCGACGATCTCATCACCAGGATCCGGCCGCCCCCGAGAGCCTCCTCGAGGGCGCGTAGATAGCGGGCGACCACCGGCTGCAGATAGGCATTCAAGACCGTGGTGGCGACCCGTTCGAATTCCCGGAACTCGGGGTTGATATCCGAGGAGATGCTCACGGGCAGCGTGGGAAAACCTTCGTTGATGGTTTCCAAGATCGCCCGCTCGGACGCCGCGTCGGCGTATGAGTTCAGCAGCGCCACTGCCACTGCCTCGGGAGCAAGGGATTCGATCTGACGAAGAAGCCCCTCCTCCGATTCCCACCCGAGGCGGTGGTCCCGAGAAACGAGGGCGGTGGGGCGATCGGCACTTGAGTCATAGAGCGACGGTCGCACTTGACGTCCGATCTCGATCAGATCTTCGTAGCCCTGATTGGTCACGAGGAGCGTGCGGCCGCCCCTTCGCTGCAAAAGCGCATTGGTCGCCACCGTTGTTCCATGCAGAAGTAGCTCGGGTTCGAGATTGGATGAATTCAGACCGGTCACGATTCCGTGGCTTTGATCGGCAGTGGTTCCCACCTTGGCGGTCCGCAGTTGCACACCGTTCCAATGCGCGAAGTCGGTGAATGTCCCGCCGACGTCGACGCCAACGACATTCTTCGAGTTCACGGGCAGAATCGAACCATGCAGGTAGATCCCACGCCCAATCCCAACGCCGTCAAGTTCACCATTGGCAAGCCAGTCGGCGGACCGGCGACATTTGTTCCCTCCCAGCCCACCGAAAACGAAATGGCTTCGGGACTATTGGCTCTGCCGGGCGTCACCAGCGTGTTTCTAACAGCCGACTTCGTCACGATCTCGAAGACGGCGGAAGCGGATTGGGGTGAGATCATCCCCGCCGCGACCGACATCCTCACCGACCATTTCGGTTAGCCCGCTTGGACGCCTCGCCGGCGCGCGGGTATCACCCCGTCACCAAGATCTTTCACTGGGGGATCTTCTTCCTCATGGCCGGCCAGTTCTTCGTTGGCTACACGCTCGAGAGCCTCGAGGACGACGACCTCTCCGAGGACCGGCTGTTCACCCTGCATGCCTCGCTGGGGATGACGATCCTGGCGCTCTCGGCCTTCCGCCTCGTCTGGCGGCGCCGACAAGCTCTCCCTCCCTGGGCCCCCACCCTCTCTCCACTCGAGAGGCGCTATTCGCACGTGGTCGAGCGACTTCTCTACGTCCTCGCACTGGCCATTCCGCTATCAGGTCTGGCTTTGGCGGTGGCGGACGAGAGGCCGCTGCCCGTCTTTGGTCAACTGGAGATCTCGGAGGCACTCGACGACAGTGATGTCGAAGATGTCTTCGAAGGAGTCCATGTCGCCACCCATCTGGTGTTCTTTTTCGTCTTCGCCCTCCATGTCGGACTGGTGATCAAGCACCAATTCATCGATCGCGACCACTTGCTCAACCGCATGCTCTAGGCGTCAGCCGGGGATCGGGAC
>DATBKE010000048.1:0-15128 GCA_036556085.1 Acidimicrobiia bacterium | reverse complement strand
GGGGGAGAGCTTCGAGGAGACGAGGAGGACCCTCGACTACTGGCGAAACCGGGTAGACCCCGAGGGAGTCCGTCTCGAGCTCGCAGATCAGCTGCAAAGGAGACACTTTGAGATCTCCCGCCGGGCCAACGGGATGGTGTGGGGGGAGTTCTCCCTCCCCACCCTGGCCGGAGAGACCCTGCTCTCTGCCCTGGATGCCTTGATGCCGCCTCCCGCCCCCGAAGACCCCCGCTCGACCAGCCAACGGCGGGCCGATGCCCTAGAGGACCTGGGAAGAAGCTTTCTCGACGGCTCCGAGTCCCCGACCGTGGGTGGGGAACGACCCCATCTCAACCTCCACCTTGATCTTGATGCCTTGCACCAGAAGCTGGGTGGTCTCCACGAGACCGAGGGGGGAACGGTGCTCGACGCCGATTCCCTCCGGACCCTCTGCTGTGACTGCTCGCTTTCCCGGATCGTCTTCGGGGCTGGCTCGGAGATACTCGATGTGGGCCGCAAGACCCGGATCATCCCCGCCGGTCTTCGCCGGGCGGTGATCGCCCGCGATCGGCATTGTCTCTGGCCGGGCTGTGACCGCTCGCCTCGCTGGTGCGATGTCCACCACCTCGTCCCCTGGTCAGAGGGTGGCGAGACCGATATCGCCAACCTGTGTTTGCTGTGTCGTTATCACCACAGCCTCACCCATCTCGAGATCGAGCCCCATGAGGAGGCTCGAGTCCTGGCCGGATCGGGGAGCAGCAGAAGCCCCTAAACGTCGATCCACCTGCTGGGTACCGAGTAGTCGCGCGGTTCCGCGGTGACGGTGACTTCCTCATCGCGGACTCTCAGGGCTACCGGATCGCCGGCCACCACTGCCAATGTCAGCGTCTCCGCTCTCAATGCGGCGTGAACTAGCGACCCGTTGATGCGGACGTTGAACTCGAGGCCAGTCCAGGACGGGGGCAACCGAGGGTCGAAGCGAGCTCCAGAGGAGTCGTGGCTGAACCCGCCGAAACCGTAGATCAGGGCCTGCCAGGTGCCGCCGGCGGTGGCGAGGTGAAGTCCATCGGCGGTGTTGCCGGCGCGGTTTTCCAGGTCAAGGAGGGCCGCTTCCTCAAAGTAGGAGAGGGCCGGTTTCAGATATCCAACTCGGGCGGCGACTGCAGCCTGGATCGGAGCCGAGAGGGAGGAATCTCTGGTGGTGAGGGGGTCGTAGAAGTCGAAGTTGCTCTTGGTCAACTCGGGCGAAAAGAGCTCTGGGAGAAGGTACATCGCCATAACTACGTCGGCTTGTTTGAGAACCTGGTGGCGGTAGATCACCAAGGGATGAAAGAACAACAAGAGAGGATGCTGCGAGCGGGGAACGCTCCAATCCCAAGGCTTGCGCGAGAAGAAGCGCGCATCTTGAGGGGTCAGGTTGCGCTCGGCGTCGTGCGGGATGAAGACCGCGCTCGAGATTCGTCGCCATGAGTCGACCTCGCCGTCCTCGAGTTCGAGGACCTCGGAGAGACGCGCGAACTCATCGGGATGCTGCGCCCCCATCCATGTCGTCCATTCCACGGCCCGCACCAGATTGAAACGAGCCATCAAGTTCGTGTAGGCATTGTCATCAACCAGAGCGGAGTATTCGTCGGGGCCGGTCACGGTTGAGAAGTGGAAGGCATCGCTTTCGAAGTGTCCGAGGTCAGCCCACAAGCGGGCGGTCTCCACGGCGATCTCGACGCCGTAGTCGATGAGGATCTGGTGATCGTTGGTGGCGCGGAGATACGAGTCGATTCCGTAGACGATGTCGGCGTTGATGTGGTATTGGGCCGTCCCCGCTTCGTAGTACGACGACGCCTCCTCTCCGGAGATGGTGCGCCAAGGAAACAGCGCCCCGTTCTGGTTCAGAATCGCCGCTCGCTCGCGGGCGGCGGGCAAAATCGAATGCCGGAAGGCGATGAGGCGAGCGGCTGCCGGGGGGTCGATGTGGGCGAGAAACGGCAGGACGAAGATCTCGCTGTCCCAGAAATAATGTCCTTCATAACCACGCCCGGAGAGGCCTTTGGCCGGGATGCCGGTATTGGCGAGGTGAGCCGAGGACTGGTGAAGCTGAAAGATATTCCAGTTGACTGCTTGTTGAAGACGCGGCCCGGCCCCGATCTTCACCGCGGCTGTTTCCCAAAAGGCGGCCAGGTGATCGACTTGCTCCGTGACCAGGCCGGCGAAATCAGGCACCCCGTTGAGTACGGTGGCGGCGGCCCCCAGGGCGGCCCCCCTCACGTAGGCGACTCGTTTTTCCACCGTCGGGCCTTGAGCGAGGACGACAAGCTCGTCGACGTCGAAGCGGCTGATCTTGACAGCATCGGCTTTGTGGTCGGTAGCGACCGAAAGGGACAGATCGGAAGCCAGGGTACGGAAAACCGTCTGCGGGATGCCGTCGGCGGTAATCAAATCCCCGGCGCTGAGGGCGCGGGTTGGAAGGGTGCGAGCACTGCGGGGATCGAAGACCAGTTCAACTGTGTCGGCATCGTCGATGTCGTGGCGATAGTGCCATCCGGACGCGAATTGCGACTCGGGCCCTCCGCCCTCGACCTTGATCGCCAGCACGCCCGGATGAACCAACGAAACCAGTCGCTCCCAGCGAAGTTCGAGGTCGGGCCATCGCACCACGGTGACGACGGTTCCCCTTCGCAGATCGAGGCGCCGCTCAACCTCGGCATCTTCGAGGGGGCGGGGGTATTCCTCTTCGAGGTATGCCAGCTCGATTGCGTCCGGCACGTACAGAATCGTTTGTCCGACGTTGGCGTATCCGTATCCCGGTTCGGCATAGGTGATGAGCCAAACCTCGTGGAAGCCGTTGATCAACGAGCCCGGTTGATGGGCGGGCGGACCCTGTTCGAAACTGGCCCTGACCCCGAGAAAGCCGTTCGCCAACGAGAAGATCGACTCCAGAGCAGCAGCCTCTCGCAGGCCCGACCAAGTGAGCGACCAGACGTCCTCGCCAAAGGCCGATTGGATGATCACCGTCCGCCGACCAAGACTCCGAGATCGTCCACAACCACATCTGCACCGGCATCCATTAGCGCTTGGGCGTCATCATGGCGATTGACCCCGATCACCAATCCGAACCCGCCCGCCTTTCCAGCGGCCACCCCGCTAGTGGCGTCCTCCAGAACCACTGCGACTGAGGGATTGACCTCGAGTAGCTCGGCCGCTTTGAGGAAAGGGTCGGGATGAGGCTTTCCGGCCAGGCCCAGCTCGGCGGCCATCTCACCGTCCACCCGCACCTGGAAAAACCCTTCGAGCCTCGCCCCGGCTAGAACCGTGCGGGCGTTGGCCGATGACGTAACCACTCCCATTTTCAGATTGATGTCGGCGAGGTACTCGATCAGGCGCCGGGACCCCGGGTACACAACCACGCCGTCGTTGGCAATCAGCTCATTCACCAGCTCATTCTTGCGATTGCCAACTCCACATATGGTTTCTTCGTCGGGGCCATCGCTTGGTTCGCCCCAAGGCAGGGAGATGCCGCGGGAGGCGAAGAACGTTGCCACTCCTTCATATCGAGGACGCCCATCGACGAACTTTCGATAGTCCCCTTCGATGGTGAACGGAGGCTGGTCACTTGAACCTAGGAATTCGTCGAACGTTTCTTTCCAGGCCTTGGCGTGGACTCGAGCTGTGTCGGTAAGCACACCGTCGAGGTCGAAGAGAACCGCTTGATAGAGCTTCCAGTCGACCATCTCTTGAACCTACTCCCGGGGGGCGGGGGATTCTTGCCACATTTAGGTCCGATGCCCTCCTCCGCTCAGGCGCCTGGCGTTTAGCGCCTACTTATGCCCGCTCGGTAGCGTTTCGGGCATGCGCCTGCTGGTCGTCGAGGACGAGGCCGATCTGGCCGATGCCATCGCCCGTGGGCTGCGTCGTCACGGATATGCGGTGGACGTGGCCGGGGGAGCGATGACAGCGGAGGAAAAGCTCCGGGGCAACGGCTATGACCTGGCGATCCTTGATTGGAATCTGGGCGACGGATCGGGCTTGGAGCTCTGCCGGCGCCTGGTCGATGGCGAACTTCCGACGTTGGAGCCACGTCGCCCCCGGGTGCTGATGCTGACGGCTCGCGACGACATCGATGATCGCGTCGCCGGTCTCGATGCCGGCGCCGACGACTATCTGGTGAAGCCTTTTGCCCTGGCCGAGTTGGCTGCCCGGACGCGAGCGCTGCTCCGACGAGACGAGGCTGCGCCCCCGGTTCTTCGAGTTGGGAGTCTCACCCTCGACCCGGCTCGATTTGTCGCCACTCGCGACAGTGCCTCTCTCGCCCTCACCGCCAAGGAATTCTCGCTTCTCGAATTCCTGATGGCCCACGTCGACGAGGTGATGCCCCAGGAGACCCTGCTGGAACATGTCTGGGATGAGATGGCCGATCCGTTCACCAACACCGTTCGAGTCACGGTCTCCAATCTGCGAAAGAAGCTTGGTGAGCCAAACCTCATCGAAACCGTGCCAGGCCGCGGGTACGTCCTGCGCTCATGAGCCGACCTCGCCAGTTCTTGCGCTCTATTCGCTTTCGGCTTTCCCTTCTCTATTCGGCAGTGGTCTTCGGCCTCGGGGGTCTGGTCCTGGCTCTCATCTATGTCGCGATTCGCTGGCAACTCACCACCCAGACCGAAACCCGGCTCATTTTGCGCGGCCGGCAGATGCAGCTCGGTCAGTACCGCCTAGTACTCGATCCCCGCTTCGAGGAGGCCGAGGTGCGGACGCTCGAAAGCATCTTCAACCAGTACGTGCTGGAGAGGCTTGCCCTCTACACGCTGATCGGCCTCGGACTTCTGTTTCTGATCTCGCTTGGCGTGGGATGGGTGCTCGCCGGTCGGGCCCTCGCCCCGGTCGATCGAATCACCCAGGTGGCCAGGGAAATCGAGGCCTCCGATCTTTCCCGCCGTATCGGCCTCAAGGGTCCGGACGACGAGCTGACCCGACTCGGGAGCACTTTCGACTCCATGCTCGATCGGCTCGAAGGCGCCTTTGGAGCTCAACGGAGCTTCCTCGCTGACACTTCCCATGACCTCCGCACTCCGCTCTCGGTTATCCGTTCCAATGTCGAAGTCACCCTCGATGATCCCGATTCCTCGCTCGAGGAGTGGAAAGCCACCGGCGAAATCATCGCCCGCAATGCTGAGCGGATGAGCGCCATGATCGAGGGGCTGCTGGCGGCGGCGCGTTTTCAGGCCGGGCAGGCAACGATGGTCCAAGTCGACCTCTCGGCGCTCGTCCGTACCGCGGTGGAGGACCACAGGGCCGCGGCCAACGACCTGGGAGTGGGGCTGACTGAGATCGCCGGAGAGGCGGAGATACATGGGGACTTGGTGTCTTTGAGTCGAGCGCTGAGCAACCTCGTCGACAACTCCCTCAAGGCTTCCGCTCCGGGAGCCAAAGTCGAGGTGGGGTCAGGCCGATCGGGCAGTTGGGCGTATCTAGCGGTGTCCGACGAAGGACCTGGTTTCGAGTCGTCTTTTGTCACTTCGGGATTCGGTTTGGGAATCGTCGAACACGTCGTTCAGATGCACGGAGGATCCTTTCAGATCTACTCCGAGCCCGGCCAGGGGGCGACCACTGTCGTCTGGTTGCCGATCGGGGCCAATGGTGATGCGCCCCAGCATGATCCTCTCCGTCACCGCACCGGTCGGCTTGAAACCGCTTCCGACCGCGCTGTCTGAGTGGGCACTCAGGGTTTTTTCAGCATTCGTTTAGGAAGGGTTTAGCGCTCGTTCCTTACCTTGGCGGTGTTTCGACCTGAGGTAGGAAATGATTGATGACAGGATTACCGACACCGTGACCGAACCTACGCCGGCGACCCCGCTCCCGCCGCGGCGGCAGGGGATCACCTTCCTTCCCGCTCTGCTACTGGCTGTATTGGTGATGGCTAGCGGGGTAGGCGTGGGCTGGTGGCTCGGTAACGACGACCCCGTCGCGCCGACGATCGAGATCGAGCAGCAGTCTTCCGCCTCGGAGCAAACGACGGTCACCATTGATCCGACCGAAGAGCCCGTAGCGGCGGTGGCAGCGGCCCTGCTCCCTTCGATGGTCCAGATTGAGCATCAGGCAGGCCTGGGCTCGGGCTTTGTATATGAGGATGGTCATGTGCTCACCGCCGCCCATGTGGTTGACGGCGTCGAAGTAGTACAGGTTCGGTTCGCCGATGGCAGCTTGCGCGAGGGAGAGGTGGTCGGATCCGACGAACCCCACGACATCGCCGTCATCGACGTCGACACCGACGGTGCGCCTGCAGCGACATTGGCCCTCGATGAGGAGTTGGAAGTGGGTCAACTGGCCGTCGCTCTGGGCAGCCCATGGGGACTCGAGCAGACCGTGACCTCGGGCGTGGTATCTGCCGTAAGCCGTCCGGTGGCCAGTCCTCTTACCGCCCAAGTCTTGATCCAAACTGACGCCTCGATCAATCCCGGAAACAGTGGAGGTGCGCTCGCCAATCGTGAGGGCGAGGTCATCGGAGTCAATATCCAGATCTTTACCACCACCGGCGCCAACACCGGCGTCGGTTTCGCCGTGCCGATAGACAACGCCTACGAATTCGCGTCCGCCATCGTCGCGGGCGATCCCATCGAGACTGCCTTCCTGGGTGTGACCGGAGAGGAGGCGACCGGTGACATCAGTGGCGCCGTCATCACCGAGCTGACCGCGGGCGGGGCTGCGATCGGGGCCGGACTCGAGGTCGGAGACGTGGTTACCGCCGTCGACGGACTGGCAGTGCGCTCAATCGGCGACCTCGCGGCGCGAATCCGGAGTTACCTGCCCGGCGATGAGGTCACGCTCGACCTACGACGCGATGGCGAGCCCCTGAGCATCAAGGTGGTTCTCGGAAGCGCTCCTCCCGCTTAGGCGGAGACCGCCTCCCAAAGCCGATCGACTTCGGCCGCGGTGGTGTTCGCACTCCCAATCGAGACCCTTATGAAGCGACGACCATCGATAACCGACGGCGTCACGTAGGAGTGGCCGGACTGGTTGATGCGGGCAGCAATTGCATCAGTCGCCTCGTCGCCATCGACATGGCGGAACGAGACCAGGGAGAACGGTGTCGGGGCGACGAGTTCCAGTTGGGGCGACGACAGAATTCGGGCCGCGAGGTCCTGGGCCAAGGCGACATGGGAGCGGATCATCTCGCGCAGCCCCTCGGCCCCGTAGGCGCGGATTACCCACCACAGCTTCAGCGCCCGGAACCTTCTGCCGAGGGGAACCTGCCAGTCCCGATAGTCGACCACTTCACCCGAAGATGACTGAGCGTTGCGCAGATAGGGCGGTGTGATCTGCAGCGCCTCGAGGAGGGGCTTGCGATCGGCGACGAAGAAGGCGGAGCAGTCGAAGTTGGTGAGTAACCACTTATGGGGGTTGAACACGTAGCTATCGACGGCGTCGAGCCCGGGCTGGTAGTGGCGGAACTCCGGACAAATCATCGCACTCCCGGCGAAGGCGGCATCGACGTGATGCCACATCCCTTCCGCTTGTGCGATCTCCGACGTTGCTGGAATTGGATCGACGGCGGTGGTGCCAGTGGTGCCCACCGTCGAGCAGACGAAAGCTGGCACCAAACCGCGAGCGCGGTCCTGCTCAACTGCCTCGGCCAGGGCGGCGGGGCTCATCGCCCATTCAGAATCGACCGCTACCGACCGGAAGTGTTCGTACCCGGCAACCCGAGCGCCCTTCTCGAGAGAAGAGTGCGCCTGGGCGCTGGCGTAGGCGACCAGTTGGTCGGTCGAGGCCGCTTGCCTTTGGCGAGCAACCACGAGGGCGAGGTGCGAAGCGTCGGAGGCGCTGACCTGGATCGAGCCGCCGCCCGGGCCAGCCATCTTCCAACCGGAGGGAAGCTCCAGAAGGTCGACCAGCCAGTCGAGAGTGACCATCTCGAGCTCGGTGGCGGCGGGGCTGGTAACCCACATCATTCCCTGCTGGCCGAGGGCAGCGGTGATCATCTCCGCCAGCACCGAGGGTGGCGACGAATTGGCCGGGAAGTAGGCGAACCATCCCGGGTGCTGCCAACCGGTTATACCCGGCATGATGATCCGCTCGAAATCGGACATGAGCGAAGCAAAAGGCTCGCCCTGCTCGGGAGCCGTCGCCGGCAGCGCTTTGCGGATGTCGCCAGGCGCCACATCCGGTAGCACGGATTGCTTGGGAAGCGCTTCGAAGTAGTCGGCAATCCAGTCGACCACGTCGTGGGCGTGGCGTCGAAACTCGTCGTTGTTCACTTGTCCATTCTTACGCAAGAATGAGGGAGATGGACTTCGCCCTCCCGGCACAGGACGATCCGCGGCGTCTGGCCACGAGGGAATGGATCAAACAACATCCCGACCCGAGCCCGGTCGACCTGGCGGCGGCGGGGTACGTGGTGCCCGGGTGGCCGCGCCCGTGGGGGCTCGAAGCCGACGCAGAAACCCAGTTCATCATTGCCGAAGAGCTTTCTGCTGCCGGCATTGAGCAGCAGGGTCACAACCCGATTGGGATCGGTTGGGCGGGGCCCACAATCCTCGCCGGCGGGACCGAGGAACAAAAGGCACGTTTCCTTACTCCTCTCATTCGGGGTGAAGAGATCTGGTGTCAGCTCTTCTCCGAGCCCGACGCCGGCTCCGATTTGGCGAGTTTGAACACGCGGGCCGAACGCGACGGCGATGTTTACGTGATTAACGGCCAAAAGGTCTGGAACACCTGGGCCGGGGAGGCCGACTACGGAATCCTGCTGGCCCGCACCGGCGGGCCCAGGCAGAAGGGGATCTCCTACCTGCTCTGCCCCATGCGCCAACCAGGGATCACCGTGCGGCCCATCAGGGAGATGACCGGGCGGGCACATTTCAGCGAGGTCTTCTTCGACGACGCCCGGGTCCCCACCGATCACCTCCTCGGCCAGGAGAACGAGGGCTGGCCGCTGGCAAAGCTCACCCTGGGAAACGAACGGGTTTCGCTTTCCTCGGGGGGTGTGCTTTGGGGAATGGGACCGACCACGTCGGAAGTCCTCGCCGCGGCTCCGCGCCCGCTTGACCCTTTGCGACGTCAGCAGGCAGTCGAACTCCACATCGAGGCCGAGGTCATGAGATTGATGGGGATGCGGGTCCTGAGTGCGCAGATAGCTGGACGGTCTCTGGGTCCCGAAGCAGCCGTCAAGAAGATGCTGGCGGATCGGCATGGCCAAAAGGCGATGCGCTTCCTGCGTGACGCCGCTGCGGCCGAAGGGCTCCTTTACGGAGATGAGGCGAGCTGGGGCTTCTTGTTCTCGGCTGCCCTAACCATCGGGGGCGGCACCAGTCAGGTGCTCGCCAACATCATCGGCGAATCGATCCTGGGTCTGCCTCGCGACAACTAGTCGGGAGCTAACAGCCGGTACAGAGCTCGATTTACCTCCTCGATCACCGGCCCCGAGCCTGGGCCGAGGGCGAGCGGGTTCTGGAGAGCCTGCAGCATGAGCACCACCGTTCGGGCCAGGATTCCGGGGTCACCCTGGCGCAGTTGTGCGGCTGCGGTCCCGAGACGGATGAACCGGGTGAAGAGGTCGATCTCCTCCTGGTTGCGCCGGCGATAGATGGTGAGGATCTCCTCCGATTCGCCGAGCCGGGTCAGCGCCAGGCGCACGAGCCTTCCGTCGTGAGAAAAGCCTCTGACGACTGCACGAACCAACGCCCGCGCGGTTGGTTCCCAGCCCTGCTCGAGCAACCGATCTATACCAAGGATCGGCTTCACGGCGGCGGCTATGTCGGCCAGAGCGGCGTCGAAGGCCGCCGCCAGCAGCGCATCCTTCGATCCGAAATACGAATACAGCGTGGCGGGCGAAAAGCCCGCCGCCTCGGCCACCGCTTCGGGAGAAAGGATTCCGCTGCGCCGCACCGATTCACGGGCTGCCGTGACCAAGTTGCCATAAGTGGCGCGGGCTTTTCTGGTCACCGGCAGAGTCGGCACGGCGGTGACGATAAACCGCTCCTCCTGGCAAACGTCCTGGCTGAAGGGTTGCCGCTCGAAGGCGCCTCCGACTAAATCCTTAATATCTGGAGATGAACTCCACAGTGGTCCGCCCGACCGATCTTGAGGAACTCGTCTCCATCGCCCGGACCACCGCAGTCGAGGCGGAAAAGGCTCGCCGGGTGGCAGGCTCCTTTATCACGGCTCTCCGACAGAGCGGCCTCGCCCAAAGCGCCGCTCCTAGCTCGGTAGGCGGTTCAAATCCCACTCCCTCGGATCTGCTCGAAGTGGTCAGGAAGGTCTCCATAGCCGATGCCTCGGCAGGTTGGGTGACGATGATCTATATGACATCGGCGGCTGCTGCCCACTGGATTCCGCCTGAAGGGTTGCCGGAGGTTTTTCAGAAGGGATCAGACACCCTGCTCGCCGGGGTGGTGGCGCCCCGCGGACGTGCGACGACGACCTCTGATGGATTTCGTCTGAGCGGACGCTGGGCCTTTGGTTCCGGTGGGGCGGATGCCGACTGGATCGGACTGGGGGCGACCATTGACCAAGAACCGGCCCGAACCGCCATCTTCTACGTGCCTCGGGAGCTGGTCACGGTCGTCGATACTTGGGATGTCGTCGGTCTGCGGGCGTCGGCGAGCCACGATCTCGAAGTCGACGGAGTCCCGGTGCCCAAGCGCCTGGTCTCCTATCTGGACCAACCACCCCACACAAGCGAAGCGGTCGCTCGCTTCCCGGTCTATGGGCTGCTCGCGGCTGGCATCGCCGCGGTGGGCATTGGGCTGGCGGAGTCGGCGCTGGCCGAGGGAATCGAGCTGGCGGGCGGGAAGACGCCGACTGGGTCCAAGCGTCGTCTGGCCGATCGACCGGCGTTCCAGGAGGCGGTGGCGAGAGCGCAGGCGGGCCTTGAGTCGGCTTGGCATTACTTAGCTCAGGTCGCCTCCCGCGCCGAGACGACCGCCACCCTGTCGGAGAAGGTTCGCCTACGTCTTGCCGCTACTGCAGCGGTGGAAGCCAGCCGGTTTGCCGTCGACAGTATTTACACCCTGGCTGGGGGAAGCTCGATCTACGCCGGCTCACCCCTCCAGCGCTACTTGCGCGACATCCACACTGCCAGCCAGCACATGATGATCGCCCAGCCCACTTGGGAGCTCACTGGACGCGTGTTACTGGGCATCGACTCCGAACCCGTCGGCCTCTGACACCCTCGTAAGGTCGCGTTGTGAACGAGCGGAGGGTCACTCGCGGGGTGGTTGCTCCGTTTTGGCTCGACCGTCCGGGAGAGGAGGCCATTGGTCTGGCGGCTGCCGCCGAAAGATTCGGCTATCGAGAGTTTTGGGTGGGCGAGATGTTGCACTTCGACGCCTTCGCACTGGCGGGCGCCATTGCCCAATCCACCCACCGGATCACTGTCACCGTGGGGCCGTTGGCAATCGGGTTGCGAGACCCCGTGTCGCTGGCGATGGGGGTGGGCTCGGTCGAAACCATCGGAAGGCGCCCGGCGCGCCTGGCCATAGGGGCCTCGAGCCGGGCGCTGGTCGAGGGATGGCACGGCCGAGCCCATGGCGGCGAGGCGAAGAGGGTCGAGGAGGCGATTGGGCTGATTCGATCTGTTCTGGCGGGTGAGAGGACCGACCACCGAGGGCCTAGCTTCAGCTCGATCGGATTTCGATCCGGACTGGGGAAGACAACCGATCACATAACAGTGGCGGCGGCTGGCGACCGGATGATCGCTGCCGCAGCGCGATCGGCTGATCGGATTGTCCTCAATCTGGTTACTCCTGATCGAACCGGACGAGTTGCCAAGCAATCTGGTCTCCCGGTAGCGGTCTGGGTGGTCGCTGCGGTCGATCCGACGCCAGCGGCCATCGACCAAATCCGCCGCCAGCTTTCGCTCTATCTGTCAGTTCCCGGCTACCAAGAGTCGTTGGGAGAAGCCGGATTGGATGCCTTAGTGGACAAAGTGCGCGAAGGAGCCCGTCCGAAGGACGTCGCCGGCTTGATCACCTCCGAGATGATCTCGGCGATCGCAGCCATCGGATCCTCAGCCGAAGCCTCGGCCACGGTCGAAGCTTTTGAGAAGACGGGAGCCGAGGTGATGCTGGTGCCGGTCACAGCTGATGACGAGGGAGGAACCCGAACTCTGCGGGAGCTTGCTTAAACCCGGGCAGCCGCCAATTCGAATAAGCGCTTGGCGCCCTCGCCCATAGCTGCAAAACGCTCGTCATGGGTCTGTCCCCGGTGCCAGCGGATGAAGATCTGTTGCAGGACTACGCCCAGCTTCCAGGTGCCGAACACCAGATACCAGCGAAAGTCGTCAACCCGAAAACCAGTCAGGGACTGGTAGCGCTCAACGGCTTCGGCCCGGTTCATAAAGCCCGGCACGGTCGTCGGCATCGGATTGAGGTTGGCGGGCACCTCGTCGCCCTCGTACCAAACCGCCAGCAACGTGCCAAGGTCGGCGAGTGGGTCGCCTCTGGTGCACATGTCCCAGTCATAAACGGCGGTGCAGGTTCCGGGGTCGTCCTCGGAGACTGCCATGTTGTCGAGGCGCCAGTCGTTGTGGAGCAGTGTTGGTAGCTGAGAGGTCGGGATCCCTTCAGCCAACCAAACGGCCACGCGATCGGCGGTTTCATTCGTCTCATGACGGGCGCCTTCCCAGCGCTGCAGCCAACCCTCCACCTGCCGACGCAGAAAGCCGTCAGGTCGACCGATCTGATCAAGCCCGCAAGCAGCAGGGTCGACTAGGTGAAACTGTGCCAGGGTGTCGATGACAACTTCGGAGAGTCTGCGATTCATGACCCGGTTCGATCCTCCACCGAAGCGCTCCGGGACGTCACCGCGGACAACAACGCCGTCACGCTTCTCCATGACGAAAAAGGGTGAGCCGATGAGCGAGGGATCCTCACAGAGCACGAATGCCCGCGGCGCCGGCGGGAAAGCCCGATAGAGGCGCGACAGGACGGCGAATTCACGGCTCATATCGTGCGATCCGGGTGCCACTGGACCGAGCGGCGGCCGCCGCAGAACCAGGTCGGTCTTCGGGTAACGAAGGAGGTAGGTGAGATTGGCGTGCCCGCCCGAGAACTGGCGCACCGCGGGAGTGCCTTCGGCGCCCGGAACCTTTCCCTCGAGGAAGTCAGCCACGCGTTGGACCTCAAATGCCTCTTCTGGTCGGATGTCGATCAGGTCGCTGGCCGATGACACGAGCCCATGATTCCAGAATCGCATCCTCATTTGCATGCCAGCACCCCTAAGGTCGAAACGTGTCCGATCTCTTCTCAATAGCCTCCGAGTTCGTCGACGAAGTAGCCGCTCACCGTCCTGATACCGCCACTCAAATTGGCGTGCACGGCTACGACCACCTGTGGCCTGATACCAGCCCCGAAGGCTCGGCGGCTTTTGCCGAGGTCATCAGCAGGTATCGGGAGTTGATTGCGCCCTACCTCGACGGAGCCGATTCGTGGCAAGGACACGGGGCTCGTGTGCTGGACGGATTCTTGATGAAGAAGCAATCCGAGTACGACGAAGGCGATCGGTACTTCGAGCTCCGCCACACAGCCGGTGTCCAGGACGATGTGCGCGACGTTTTTGATCTAATGGACACCTCCTCAGACGAGGCATGGGTCAATATCGCCACCCGGCTCGAAACCGCGGGACAGCCCCTGTCGGGATGGCGGGCCACGCTGGAAGAAGGTAGGGAACGCGGTTTCGTCGTCTCCCGGCGGCAGGCGGAGTCAGCACTGGAGCAATTCCGCCATCTCTCCGGCCCTGATTCGAAGTGGTTGGGGCTGGCGAGGGACGCCGCCGAGGAGGCGCCTGCCCTCGCCGAGCGGGTGTCGCAGGCGGTCGACGAGGGCCGGCGAGCGGCGGGGGAGTTCGCTGATTATGTCGAGCATGAGTACCTGCCTCATGCCAACGAGGGCGATGGCGTTGGGCGCGAGAGATACCTGAGCTCGGCGGATCGATTTCTCGGGATGCGAATCGATCCGCTGGAGACCTATGAATGGGGTTGGAGCGAAGTGCGCCGCCTTCACCAGGCGATGACCGAAGTAGCTGCAGAACTCGAACAGTCGAAGAGCCTTAGCGAAGTGATCGAGATGCTCGAGACCGACGCATCTTACGCGGCTTCCAGTCAGGCGGAGTTCGCCGCGTTCATCCAGGATCGACAGGATCAAGCCTTGCGCCACCTCGACGGTGCACACTTCTCTGTCCCGGATCAGATCAAACAGGTCACAGTGAATCTGGTTCCCCCGGGGGCAGCCCTTGGTGCCTATTACCTGCAGCCGAGCGAAGACTTCGGCCGCCCCGGAGGAATCTGGTACTCGTTCGGCGAGCGTCAGCAGATTCCACTCTGGGGCGAGGTGTCCACCGCTTATCACGAGGGCTTTCCCGGTCATCACTTGCAGGTGGGCACGTCGATGGCGCAGCAGGAGAACCTCACCCGGGCTCATCGATTGCTGATCTGGTATTCCGGTTACGGGGAAGGATGGGCGCTTTATACGGAGCGACTGATGGATGAGCTCGGTTATTTCGAGAAGCCCGAATACCGGCTTGGTCACTACAGCGCCCAGCAACTACGGGCGTGTCGGGTGGTGATCGACATCGGGTGCCACCTCGGACTCAAACTGCCCGAGGATTCTCTGGTCAATCCCGGTGGTTCTTGGGACTACGCCACGGCGACAGAGATTCTCCACCAAGTGGCGGGCCAGCCCCGCGACGTATCGGAGTCGGAAGCCAAGCGCTACCTCGGATGGCCGGGGCAGGCCATCGCTTACAAAGTGGGAGAACGGGTGATCCTCGGTCTGCGCGAGGGGGCCAAGCGAAAGCAGGGTTCCGCCTTCGACCTCAAGGAATTCCACCGCTCCCTCCTGGAGGGCGGCGAGGTCCGCCTCGATTACCTCACCTCCCAAACCTAAGAGCGAACCCAGGGTTGTTAGCCCGCGAAAGCGGTGGCTCCGGCCCTGAGAACAGACCCCTAGCAACCGACCCGATTATCTGGCACGTTTCGGGGGATGAAACTCGATTACGAGCTAGCCGCGCTGGCCATTACCCAAGCCGGATACCTGAGTCGGCAGCAGGTCGATGAGCTCGGAGTAAGCGACTCGGCGATCCACCGTCGGATCAAGAATGGGACGTGGGTGGCGGTCCGCAGGGGTCTCTATCGAGTGCAGGGGATCTCAGGCGATTACAAGGCG
>DATBKE010000047.1:0-1811 GCA_036556085.1 Acidimicrobiia bacterium | reverse complement strand
ACCTGGCCGACGATCTTGTCGATGATTCGACGCAAGTGGACGTCATCGACGAAACGGACTTCGGTGCGGGTGATCTTGCCTCGCTGTTCGCAGAAGACATCGAAGGGCCCGTTGACCATCACCTCGGTCACCTCGGGGTCGTTGAGAAGAGGGTCGATAGGCCCGTAGCCCAAGACGTCGGATGCGATCTCGTTTAGAAGCTGACGACGATCGCTCATCGTCAAGGGAACGCCTTGCTCCTGGTCGATCGCCCACTCCAGCATCTCCATCACTCGGAGCCGAAGCTCGGCATCGGACATCTGGCGGTCGTAGAGCGTCGGACCGAGTTCTTCCACGACCTTGAAGTGCAAACGGCCCCGCAGTTCTGTGAGGGCGTCGTTGCGGGTAGTCGTGACGGAGGAAAGCTCGTTCCGTCGAGCCGCCGCTACTCGATCTGCCAACGTAGACATCGGTTGATTACCCCTTTCGGGCCACTAGTGGATTGCTAATCACTTTCGGCGTAGGAAACCCTTCGCTGAAGACGGTTCCGGTACCGGGCCGACGATCAACTCGGCCACTGACTCGAAACCCTTGGCCACCCGCGACTTGGGAGCGGACTCCACCACCGGCCGGCCTTCGTTCATCGATGCCGCCACCGCTCCATCGGAGGGAATGGCCGCGGCGATCGACATCTTCAAGGCACCCTCGATTTCCTTGTCGTCGAGACGGGCCTTGGCATTGGAGCGGTTGAGAACCAGCTTCACCTTGCTGGTGGGGAACTTCAGGAGACGCAGAGTCTCCAAGGCGAGCTTGGCGTTCTTCACCGAGGGGAGGTCCATGTCCACCACCTGGAGGATGACGTCCGCTCGTTCCAGCAATGAGAGCAGGAGCTCGTCGAGCATCGAGGCGGTGTCGACCACCACGTAGTCGTGGTTCTCCTTGAGGAGAGCCACCACGTTCATCAGGGCCTCGGTGGAGATGTCGTCGGCGAATGCCGGCTCCAAGGGCGCCGCCATGACCCTCAACCCGCTGGGGTGCTCGGTGAGGAGCGACTCCAGAAGCTGAGCATCTAGGTGGTGCATCTCATGAGCGGCGTTGACCAGGGTGAAACGGGGTTCGAGTTGGAGAACCAGGCAGACATCGCCGAACTGGAGATCGGCGTCGACCATTGCCACTTTCTTGTCTTGGAAACGGGTGAGAAGCAAGGCGAGGTTGGTGGCCACCACGGTCTTACCCGAACCACCCTTGGCCGACATCACGACGATCAATTGGCCTTCTTCGCGGGGCTCTTGGAGAGCGGGAGGAGCCGCCGCCGTCCGGCGCTTGAGAACGTCGTTGGCGAATTGGGTGATGGCGTCTTCTACCTTCTCCTCAGTAAGGGGTGCCTCGATCACCTCGGAGACCCCCGCACGCATCGCCGAGCGGAGCAATGCCGAGGTGACTTGGTCGGCCACCGCGATCAAGAGAAGGGAGGGGTCCTCGTTGCGGAGGACACGCACCGTGTCGATCGCCGACTCGTTGGCGAAGGAAGGACCGAGCAGGACCATCCGCAAGGCCCCGCCCTCGATCGCGGTCAGGGCCTCGCTGATCGAGCGCGCGGTCGGCAGCCGGCCTTCGAAGAGCTGCTTCGCCTCATCGATGAAGCTGGCGTCTTCGTCAACTACCAGCAGGTTGTTCTCGGAGATCGACACGGGGAGTTCCTAGGTTCTTTTCGGAGAATCTCGCTTAGTTACCGAAGATGTCGCTAACGATATCGCCGGAGAAGAGGCTCTCGATGGTGACACCCTGGGTCTCGACCTCGACGAAGTCGGAGGGAACGAGGGTCATCCAGA
>DATBKE010000046.1:0-45141 GCA_036556085.1 Acidimicrobiia bacterium | reverse complement strand
TACCTCCGAAGCTTGAGGGGGCCGCAGTGACCAGGCCCAAGCGACTGTTTAACAAAAACACAGCAGCGTGCAAAGTCGCAAGACGACGTATACGCTGTGACGCCTGCCCGGTGCTGGAAGGTTACGAGGAGAGGTTAGCCGTAAGGCGAAGCTTTGAATCCAAGCCCCAGTAAACGGCGGCGGTAACTATAACCGTCCTAAGGTAGCGAAATTCCTTGTCGGGTAAGTACATAACTTGCCCACTATGGAGGTGACTCCGTAGTTAAACCCCGCTCATAACGGCGAAGCCCTAGCCGCTATATGTGAAGGGCAACGCCGTGGGAAGTCCTCTGCGCTTTGCGCATGACCCCGTAACGACTGATCCCCGGAAGGGGTGAGGCTCCAGTTCTGTCATACCGAACGTGTACGTTCGGTACATGGCAAATCTTCAACTGCTGCCACACGCGGGCGCTGACGAGGAGATTCATGTCCCGTCTTATATCTCGGGCTACTTCGATGGAGAGGGCTGCTTTTCGGTAGCACTTTGTCCACGCGCAAAGCTCAGAGTTGGATGGGAGGTCAGACCGAGCGTCTCGGTAAGCCAAAATGGCAACCGAGCTGAAGTGCTCTGGGAAGTCCAGAGTTACTTCGGCTGCGGAGCCATCCGGCCCGACCGCTCCGACCTGACGGTGAAATGGGAAGTGCGTAACAGCTCACTTCTCAGATCCCGGGTACTGCCCCACTTCAGGCAGTTCCCGCTCCGCTCGGGAAAACAGGCGGACGTCGAGCTTTTGATCGAGATCTGCGAGCGGATGGCCCGAGGCGAACACCTGCAGCCATTCACGTTGATCGAGATTGTGAACCTCGTCGGCCTAATGAATCCGAGTGGAATCCGCAAATACAAAGTAGCGGAGATCGCACATGAACTCTCGTACAGATGAAGGCATAGTCTGTCCCTTTGGAAACAGAGGAATTAGATGAAGTTCCGACCTGCACGAATGGCGTAACGATTTGGGCACTGTCTCAACCAGGGACTCGGTGAAATTGCAGTGTGAGTAAAGATGCTCACTACCTGCGGCAGGACGGAAAGACCCCGGAACCTTTACTGTAGCTTGACATTGGAGTTTGGCGTGTGATGTGTAGGATAGGTGGGAGACTTTGAAGCGGAGGCGCCAGCTTTCGTGGAGTCAACCTTGAAATACCACCCTTCATATGACGGGCTTCTAACCTCGGTCCATTATCTGGATTAGGGACAGTGTCTGGCAGGCAGTTTCACTGGGGCGGTGGCCTCCTAAAGTGTAACGGAGGCGCTCAAAGGTTCCCTCAGCCTGGTCGGCAATCAGGCGTCGAGTGTAAAGACACAAGGGAGCTTGACTGCGAGACCTACAAGTCGAGCAGGGACGAAAGTCGGACTTAGTGAACCCATGGTGGCACGTGGGTGTGCCATGGTTCAACGGCTAAAAGGTACTCCGGGGATAACAGGCTAATCGGGCCCACGAGTCCACATCTACGGCCCGGTTTGGCACCTCGATGTCGGCTCGTCGCATCCTGGGGCCGGAGCAGGTCCCAAGGGTCGGGCTGTTCGCCCGTTAAAGCGGCACGCGAGCTGGGTTCAGAACGTCGTGAGACAGTTCGGTCCCTATCCGCCGTAGGCGCAGGAGATTTGAAGGGAGCCGTCCCTAGTACGAGAGGACCGGGATGGACGTACCGCTGGTGTGCGAGTTGTTCTGCCAAGAGCACGGCTCGTTTGCTATGTACGGAAGGGATAAGCGCTGAAGGCATCTAAGTGCGAAACCCACCCTGAGATGAGATCTCCCACGGGATTAACCCGGTAAGGCCCCTGGTAGACGACCAGGTTGATAGGCCGGAGGTGTAAGTGCAGTAATGCATTCAGCCGACCGGTACTAATCGGCCGAGGGCTTGGAGTGAATTCAGGATGAATGTGCTCGCTATGGAGTGCTCAAGGTGCACTCAGGATTTTGTCCGGTGGCGTTAGCGTCTGGGAACCACCCGTTCCCATTCCGAACACGGAAGTGAAACCAGACAGCGCCGATGGTACTTGGGGGGCAACCCCCTGGGAGAGTAGGTCACCGCCGGGCAGTTTTTGGAGAGGGGTCGGTTTACCGGCCCCTCCTTTCATTGTCAACCAGCTGAAACGCGTTCGGCCCGCACGAGGATTTCGCAGCGTGACCGTTGGGAATAGTGGCGCGAGAAGCCGGCGTTGCCCGGAGAAACGCTGAGGAGGACTATGTCGAACCCCAATCAGCCCACCATCGACGAGTTTCGTGCCAACAAGGGCCGCGTCGGTGGTCCCTTCGAGGGCAAGCCGCTATTGCTGCTTCATCATGTCGGCGCGAAGAGCGGAACTGCCCGGGTCAGCCCTCTGATGTATCAGGCCCTGAACGGCGATTATGTGGTCTTCGCCTCCAAGGGTGGGTCTGACACCAACCCCGCCTGGTATCACAACCTCCGCGCTAATCCTGCCTCCGAGGTCGAGGTCGGCACGAAAACCGTGGCTGTCACGGCTCGAATTGCTACCACGCAAGAGCGGGCCGAGATCTGGCCCAAGTGGAAAGAGCGCTATCCCCAGTTTGCCGGTTACGAGCGCAAGACGAAGCGCCAGATTCCGGTCCTCATACTTGAATCCCGCTAGGGGCAGGGAACTCCAGACGTTACCGAAGGGTCAGAGGCGTAGAAGCGGTCAAAGCCGGGCAACTCCTTGTCCCAATTTGTTTCGACACCGGCTTGGCGCAAGCGCTGCTCGAGAGCAAAGAGATCGCCCACGCTGAAAGCCGGGTGGGCCTTGCGGGAGGGCGCTGATGAAACCCCAGAAGCACTCCCTTAGCATCGCATGGTCGAAGGCGGAGATGACTGGCAGACAAAACGGAGACAAAAGACGCCCCCGTGGGAAGGAACCCGACCGCGCCCGTCGGACCGGGCGAAACCTGTCCTCGGATTCGCCCCGGCAGCCGCGGCAGCCGGAGCGGAAGACCATCACGGCGGTCCCCGAGGGAAACCTTCCGCGTTGGGTCCGCGACGACCTCAATCGTTCCACCCCGCGTGACCGTCGGCCGGCGGCGCTCCAGCACATGGAAGAGGGGATCGCCCGTTTCGCTGATGAGCGCTTTCGTGCCGCCGTGGACCATCTCACCCAGGTGAAGGCCTTGGCTCCCCGAGCCGCCTTGGCCCGGGAGCTCCTCGGCCTCTCTTATTACTACCTCGAGAACTGGTCGCAAGCGCTTCAGGAACTGAGGGCTTATCGCCGCTTCACTGGTGAAACATTGCATATGCCGGTCGAGATGGACTGTCTTCGGGCATTGAAGAAACACTCAGACGTCGACAAAACCTATGAGTTGTTTCGGGAACTCGGAGGCGACAAAGACACCGAGCGCGAAGCGGCCGTCGTCTATGCCAGCCATCTGCTCGATCTGGGACGAGTCGCTGAAGCGTGGCGGGTGATCAAACCGGGGCGATTGATCAGCCCTGCTCCCGCGTCAGAGGTCAGACGCTGGTATGTGGCGGCGCGAGTGGCGCTGGCGGCCAACGACATTGGCGCGGCGAGGAAGTTCGTCGAAGCCATCGATCGTGAGAACCCGTCGCTTCCTGGTCTGGACGAACTCAAGGATCGCGTCGGGTCATAACCTTTTTGTCGGCACTTCTAGTGCCTTGACATCGTTCGTACGATGAGCCCAGTCCATCGATCAGAGGAGGTGCTGCGATGCCAAACCAAGATTCCTTCGACAGCATCAAACGATGGCACTGGACCGACGACCTCGCCCGCGTCCTGGCTGATGCCGGTCATCCGAAGACCGTAGTTCCGCTCGAATGGATCGCAGTCCCGGTGGCGGTGCGCGGTGATGGGGAGCCTCTCGCCGTGGCCGAAGCACTCCTCGGGGCCGACGACGAGGACCCCTCTTTAGCCGCCTGACAGAGCAGCCCGGATGCCTCATCAGCTGCTGACCCGAAGGTGGATGACGGCGCACTTGGTTGCGCTCGCTTTGGCGCTTCTCTTCGTCAACCTCGGTCTCTGGCAGCTGCGGCGACTCGAAGATCGGCGGTTAGAAAACGCAGTGATGACTGCCCGGATGGAGGAGGCTCCGATGCCGATCGGAGAACTTGTACGAGCAGCCGGAGATGACCTCGATAGTCTCGCCCACCGCTCAACGACGGCGGTGGGGGAGTACCGCCCGGAGGAGGAGGTCTTGATCCGATCGCAGGTACTCGAAGGAACCGCCGGCTACCACGTCGTGACGCCTTTCGAAACCGTCGAAGGACAGACCCTGCTAGTGAATCGAGGCTGGGTTCCATTGGAGATGGACCAGGTACCTGTTCCGGCGAATCCGCCCTCCGGGAACGTCGAGATCACCGGGCTGATTCAACCGGACGCCCACCGACCGGACGCCCCGGCAGGGGAGCGGCCGATCTTCCGTCGTATCGACATCGGGGCGATCGGCGGCGAAGATCTTCTCCCCTTCTACCTGCTCTTGCAAGGCGGCTCCGACGACGTGCTCCCGATCCCGGTATCGCCGCCCGACGTCATTTCCGAGGGCAATCACCTGTCCTACGCCATCCAGTGGTTCAGCTTCCTTGTCATCGGTCTGGTCGGATATGGCCTACTGCTGCGGAGGGCTCTCCTCGGTGAGCGCAAGACCATCGATGACGGAGCCGTTCTCGAGTCGATTAAAGATTGATGGCGCAACTTTGATTTTCGCTTCCCGACTTCCTGCCCCGACGATCACCCATGGACGTTCCATCACTCTGCGATCGATCCACACTCGTAGGTGATCCGGTAGGCCAAAGGGAGTGACACCGCCGATTTCCATCCCGGTTACGGCCGCGGTCTCCTCAGCGGGGGCGAACGAAGCCTTCTTGACCCCGAGCCGCCGCCTGATTTCGCCATTGACGTCCAGTCGGTTGGTCGCCAAGACGAGGCAGACGGCCGCCTCCCCAACCGGGCGTCTTGAGGCGACAAGGATGGCGTTGGCAGATTGCTCGGGCGGAATCCCGTAGGCCGCACAGAAGGCGGCCGTATCAGCCAGGCTGGGATCGCACGGTAAGACTTCGTAAGGCTCGCCGATTGCATCGAGATGGGCGATGACTCGCGGATCGGGTCTGGTCAAGGGGTGGCGAGTGTATCCCTGGCTAACGTCGAAACGACATGGTCGCGGTAACCGTCGTCGGAAGCGTCAACCTCGATCTGGTGATGAGGGTTAAGACCTTGCCGGTGCCGGGGGAGACCGTCACTGGTGGCGTCTTCTCGCGCCACCCCGGGGGGAAAGGTGGAAATCAGGCCCTGGCCGCCCGGCGGCTCGGCGCGGACGTTGGCCTGGTGGCGGCAGTCGGCGACGACGAAGCGGCCGAGATCGCCCTGGGTCTGCTCGAAGAAGAAGGGGTCGATCTCAGTCGTTGCTGGGCCCATGACTCGCTCCCGACCGGAACTGCCATCATCATCGTCAGTGAGAACGGCGAGAACGCCATCGCCGTGGCGCCGGGAGCGAACAGATCACTCACTCCGGATGCCGTCGAGCTCAAGTCGGGGGAGTCGGTCATCTGTCAACTCGAGATCCCGATCGAAACGGTCTCATCAGTGGCAGCCACCTGTTCCGGATTCCTCTGCGTCAATGCCGCTCCAGCCCGCAAGGTGCCGACCGAGGTGCTGCGTCGGGCCGATCTAGTGGTCGTGAACGAGGTGGAGCACGCCACTCTGGGCGAGGACCTCGAGGACTGCAAAGGTCTCGTGGCCATAACCCGGGGTCCGGCCGGAGCGGTCCTTTTTCGGCATGGACGGCAGGTCGCCTCGGCGGTTCCACCTCGGGTCGATGCGGTCGACACCGTGGGTGCCGGAGATTGCTTGGTGGCAGCCCTTACCGTCGGCCTTCTCGCCGATCTCACACCCGAGGTTGCTCTAACCCGTGCGGTCGCGGCCGGAGCGTTGGCGACCACCAGCGAGGGAGCGCAAGCATCTCTTCCCACCAGCGAACAGGTCGACTCGATCCTTAGCTGATGGCAATTCCACTTCTCATCGATTGCGACCCCGGGCACGACGATGCGATCGCCCTTTTGCTAGCCCTGGCCAGCCCCGAACTCGAAGTGCTCGGTGTAACTACCGTGGCCGGCAACGTCGGTCTCGACAAGACGACGCCCAACGCCTTGCGGGTCCTCGAACTCGCCGAACGCACCGACGTTTCTGTGGCCGCCGGCTTTGCCCGGCCGCTTTATCGGCCTTTGCAAATCGCTGCCAATGTGCACGGCGAAAGCGGGCTCGATGGACCCATGCTCCCTGTACCGAGGACGGCACCTGTTGACGTCCACGCAGTCGATTTTTTGGCCGAGAAGATCAGCGCTTCGGACGAACCAGTAACGCTGGTCCCGGTCGGACCCCTGACGAATATTGCGGTTTTGCTCAACAGCTATCCGGACCTCGGGTCCCAGATTGCCCGTATCGTCCTCATGGGAGGCGCCATCGCCACGGGCAACGTCACCCCGGCCGCTGAATTCAACATCTATGTGGACCCGGAAGCCGCACATCGCGTCTTTCACTCGGGTCTTCCCATCACAATGATGGGCCTCGATGTAACCCATAAGGCTCTGCTCGACGCCGAGCATGCTGACCAGTTACGAGGGACTGGAAGGGTGGGAAAGTTCGTCGCCGAGTTGCTTGACTTTTTCCTGGTCAACCACCCACGCCATTACGCCAGCCGTGGGGGAGTGCCAATACACGATGCACTGGCAGTAGCTCATCTCATCTGGCCCGACCTTGTGGAAACGGTCGATTGCCACGTCACGGTTGAGACCCAGTCCGACCTCTGTCGGGGACGCACCGTCGTCGATCGTTGGCATGTCACTGGCCAAACCCCGAACGCGGCAGTTGGGGTAGAACTTGACAGTGAATTGTTCGCCAAGAATCTGCTCGAGCGACTCGGAACCTACCCGCGAGAGGAGTAAGCGTGCGCAAGGTTGTATCGGGTCTCTTCGTCTCGCTCGACGGAGTCGCCGAATCCCCCGACCAGTGGCAGTTCGATTTCGATGAGCAGATGGGGGAGGCGCTGACGACCGCATTGGAAACGGCCGACACAATTCTGCTCGGGCGGGTGACCTACACCGAATGGGCGGGCTACTGGCCCACGGTGACCAGCGGTGAAGACGCGGGCTTTGCCAAATGGATCAACAATTCTCCCAAATACGTCGTGTCGGACACACTGAAAGATGTGGATGAATGGGCGAACAGCTCCCTTATCAAGGGCAGGGATCTCGCTGGCGCCATCAATGACCTGAAGGCGGCGCCCGGCAAGAACATCTCAATTGCGGGAAGCCCCACCTTGGTGAGGTCGCTCTTGGATCTGGGCCTGCTGGACGAGCTGGTGCTACTCATCCACCCGGTAATCGCCGGCGAGGGCCGCAAGAAGCTTTTTGCAGACGACACCAAGCTCAAGAAACTTCTTTTGGAGAGCGCACAACCGACCAGCAGCGGCGTGGTTATCGCCACCTATCGACCCTTGAACTGACGAGGCGACGCTTTAAGCGCCCATAACCCCCGTTATGTTACGTTGGACGATGCAGACCGTTCTGAGGGCTGGCAGCTAGGTACAGCCTCCCTCCGAACCCTGGATTCGCTTTTAACCGATGAGAGAGCGGAGTTGACGGACCCCAATCATCAAGGGAGAGAGGTCCTTGGGCTGATCGGGCCCAAGATTGGTGATGAAGGCCCCTAGGCGGGCCAGGGCGGGCGCCTGTTCGTCGAGGTAAGCGGCGACCGCCTCGGCCGGTGTCGAGTCACCGGAACCTTCGAGGATGGCCTCGGTGAGCTGGCGGCGGATCCCCACCATGTCGTCCTCAAGTGACTCGAGCGCCCATCGTTGCCACGAATCGATGAATTTGTAACCAGCCGCCAGCTCCTCGAGCTGGTCGAGGCCCACGGCCTGTCCCGCTTCGAACATCACTTCGGCGACCTCTGACACCGGTCGGTCAAACCGATTGGCGAGGGCAATCGCGTCGGGAGCGTGGACCAACTGGCGCCGATAGGCATACCGGCGGGCGAGATCAGCCGGCACCCCGGCCTCGACCATGTCGTACTCCTCCTTCTCGTGCGCTTGCTGCCACTCCTTCGGTCCCGAGTCAGGCAGGGTCTCCTCGAAATCGGTGAACCCGACCATGTCGGCGGCCACCGCCTCTCCGATTCCACCGCGTGGCATCCGGGTCAGATAACGCCGGGTGAGAGCCGCTACTACCCGGTCGGCGCCGGTCATCAACTCCAACCACAAATGGTTCGGCAACTGACCGACGAGTTTCTCTACCGCTTCCCACCGGGGTATGGCGCCAGAAACATCGCGGGCGATCCGGTACGCCTTGACGATCTCGGGAATCGAGTTTCCGCTCCGCGCCATCGTCCGGCTGACAAAGGTGATCCCGACACTGTTGACGACATCGTTGGAGACGACCGTGGCGATCAGCTCCTTCCGCAGGGGATGGAGCGGTATCAGGTCCTCGAACCGACTCGCGACCTCGCTAGGGAAATACTCGACCAGGTCATTAACCAGGTACTCGTCATCTACCAGGTCACTGGCGACGATCGACTCATAGATGCTTCGTTTGGCGTCGACGAGGAGCACGGCCAGCTCGGGCCTAGTCAGGCCCCTTCCACCTCGATGGCCTCTCTCCGCCAACA
Organism: Acidimicrobiia bacterium; assembly: GCA_036556085.1. Taxonomy (GTDB): domain Bacteria; phylum Actinomycetota; class Acidimicrobiia; order Spongiisociales; family ZC4RG35; genus JACCTH01. The sequence continues at coordinate 36,497 of DATBKE010000046.1, read as the reverse complement.
CTTCTGTCAGCGGCACCCCCTCCAGAGCCCGATCGAGGATCCGTTCGCGTTCGAGTTGGATCATCAGCTGCTCGTGCGCCCAAATGCGCCGGTCGGCGGCACCTTCCTCCTGGGAGATCATCTGGGCCTGCTGGAAGTTGTCGTAGAGAATTCGCTCGACCACCTCGTCAGCGGCCGACGCCACCAACCGGTCACGCTCCTGGCGGTCGAGGCCTTGCCTCTCCTCCGCCATTCGCAACAAGATCTTGAGGTTGACCTCGCGATCCGAGCAGTTCACTCCCCCGGAGTTGTCGATGAAATCGGTGTTGATCTTCCCGCCGGCCAGGGCGTACTCCACGCGGGCAGCTTGCGTCAGACCGAGATTCCCACCCTCCACCACCACCCGGGCACGGAGCTCGCTGGCATCGATACGGACCCCGTCGTTACCCCTATCCCCCACCGCCTCATGGGTTTCCATCGTCGCCTTGACATAGGTGCCGATGCCGCCGTTCCACAACAGATCGACCGGCGCTTTGAGAATCGCACGCAGGAGTTGGATAGGAGTCCACTCGGCCTGCTCGACGCCTAAGGCCTCTTGCGCTTCGGGCGAAATGACGATCCTCTTGAGGGTGCGCGGGAAAATGCCCGCCCCCGTGGAGAGAACGGCGCGGTCGAAGTCGTCCCAGGACGACCGGGGAAGTTCGAAGAGCCGTCGCCGTTCGGCATAGGTGGCGGCGGGATCGGGATTGGGATCAATGAAGATGTGACGGTGGTCGAAGGCTGCCACCAGCCGTAGACGGTCGGAGCCGAGCATGCCGTTGCCGAACACGTCACCCGACATGTCGCCAATCCCGATCGCCGTGATGGGAGTCTCGTGGGGGTTGATGCCCAATTCGAGAAAGTGCCGTTCGAGCGACTTCCAGGCTCCGCGGGCGGTGATGCCGAGGGCCTTGTGGTCGTAGCCCGCCGAGCCCCCGGAGGCGAAGGCGTCGTCGAGCCAGAAGTCGTACTCAACCGCGATGGAGTTGGCGAGGTCGGAGAAGGTAGCGGTACCGCGATCCGCCGCCACCACCAGGTACGGATCCTCGGCGTCGTGGATCCTCAACCCTTCGGGGTGGACCACCTCACCGGACACGAGGTTGTCGGTGACGTCGAGGAGGGCCCGGATGTAGTGGGCGTATTGATTTTTCACCTCGGCGACGACTCCCGCAGGGTCGATCGGGACCCGGCGGAGGACAAAACCGCCCTTGGCTCCTGTAGGTACGATGACCGCGTTCTTGGTCACCTGGGCCTTCATCAAGCCGAGGACCTCAGTCCGGTAGTCCTCTCTTCGATCGGACCATCGGATGCCACCCCGAGCAACGGGTCCCGCCCGGAGATGAACGCCTTCGACTCCCGGCCCGTAGACGAAGATCTCGGCGAATGGGATCGGAGAGGGCATGTCCGGAACCGCCCCTGAAAGCAGCTTGAAAGCCAGATTGGTGCGTCCCGGCAGGAAGGCGTTGGTTCGCAGAGTGGCTTCGATCAGGCGATAGAACGAGCGCAGAATCCGATCGTGATCGAGCGCTGGAATCGCATCCAGGGCCGCCAGGATGCGCTTGCGGATCCCATCTGGATCGGACCTCCGGAGATTGGGGTCGAACCGAGCCCGGAAGAGCGCCATCAAATCGGCGACGACTCCCGGGAAAGCATTGAGGACGTCGTTGAGGTATCCGACCGTGAACGCCGCCGCCAAGCGGCGCCAGTAGACACGGTAAGCGCGAATGATGCCCACTTCCCAGTGGGTGAGCTCGGCGGTGATAACGAGTTGGTTCAGCTCATCGGATTCGGCTTCGTGTGACCAGACCGCCGTCAACGCCGCGGAAACCCGGTCACGGCAAGCGGCGAGGTCGAGGGGCTTTCCGTCACTCCCGACCACTCCGAAGTCGTGGATGAAGTAGTTGCCCTCACCCGAGAGCCGGGTGGGGACCTCCTCTATGACATGCATCCCCATGTCCTCTAATCCGGGGACCAGCTCCGACAGGGGCTGCTTTCCGTCGGCGCGATAAAGCAACAAGCGGGTGAGGTCCTCACCCAGATGGGATTCGTTGCGGATTCCGACCGAGAACGGCTCCTTGGTTCGCGAGATCCGATCGAGCGCCAGGACATCCTCGGCCGCCGTTTCCATCGTCTCGGCGACTGTGTAGTAGTCAGGAAACCGGTGGCTCCAGACCTCGCCGATGTGGCGGCCCTTCCCCGGCCGGGATCTTTCCAGAGTCTCGATCAGGCGATCCGACCAGGTCCTCGTCAGCGCGAGGACCTCGGCCTCGAGCTCCTTGTAGTCGACCTCGGGAACCGGACCGTTGACCCAAACCGTGAAGTGGATTTGAGCTGGATCCGCTTCCCCGAGCTCGAGGTGATAGTCGATAGAAACGCCTTTGAAGCGGGCCATGAAAAGGTCCTGGAGCCGCTTCCGAAGCTCGGCGTTGAAGCGGTCCCTGGGAAGGGCAACCAGGATCGAAACGCTCCGCTCGAGGAGGTCGCGGCGGATGAAAAGTCGCATTTGATGGGTCTCGTGAAGGGCCAACAAACCCATGACCACCCGACGTAGCTCATCAGTGGGAGCGGTGAAGAGGTCGTACTTTGAGAAACCTTCGAAGATTTGGATCACGGCCTTGTGGTCGTGGGAGCCCTCGATCAGATCCTCGGACGCAACCAGTTGTGAGAGTTTGCGACGCAGGATGGGCACGTGTGAGGCTGGCTCCATCAGCGCCTTGGAGGTGAAGAGACCAACCAGCCGAGCTTCACCCACGGTTGAACCGGAGGGTCCGATGATGCGCACCCCGACGTAATCAAGCTTGACCCTTCTGTGCACTGTTGAGACCCGGTTGGTCTTGGTGATCACGATCAGGTCGCCCTTCTCGTACCGGGCAGCAAGCTCGGGGCTGAGTTCGTCAAGCGGGATCGGCTCGGCCACATGGGAACGATTGGTGTCCGACAGGATCCCCAGTCCCGTCTGCGGGACCACGGTGACGCACGCCTGGCCGTTCACGTCGACGACCTTGTATTCGCGGTAGCCGAGGAAGACGAAGTTGTTGTCCCGCAGCCATTGCAAGAAAGCGATGCCTTCACCGATGTCGGCCTCCGAGTAGAAGCCGGTGGCGCGCCGGGCCAGCTCCACCATGCGGTTGACCCGATCCATCATCGGGTAGAAGTCGTCCACCGCCGAGCGGACGTCGGCTAGGACCGACCGCAAAGCCCGCTCGAGGCCGGGCAGATCGGCATCGAAGAGGCGGCGATCGAGCTCATAGTGCTGAACCGATTCCTTGTGCCGTGCGTGCCGTGCATGTCCGACCTCGATGAGGTTCCCGTCGGCATCTCTCTCCACCCCGATCACCGGGTGGTTGACTCGGGCAGCTTCGAGTCCGTGGGCGGCGATTTCGTTTGTGATCGAGTCGAGCAGGAACGGACTGTCCTCAACGTTGATGTCGACGACGGTGCCCTTCTCCGGATCCGAGTCGGGGTTATAGACCCGAACTGCCACGGGTTCGGATCGACTCTTGATGTAATCGAAGAGCGACTCCACCTCCGCCAGCCATTCACTGGCAGTCAACGTGCTGTCGGGAGGGATCCGACGCAGGTAGGCCTTGGCGAACTCCGCTAGGAGCGGGCTGTGGCTTTCGGCAGGAGCTTCATTCAAGAGCGCGAGCACACTCTCGACCGTCGCATTAACCGAGGTCAGAGCTTCTATCGCCACCGCAATCAAACCTAGTGTTGATCGGACCGCGATGCCGCCAGGCCCGACCGTTGCCAGTGCCAGGCATCGCGGCACATGTCAGAGAGATCCCGCTTAGCCCGCCAGCCCAGGTCACGCTCCGCCCGCTCGACGGCTGCCCAGCTTTCAGCCACGTCACCTGGTCGCCGATCATGGGGTTGCCACGGCACCGAAACGTGGTTGGTGGATTCGAACTCGGTAACCAACTCGAGCACGGTCGTGCCCCGACCGGTCCCGAGGTTGTAGATGTGAGTTCCGGGCTCGCCGGTAAGGGCGCCGACGGCCCGAGCGTGTCCCTCGGCCACATCCATGACGTGGACGTAGTCGCGGATCGGAGTGCCGTCGCGGGTCGGATAGTCGGTTCCGAAGACCCGCAGCGAGGGTCGTATCTCGGCGGCGACCTGGCTCACATAGGGCATGAGGTTGTTGGGCTCACCATGGGGGGCTTCCCCAATCTTCCCGCTTTCGTGTGCTCCCACCGGGTTGAAGTACCGGAGGAACGTCATCGACCAGGAGGGATCGGAAAAGGCGAGATCCGCCATCACTTGCTCCATCATGATCTTGGTCCATCCGTATGGGTTGGTAGCGCGTCCAGTGGCCATGTCTTCTCGCAAGGGAAGCTCTTTGGGCTCGCCATAGACCGTCGCCGAGCTGGAGAAGACCAGATTGCGAACGCCCGTTTCGGCCAGCACCTCGAGCATCCGCACTGTGGCACCCACGTTGTTGCCGTAGTACCGAAGCGGCTTGGCGACCGACTCCCCCACTGCCTTCCAGGCGGCGAGGTGGACAACTGCATCGACACCGGGGCCAATAGCTTCGCGCAAAGCCAGCTCATCTCCAATGTCAAGTTGGAAGAACGGTGGGCGGAAGCCGGTGATCGACTCGATGCCGTCGATGACGCTCAGCTGGGAATTCGAGAGATTGTCGACGATGACTGGCTCGTGGCCGGCTTCGATGAGTGCCACCACGACATGACTTCCGACAAAGCCGGTCCCACCGGTCACGAGAATTCGCATCCGCTCGCTCAGGCTAACTGTCGGTCGAGACTGGCCCGCGAACCGTCACCGGGCACTTGATCCCATATAGAAGCTCGGCTACGAATGCCCCCAGCCAGACCATGGGGTCGGCCTCCTCGAGAACGATGGCCTTGGGTCCGTGTCCGAGTCTCAGGGCCTCGGCGAGAACCGAGGGTGACGAGGAAGAACCGCGACCGCTCCGCATTGAGAGGATGACGCCGGTGATGTTCTCACCCCGCTGGGGATGATGGATGTCGATGATCTCCCCTGTCAGCGGATCAACTCCGCCCCAAAACGAGAGCGGCTCGCTTAGGTCCAGGCTTCGCTCAGCCAGTTCCAACCGCAATCTCCACACATTCGCTGACGGGGGCGAAGATCACCCCGACCCCGAGATTGCCAGGGGCGTAATACGCCCACTTACCCGAGTCGGTAGCGACCACTCTCACCACGCGATCGATGATGGGGGTGAGATAGGTGCAGGTATCCGTGACCACCGTGACGCCCGACCCTACGAGAGTTGACTCCAGGTCAGGGCGCTCTTGGACCGCTGCCCGACTCGTATTGACGTATGTGGGCAAGCGAACAGGCCTTCCCGCAAGCAGGTGCACGAGCGTTTCCAACTCGGCCACTGAGTAGTGGGGCGCACCGAGGCTGACGGCATCCGGTGTCGATCCGGCGGCATTGGATAGCGTCGACCGCATGCGTTCGACGTCGGAGGACCCGATTTCGACCGTCGTCGCCGATTCCGAGATAGGGAGGGCGGCGTGGTCGAGTGCCTCCGGTGTGGAGTCGACCACGTGCAAGAGGGCCACGCTCCCGGTCGTGGCGGCCCCAGCCCCCAGCGCCTTGAGCCGATCCTCCTCTAGACCCGGCCGCAGTCCTTTCAGGAGCGCCACCGAAGAGCCGGCCACTTCCCCGACCAGGCAGCCGAGGATCGGATAGAGCCAATCCTCTTCAACTGGGAGCCCCGGCCCGATCCGAATGACGATGCTCGCTTGCCGGCCCTCGTCGAGGTGGAGACCCGTCGCTGGGGCGCGGCCGGTGACAGCACAGCTGACGTCCATGAAGTCCCCGTACCGATTGCTGCGAGCCCCGAGCACGGAGTTGACGAAAACGGTTGCATTCGACTCGGCCCAGGCCACCTGGTCACCCATTCCCGGGCGGTCCCTCAGTTGGTAGGGAGCGCACGTCCAGGTCGGTAGACACCCCAGCTGCTCATATGTCTCCATCAGCTCCCGCGAGAACGCGGCGATCTCTTCTGGTCCCCGATATAGATAGGGATGGAGGAGATCGAGGGCACCGACGTTCAGGGTGGCCGGCACCGAAGCTCGCGCGCCGCCGGCGAGCAGCCTGCGGGCGAAGTCAAGGCCGGCCTGGCCGTGGAAAAGACATCCGTCGATGTGGGCGGAAACGATGTCGAGGAGGCGCGTCGCTCCCATTTGTATCGCTGTCTCCGTGACCACTTTCATGGCCATGGCGGGGCCCGGACCCGCTTCGCCGGCCAGCAGCGCCTGGTCGGTGGAGCTCAGCTCGATGCTGTCACCGGAGAGCGGGCAGGGGTCATCAGGACGGCGAGACCCAGGCCCCAGAGACCCATCATCAAGACCGCCCCCAGCCATAGCACCAGCGGCCAGCGCAGGTTGTCCCCCGCCCAGAGGGTGATCACATATGCGCCCCAAACGGCCACCGGTGCCAGAAAACCAAAGGCTCGAGCCATTGTCGGGCGCTCGGGATCGGGCCGCAGCTGGTGGGCGAGCCAGTCCATCACGAAGCCCCCGGCGACGGCGGCAATGACCTCGGCCGATCGTTCGAAGCCGTGGACGGCTGCCATCGCCACGCCCAGCCCTCCCACCAGCAGGGTGAACGATCCCCAGGGAGGATCCCACCGTCGCAGAAAGAACAGGGCCAACCCGGTGACAATGATGGTGCTGATCACCAGCGAGATCATTCCCAGCGCGACCCCGAAGTCCTCTCCTGGCCGCCAATCGGTTTGGAACGCTACATCCCCCCACCCCGAGGCATAGAGGAAGAAGAACTGACCCAGAACCGCCACGAGAGTCAGCCCGATCAGCGCCGGTGCCTGCCACGACCAGCGGCTGGTTCTGGGCGTGGGTCGGTTCCAGCTCGATCGAATCGGGCTGGTGATGATGAGCATGGCCCCAGCAAGGAGTATCAGATGCGTGGGGCTGATCAAGGCGTCGATCGAGGTCTCAATCCCCAGCAACTGGTGCCAGAGCAAGTCCCCCACTCCCCCGGCGGCGAAGATGACCAGTCCGCTGAGACCGAGCCGATACCCCACTGGGACGCCAGGGCCAGGCCGACGCTTGCGGACCAGGTAAATCGTCCAAATCGCCACGGCCAGGAATCCGGAGTAGAAGGCCGCGTGCCATGGGGTGAAGAAGGACTCGACTCCTCCCCTCGTGACATGAGCCCAACCGTCGAGGACGATTCCCCCGATGAGCCAGAGGGAAAGCGCGGCCGTCACCAGATCTTCGCCGATCGTCGTGAAGGCCTGTGCGGGCGTCCGGATGGTCTCGGTCACCAAATGATTCTGCCAGCCACTGATGCCAGGATGCTGCAGTGACTAACGAGATGCTTCCGTCGGCGCTCACCGAGCTCCTGGAACAGGCGAACGGTCCATTTCACTTCCAAGGCGATACTTACGTTGTCTTTCGGGGTCAGGCTGACCGAGTCGAATTCGTCACCTGGATGCCGGGCTTTCCACCGCCGCCGGAGTTCCAGAGGCTCGGGGCGGATCTTTTCTACTTACGCCTTCCCCTTCCTGGGACTGCCCGCATCGAGTACCGCCTCCGCGTCATCCAGGGCCGAAGGCGTTCCGAGATCGACGACCCTCTCAATCCGCCTTCCACCAGCAACCCCTTCGGCGAGAACTCCGTCCTCGCTGGGCCGGACTATGTGCAACCGTGGTACGCCGGCAACGGGTTTGCAGGCGAATTGACCGAGATCCGGGTGAGATCAACCCAACTCGGCGGGCGGCGCCACCACCATGTCTATGCCCCGGCGGGACAGTCCGGAGCACAAGCTGCCGCCCTGCTGCTGGTGCACGATGGTTCCGATTTTCTCAAACACGGCGGGTTGGGATTTGCACTCGACCGGCTCGTCGAGGCCGAGGTCTTGCCTCGATTGAAGGCAGTCCTCCTCGATCCGTGGAATCGCCTAACCGAGTATGGCGCCTCGCCACAACACAGCGCCCATGTGGTCGAAGAAGTCCTCCCCCACCTCAACCGTCGTCTCCGTATCCGCACTGATCGGCAGACGACGGTGGCGGTCGGTTCCTCCCTAGGAGCGCTTGCTTCACTTGCTCTCGCCTATCACTATCCGTCCGCCGTCGGAGGACTGGCATCCTTGTCCGGGTCTTACTTCCATCAGGCCGACAACGAATTGCCCCCGCCCGCCCTTCATCCGATTCTCGACTTTCTCACCCGCCTCGATCCGAAGGTCCTCCAGAAGTCGACCGTCTACCAGAGCGTGGGACGCTATGAGGGTCTGGTGGACGGCAATCGCCGGTTGCGGCCGATTCTCTCAGCAGCCGGGGTGAAGCTCCGGACAGTGGAGACCTGGACCGGGCATGACTGGGAAGCATGGCGTGACCGACTGGAGGATGCCCTCCGTTTCCTCCTGCCCCCTCCAGCTCCGCTTAATTAGGCTCGAAACGATGGCTGAGCTGCCGCTGACGATTGGCCTTTCCCTGGGAGCCGACCTCGAGTGGCCGGTCTTCTACGAGGACATCATCGATCGGCTCGCCCTGCGAATTCCCCGCGGCAACGACACCGTCACCTTCACTGTCGAACGCGTAACGATCGAACCCTTCGCGCTTCGCCAACCGGTTCGCTACGCAGTGCTACTCGATCGTCTGACCCACTGGTATCACACCTCGCGGGAGTGGATCAAGAAGGCGGTCGTCTTCAACGACCTTTACGTCTTCAACAACCCGTTCACTATTCAGTCAATGGAGAAGCACACTTCCTATGCGGCGATGATGCGGCTCGGTTTCCCGGTTCCCCGCACAATCCTGCTGCCCCCGAAGGAGTACGACCAGTCTCAACCCGACCTCGAGGTAACCCTCGGCCAATACGCCCGCCTCTTCAATCTCTCCGAAGTCGCCAAACAAATCGGGTATCCCTGCTATCTCAAGCCTTTCGATGGCGGTGCATGGCGGGGCGTTTCCCGGATCGAAACCGATGCCCAACTGGCCCAGGCGTATGACGAGAGTGGCCGCTCGATCATGCATCTTCAGGAAGCGGTGGAGCCCTTCGATCTCTTCGTTCGAGCTTTGGCCGTGGGACCGCAAGTGAACGTCATTCGCTACGACCCCACCGCTCCGATGCATGACCGCTACAAGGTCGATTTCAACTTCGTCAATGCCGATGAGTGGCAGCTTCTCTCCGACATGGTTCTCACCATCAACAGCTTCTTCAACTGGGATTTCAACTCATGCGAGACGTTGCGAAAGGAGGGTGAGTTCTATCCGATCGATTTCGCCAATGCGTGCCCCGATTCCCAGGTGACAAGTCTCCACTATCACCTTCCATGGCTGGTAAAGGCCAAGATCCGCTGGTCGCTCTTTGTCGCTGCCACGGGGCGGAAGATGCGTCACAACCCCGATTGGGATCCTTACTTCGAGATCGCCGACGGCGGGGGTACGTATCGGGAGAAGCTCGCGAGCTACGCCGCTCTGGCGCACCGAAGCTTCGACACCGACCGCTTCCTCGAGTTCTGCGACACCCATCTCGGGCACCTGGATGAAATCACCTGGGAATACTTCGCCACCGACCGTGCCTTCGAGGCCGTCCGCCGGAAGGTCTCGGTGATCTTTCCTCCCCACGAGGTTGATCGCTTCACCGAGCACTTCTGGGGCCTGCTTCAGTTTTGGCGGCAGACGGAGCGGGATCGCCTCGATCTGATCGGCTCCCGTCCGTTGGGGGACGGAAAGCAAGCGGCCTATCCACCGATCTCCGCGCCCGTGGTGGGAGGCGAAGAGTTTCTGTGAAGGCGGTAGAGCGCTGGTACTCCCACCGCGTCGGACAGGAAATAAACCTGGTGCGGTGGGGCACTTTTGGCACCCCCCTCTTGGTATTCCCTACCGCCGGCGGGGACTTCGAGGAGATCGAGCGCTTCCACCTGGTGGGCTCGCTGCAGCCCTTGTTGGACGAGGGACGAATCAAGGTCTACTCGGTGGACAGCCTCAACGGCCGGACGTTCCTGACGGGAGCGGATTCCCACGAAGTCGGCCGGATGATGGCGGCCTTTGACGCCGTCATTCGCAACGAAGTCGTGCCCGCGATTCGCTCCGACTGTCAATCGCCGTCGATTGAAATCGTGACTGCCGGCGCTTCGATCGGTGCTTTCAACGCCCTCGAAGTGCTCTGTCGCCACCCGGAAGTCTTCTCCGCCGCCTTATGTGTCTCGGGAACCTTCGATCTCACCAAGTGGCTGGACGGTCCGATGACGTCCGACTTCTATCTCTCCTCCCCAATCCACTACCTGCCGCACCTCACCGAAGGGGATCTGCTGAGGATGCTTCGCAAGCGCTTTGTCCTTTTCACCCATGGTCTGGGCCGAGCCGAGGACCCGGGAGAATCGTGGCGGACGGCGGCGCTTCTCGGCCAGGTGGGAATTCCCAACCGAGTGGACGAGTGGAGCGCCGAGTGGCCTCATGACTGGGTCACCTGGCGGGAGATGTTTCCCCGTTACGTGGACGAGCTCACTCGCCAGTGACCGCTGACTGGATCGGGGCTGCCGCCGCCGACGCCCGGCACCGCCTCCACTCGGATCTCCACCCACGCTTCGGGCCCAAAGGATGGGAGGAATTCTCAGCCCGCTTCGACGCCAATCACGAACGCTTGTTCCGGCTTCTCCATGCTTTGTACGGGGAGAGGTACGACTTTGCCTGGACTTTGTCGGCCATGGCCGAGGTTGCCGCCAATGGATATCTCGATCGACCAGGTCGACTGCGAAGGATCGATCGGGAACTTCCAACCTGGCTCGACGATGCTGACAGCTTCTGGGGGATGACCTACCTCGATCGTTATGCGGGCGAGGTCTCAAAGCTCGTCGACCGCCTCCCACATCTTCGAGCGTTAGGCATCAGCCATCTCCACTTGTTACCGCCCTATGCAACCCCCGAGGGTCGAAACGACGGCGGATATGCCGTCTCCGACTACCGATCGCTTCGGGCCGATTTGGGGTCCATGAAGCAACTCCGGAAGGCGATCAAGAAGCTTCGCCAGGAAGGCATCGGAGTCGTTCTCGATCTGATCTGCAATCACACCTCATCCGAGCATCCATGGGCCCTAGCGGCCTCACAGGGTGACCCCCATTTCCGGGATTTCTATTTCATGTTTCCCGACCGCCGAGTTCCAGATCAGATTTCGTCCCATCTCCGCTCGATCTTTCCCGACCGAGGTGGCGACGCCTTCACCTGGCACGAGGGATCTCAGTCTTGGATCTGGACGACCTTCTATCCCTTCCAGTGGGATCTCAACTACCGCGACCCCCACGTCTTGGCAGCGATGGCTGTCGAGATGCTCTTCATAGCCAACCTGGGAGTATCGGCCATTCGCATGGACGCCACTCCCTTCATGTGGAAGGAGCCAGGTACCTCCTGTGAGAACCTTCCGCAGGCCCATCAGCTCCTGCAGGTCCTCCGTATCGTCGCCGACCTCGCCTGCCCTTCGGTGCAGTTCCTCTCCGAGGCCATCGTTGCCCCCGACGAGGTGACCGCCTTCGTCAACCCGATCGAGTGTCGTCTGGGATACAACCCCTTGCTGATGACATCGGTCTGGGACGCGCTGGCCACCAATGACGTTCGCTTTCTCGAGATCGCTCTCGGGGAACGATTCCGCCTCCCCCCGGGATGCAGCTGGCTCACCTACCTGCGGTCGCACGACGACATCGGCTGGGGATTTGACGACGGGGATGCGGTCCGGATTGGCGTAGATCCCCGACTCCATCGCCAGTACCTCAATTCGTTCTACTCCGGCGAGTTCCCGGGCAGCTTCGCCCGCGGCGAGCTCTTCCAGTTGAATCACGAAACTGGCGATGCTCGCATTTCCGGCAGCCTGGCGTCGTTGGCAGGACTGGAATCAGCGCTCGAGGAAATGGATCCAGGAGCCATCGACACCGCGGTCAACCGCATTATCTGTTCATGGGCCGTGATCCTCATGGCCGGGGGCATTCCGTTGATCTTCCTCGGCGATGAAACCGCCCCCGTTTCCGATCACACGTACAAAGCGGATCCTGATCTCGCCGACGACAACCGCTGGAGTCACCGGCGGGGCTTCTCGATCGAACGCTTCGAGGAAGCATCGTTCGAGACCGGTCCCGAGGCTTCCGTTCTCTCTGGAATCGTGAGCCTCCTAAACCTCAGGCGAACCCTGGCGATACCTACTTCAGTTTCACCCGAGCCATTAGCCACCGGTGATCGCGGCACCATCGGGTTCAAGCGCGGACCGATCACACTGGTCGCCAACTTGAGCCGGAATCCGGCAGTGATCGATCCCCCAGAACAGATCTTCGATGTGGTCCGCGAGGAGCCTTGGGAAGGAAACGTCCTCGCTCCCTACGAGTTCCGCATCCTTGCCGCTGGGACTCTTTCCCCCTGAAGGGGGGAGTCCCGGCGCAGCCGCGGAGGGGGGTCCCTAGAACAACTCGAGTTGGCCGTCGCGCCGAATTCGCTCGAGGCCGTTCCACGGGAGATAATCCATGAAGACCCAGGATCGGCGGTGAATGGCGCTCGGTCCCCAGGCCTGAAGACCGGCTTTGTGAATCGGACAGGGATAGCCCTTGTTGGCCTCGAAATTCCAGCGAGTGAAGTGCTCTGCCTCCTCCCGCATGATCCGGTCCCGCACGACTTTGGCCAGCATCGAGGCGGCGGCGATGGAGAGGCAGGTGCGATCGCCCCGCACGAGCCGCTGGGCACCGCCGACGAAGTCCCAATTGCCATCCACCACCACTCGATCAGGAGGGCGCTTCAATTGCGCGATCGCCCTCCGGGCGGCCAAGCGCTGCGCCTCCGACATCCCGAGCTCATCGCACTCGGCGGGGCTGGCGTGACCCACCGCCCAGTCATCGCACCACTCGGCCACGCGACCGAAGAGCAGCTCGCGTTCGGTCTCGGTGAGTAGCTTCGAATCCCTGATTTTGTAAACGCGGCGATCGCGGGGCACCACCGCCACTCCCACGGTCAGGGGGCCCGCCCAGGAACCCCGGCCGACCTCGTCCACTCCCAAGACCGTTTCATGGCCCTCCGCCCACAGCTCCCGCTCCACGCGGAGTCCGGGGGCTTTGTTGATCAGGACCGATCGCAGGCGCGGGACTGTTACCAATTTCGTTCTGAGGGCTAGAACTGTCGCTGTACGACGGTAGCAACCCGGGGTTGGCGGTTAGTTGAGCGAGAGGTCGGGCGGAAAGGTGGCCAACATGGCCAGCCGGCCACCCTGCCGGGCCAAGACCCGGCTCCAGAGGCCTTCCGGCTCTTCCGTAAAAAGATCACCCCAGTCGGGGGGAAGAACCATCCAAGCCGCTTCCTCGAGCTCGGACTCAAGCTGTTGGGGCCCCCAACCGGCGTAACCGGCGAAAACCCGGATGGGACCATTGTTGTAATCCTCGGTTGGGGTCGTGAAGTCCACGAGACCGGTGTCGGGGTGGGAAAGTTCGAAAGGACGAGAAAATCCGATCGCCACCTCTGGCTGTACCGGTCCACCGACAAATACGGTCGCCTCGGGCTCGAGCTGACTCTCCCACTCGGGGAGATAGACGGCCGCTTGCTCGGTGCTGGGCCGATTGAGAATCACCCCCATTGCCCCTTCCTCGTCATGGCGAAGGATCAGCACTACCGTTCGATAGAAATTGGGGTCGCGCAGCATTGGGGCGGCCACCAAAAGCTGGCCCGTGAGCCAGGTTTGCATCATCCAATAGTGCCACATGGAGATGGCGAACCCGGGTTCGAGTCAAGTAACGACGACCAGATACCCCGTCTCCGGAGCGAGTAAGGAAGCCTATGGCCCCGGGTCGGCCCCTGGCTCGCGGGCGAGGGCCAGCGCCGCAGTCACGTCGACCGCTTCGGCTTCGGCCGTCAATGCCGCCATCGACGCAGGATCGAGCCGCTCCACGGCGGCTTCGACTATGGCGAACAGGTCGCCCGACGGGCGTTCCGGGAGTGCCTCTCGGGACCGCATCGATCGCGCCGCCAACCACATCCCAGCGGCTCGCCGGATATCGCCCCGCTCCACCGCCACTCGGGCGAGCCACGTCAGGCCGTCGGCCACCGCTTCCGTATCCTCCAATTCAACGAACGTGGCCAGGGATTCGATGATCGCCCGCTCACCCTCGTCGAGGCGGCCGAGTCCGACGAGCGACGAGCCGTACGGCATTAGCGAGTAGGCGACGCCCACCTCGTTGCCCGCAGCGCGATCGATCGCCACGGCTTCCTCCAGCAGCCCGCGTGCGTCCTCGAACAGTGCGTTATCTATGGCAAAAATGCCAAGGTTGTTGAGGCCGGTGGCGACGCCCACCTCGTCGCCCAGCTCGCGCTTCGTCGCGAGGCTCGACGCGACCAATTGGCTCGCTCGGTCGAGATCGCCCAGCGACCGCATCACCACGCCGAGGCTGTTGCGGACCTGGGCCTCCATGCGGGCGTCGTCGAGGCCTTCGGTCGCCTCGAGGCTGGCTTCGAGCAGGTCGCGCGCCATGTCGTAGTGGCCGAGCGCGTCGTGACAGATCCCCGCCCACAGCAGCGCCCGAGCTCGCGTCGCAGGGTCAGCAACGGCCGGCGGCATCCTGGCCAGCGCCTCGTCGAGCCACCGGACGCCTTCTGCCAGCCGGCCACGAAGCCACCAGTAGCGGCCGAGCGCGGCCGCCAGGAGCAGGCCGAGAGTTCCTCGCGCCTGATCGCCTTCGGATGCTGTACACCAACCCAGTGCTGCGCGGTAGTCCTCGAGATCCAGGTCGATGCGGCGGGTCGCCTCCAGCGCTTCCGCCGACTGCAGGGCAGCCTGCTCGGTCGCGGCACGATCTGCGAACCAATGAGCGTGTCGCATACGGGTGGCGTTGGCCTCGCCGGTCGCTTCGAGTGACTCCCCGGCGTATTCGCGGATCGTGGACAGGAGGTGGAACCGACCGTCGGACGCAGTCGACGTAGCGAGCAGGCTCTGGTCCAACAACGCCTCTAGCGCCGCCAGAGCGTCCGTACCGTCGAGGTCCTCGCCGATGATCGCCTCCGCGGTAGCCAGGTCGAAGAGCCCAGCCAATACGCTCAGGCGGGCGAGGACGGTCCTTTGCGCGTCCTCGAGCCCATCGACGCTCCAGGCGATCGTGTCGCGCAGCGTCTGCTGGCGAGCTGGCGCGTCGCGCGGGCCTCCCGTGAGAAGCGGCAGACGACGTGCGAGGCGAGTCAAGAGCGCTTCCGGAGCGAGCACGCGGCTCCGCGCCGCCGCCAGCTCGATCGCCAGCGGTAGGCCGTCGAGGCGCGCACAGATCTCGGTGATCGCGCTCGCCGTCGAAGGCGTCAGCTCAAGGTCCGGCCGGGCGGCCCGGGCGCGGTCGAGGAACAACCGAACCGCTGGTGCCTCCGCGATCTCCGCGATTGGGGCGCCCGCCGGAGGGAGCGGCAGGGGGCCCAACGGCACCACGCGCTCGCCCCCGACACGGAGGGGGCTTCGACCGGTCGCCAGGATCCGTACCGCACGGCACTCCCGAATCCAGCGGCCGAGAACTGCTGCCAGACCGTGCGTTCGGTCCACCGTGTCCAGCACGAGCAGGAGGTCGCGGTTGCGGAGGTGCTCAGCGATGGCGTCAGCCGAGGACCGGTCGGCCGGGACGCGGAGGTCGAGGACCGACGCGAGCTCGTCCGTCGCGGCAGCGGCCGTGTCGAGCATTGCGAGGTCGAGGTATGCGACGCCGTCGGGATAGCCGTCCACGAGGCTCTCCGCCACGGCGAGGGCCAACCGGGTCTTGCCGATCCCGCCGGGCCCCGTGACAGTGAGCACGGGCGTCTCGCCCAGCATCGATCGCAGCGCGTCCGCTTCTTCCGTGCGGTCGACAAGCGGAGTCGGCACGGCGGGCAGGTTGGTGGGATGGGCCTCCAAGGAGCGCAGCGGCGGAAAGCTCATGGGCGATCCGGCGGCATCGAGTTGGAACAGGCGTTGCGGACCAATGTCCTTCAGGCGATGCCGGCCCAGATCGCGCAGCGTGACGCCGTCCGCGAGAGCGTCCGAGACCGCACGGGCCGTGACGTCAGAGACCAGTGTTTGACCCCCGTGCCCGGCGGCGGCGATCCGGGCGGCGCGATGGACCTCGATGCCGACGTACGTTTGGCCGACAGCGACGGCAATGCCGGTGTGGACCCCGATCCGCACTCGTACCTCCGCGCCGGCGGGCCACGGCTCGGCCGCTAGGGCGCGCTGGGCGTCGACGGCCGCCTGGACGGCGGCGATCGGCTCGGTGAACACCACTGCGAAAGAGTCGCCCTCGGTAGAGAGCTCCCGACCGTCCCGGCGGCGCCACACCTCGCGCAGGAGTGCATGGTGGCGGGCGAGCAGTGCGGGGAACCCGTCTGCGAGGTCCCGGGCCAAGCGTGTGCTGCCCTCGATGTCGCTGAATAGGAACGTGAGGACTGGGCTTGGCCCATCACGACGGGGCTGAGTCTGGCCGGAGGCTGGGATGCTCGTGTTCTCGATTCTGACATCTGGCGTGGGCGGGCCAGGTCGGGCTTGCTCGTCCGCGGCCAGCCGAATTAATCCCATTGCTACATCCTCGTCACGGCGAAGGATCGGCACTACCGTTCGATCGAAATCGGGGTCGCGCAGCTGGGGCGGCCACCAAAGCCTGGCCCGTAAGCCAGGTCTGCATCGAGGAACAGTGCCACACAAAATTGGCGAATCCCACCCCAACTCGGACTTGGCCCCTAACGGAAATATGCCGATGACATCAAAAGATCTTGAACTGGTATTTACCCTTGTGCCGTAAGCTTTGGATGAGGATGGGCCGTCGTCGATCGATGTTTATGTTGCCCGTTGCATTGCTCCTGGCCGCCTGCGGTTCGGGGGGTTCCGACACGGCCAACTACACCGACCCCGGCAAGCTTTCACTGGTCCAACTCCCCGGGGACTGGCATACCTACGAGCTGGACGAGATGTCTGGCCTAGAAGAACATCCCTTCCTCGAGCCCTACGGCGGTTTCGAATATCCAGCGGTGGTTTCGACTGCCTTCGACGGCGCCCCTAATCGGGACCTCGGCAACGTCTCGATCCCGCTGGTGGAGGCGAGCTATCCGATCGGATCGATCTCGGTCCGCTCGGTGGGCGACATTGAGAAACAGTTCCTCAGTCGGGCGACGCTGAGCCAATCGATTCTCCCCTATTACCAGTACCTCAACGCCCAGGAGCACGTGCGTGAGGATTTCAGCTTCGGCGACGGCTACGACGGGGTCAGAGTTCTGGTCAGTTACTCCGATGAGACCGGGGCCGAGGTTGGCGTTGCCTACCTGATCTCTGTGACCAATCCCGCTGACGACCGGATCTATTCAATCGTGGCCGGCTGCTCACGCCAGTGCTACATCGACAACCAGGAGCAAATCGAGAGGGTGGTGGACTCGTGGCTGGTCAACAAACGAGCGTCCTGAACAAGACCCGCCGCAAGGCGGATACGTGGGACCGGATCAAGTTCCTGATCATTCTTCTGATCATCACGGTGGCGATCGTGGGCAGCCAGGTCCAGCCGCCATTCCTGACGCTGGGGCAGGCTCTTAGTGACTTCCTTGCCTCGACCCCAGGCCGGATCATTGCACTTCTCTTCCTGCTCGAGGTGATCCGCCAGATCCACTACTTCATTTCTGAGCGGTCCGAGGGCTATCACGGGTTCTGGCAGAACCGGGTTTTCGGGAGCGTCGAGGGTGGGCTATCTCACTTCAAGCCCTGGACCCGCTTCCGGGTTGGTCGCCTCGTCCGTTGGACGATCATCATCGCCATCTACGGCTTCGTGATGGATTACTTCCGTCCCGAAATCGCCTCCCCGATCGACGCCATCGCCCAAACCCCGCGCATGTTCGTCGCCGCCCTCCCCTTCATCCTCCAACTGGTGATGTACATCTCGATCGTCATCCTCCAGTTCGTCGCCATTTTCTGGTTCCTCTCCCGAGGCGGCATGGACGTGCTGATGCCGGAGGAGATCAACACTCGCTTCTCCGACGTGTGGGGTCAGGACCACGTTCTGCGCTTGATCAAAGAGAACATCGCCTTCCTCGAAAAACCCGACGAGATCGAGGCCAAGGGTGGCTATATCCCCGGTGGCATCCTCCTCTGGGGCCCACCTGGCACGGGTAAGACCCTTCTTGCCGAAGGTATCGCCGGCGAGACCGGGAAGCCCTACGTCTTCGTCGAACCAGGTGCCTTCATCCAGATGTTCATGGGCGTGGGGATCCTCAAGGTCAAGTCGCTCTACCGCAAGCTCCGCAAGCTTTCGCTCCGCCATGGCGGGGTAATCGTCTTTTTCGACGAGGCTGACTCCCTCGGTAGCCGCGGTGGTCTCGGCGCTCCCGGGCTCGGCCAACCGGGCATGGCCCATGGCACTCGCTCATTCAACGGTTTCGAGTGCAACGGCTTTTCATATCTCTCTCCTCACAGCCAGAAGGCCGTCCTCACCGAGATGGGCGTCGATCTCAACCCCCAAACCGACCCCGCTCCTCCCCGCAGTCTGCGCGATCGGATCGTCATGGGTATGGGCGGCGGCGGTATGGGCACGCTCCAGGCTCTCCTCACCGAAATGAACGGACTCAAGAAGCCCCGCGGCTTCACGAACAAAATCCGCAAACTCCTCGGGTTCCGTCCCAAGCCTGCCCCCAAGTACCGGATCCTCACGATCATGGCCACCAACATGCCCAACGCTCTGGACGAGGCGATGCTCCGTCCAGGCCGAATCGACCGGATCTACAAGATGGGTTACCCATCGAAGGACGGGCGCCTCCAGACCCTTATCGGGTATCTCAACAAGGTCAAGCACGAACTCACCGATGAGCAGATCGAGAAACTCTCCGTCGTTACCCCCTACTACTCCGGGGCCAAGATCAAGGACCTGGTCAACGAGTCCCTGATCCAGGCGATCCGCGACGACCGGGAAATCGTCACCTGGGACGACATCTGGAAGGCAAAGGCTCTAAAGGAGCTCGGCCCCGCCGAAGATGCCGAATACATCCAGCGTGAGCGTCATGCGGTGGCAGTACATGAGGCGTCGCATGCAGTGGTCGCTCACACCATGCGCCGGCACATGCAAATCGACCTGGTCACCATCGAGCGGCATGGCGACACCGGCGGCATGGTGAAAAACCTGCTGGCCGAAGACAGGTTCACCCAGTGGAAGTCGGAGTTCGAGACCGACATCATGGTCTCGCTCGCCTCGCTGGCAGGCGAGCGCATGTTCTTCGACGACGACAACTCCTCAGGCGTCACCGGCGACCTCCGCAGCGCCACGGCCGTTGCCGCCCTCATGGAAGGCGTCTGGGGTATGGGAGATCGATATCTCTCACTGACCGTCAACGAAACCGGGATGGGTCAGGCCGGAAATGCCGCCGCTGTGGCCGTCGCCCGCCGCCAGGAGGAGATCAACACGAAACTGTCCGATCTATACGACAAGACCTGGAACCTGCTCGACGAGCACCGGGAAGAGGTACTCCGGATCGCGGCGGTGCTGGAAGAGAAGAAGACCATCTCCGGCGACGAGGTTTCCAAGATCATGGGGTCTCCTCCGGGAGCTCGGGCGATGCGAGAGCCCAAGGGATGGCAGGTCATCTTCGATGAGACCGACGATGCCCGTCACAACGGCGCCGTCAATCGGCCCGCCCCCGCCCTCAACGGCGACCGCTCGAGCGACCAGGAACCCGATCCGGCCGAGGACCCGGCCTAACTGCGACCCAAGGCCGTTACGGTCGCACAGCGACCCTAACGGCCCATGGAACCAGAGCTAGTTGGCGAAACCGGGGTCGCCAAGCAGTTCGAGCTGGCAGTTGTCGGCGAGAGTGCGGATCTCCTCGCCCCCGTTGCGCTCAAATCGAACCAGGGACGCACCGGTTTCTGCCAGGAGATGGACGCCGTCACCCACCGGCCAAGCTCGACGGATGGTGCCAACGGCGGCGGGGAGTTCGACTGCCGTGCTCTCATCGGTGGTGACATCGACGAGCGCCAGGCCGCCCGCATCGCTTCCGACGAGGATGGTCTCATTGTCGTACCAGCCCAGGGCGATCGCCCCAGCCGGGCTTGAGAGGCTCTCGACCTGAACCTGGCCGGAGGCATTGAGCACGGTGTGCCTGAACTCGGAGGTCTCCTGATCCTGACCCACGATCAGGAGACGGGTGCCATTGGGAGCAGGGAAGGAAGCCACAGGAAGACCGACTTCGGGGCTCGCCGGCCAGATCCAGATTGCCGTCCTCCCGCCGAAGTCGACGAGCATCACCGCTACCTGCACGAGGTCGGCTTCGCCTTCCACCGGCCGGGTCACCGCCGTCACTACTCCATCGCCCAGAGTTCCGAGGATTTGGGACCCGTTCCAGTCGGCCACTTCGAAGAGCAACTCCTCGCCGTTGACGTGATCAACCAAAGCCGACTCCGGGGTGTTGGGGTCCTCGAGGGTGAGAATCCGATCCCCGATCACGGCCCAGGTCTGGGCAGGAGTAGGGAAGTCGAGGTTGGTCCAGGTACCGGCTACCGGATCGAAGGCGTACATCTGGCCGGCGATGCTTGTCGCCCGGGCATAGTTCCCGTCGAGTTCGGTTTGGCTCAGGTCGGTGGGTGGGATTCGCTCGAAGGCGGTGGTGACCAGTACGCCCAGCATCGGGCGCTCTGGTGCCTCGGGATTTGCCCCCAGAACGATCTCCTCGGTCACGTCGTCGCCCTCGCGACGCACAACAATTGAGATCGAGTCTCCGACGGCTCGGGTCGCCAGGATCTCGCGAAGAACGGTGGCGCTCGTTACGGCCTCGCCGTCCACCGAGACGAGAACATCTCCCGTTTGCAGGACTCCATCGGCTCCGGTATTGGCGATGACATCTTCGATTGCTACTCCCAAACTCTCCCCCACCAGCACGGCACAGGCCTGCGGCTCTGGGACGACAGTGGCTGCCTCGGGCAGGGTTTCTCGGGGCGGTGGCGACTGACCGCAGGCCGCCAGCACCATGACCATGAAGATCGGAAGAATCCGGCGCACGGAGTTGTTCAGGCTAGCTGGAGGCTTCCTTCTGTTTCGTGTGCTCATCGAGCCAGGAAAGAACATCGGCCATCACCTGACGCCCCTCGGGCTCATTGAGACACTCATGGCGAAGGTCCGGGTAGAGGCGCCGCTCCACGCCAGGCAGCCCCAACAGCAGCTGGCTCGCCTCGGGCGGAACCGCGGTGTCATCCCCGCCATGGATGACGAAGGTCGGGATCGAAATCCGGGAAAGAAGTGGGGTTACTCGCGCCTGAGACGCAAAGCAATTGGCTCCCAACCGCGAGGTGGACTTGAAGAGGTTGAGTGGATCCGACATATAAGCCTCACCCACGGCCGGATCCCGGGAGAGCTGCGATCCCTTGATCGCGTTAGGAAACGACAGGGTCGGAAAAGCTCGGCCCAAGAAAGGAGCGATGGCTCGCTGCCAGGCGGCCCCGCCCAGCAGCGCCGGTGAGGAGAGGACCAGCAGATCGGGCTGGGGACGTTCGGACACGGCGTACTCGGTGGCAATCAAACCCCCCATCGAGTGGCCCATGAGAACCAGCGGCCGTCCCTCGGTGCGCATAGCCCGGAGATGGCCCTCCACCTGGTCGAGGTAAAGACTCCAGCGGGCAATGTCACCGCGAGGCCCCGATGAGGCCCCGAATCCGATGAGATCAAAGCCCCGGACCCGGTACCCCGCCTCCGTAAACCACGAGCCCACCTGGGCATATCGACCTGAGTGCTCCCCAATGCCGTGCACCAGGACCACGTCGCCCCTGGGTTCTCCTTCCGGATCCCATTCGCGGACGAGCTGGGCGCCGCCGTCGGGGGCGGGCTCGGGACGGGCGACGCTGATGATCAAACCGACTCCTCGGGTTGGGGCGCCTCGATGCTATCGAGCTGTCGCCAGGCGAGGTCATTGGGCAACCGGTCATAGCGGTCCGGCGGGATCGGAGCGGGAACGTCGGGCTCCAAGATCGCGCCGAAGGCCTCGGCCAACGCGGCCAACTGGGACCGGCTGTGCCACCAACCACAATGGACGACGAGACATCCCTCCCAAGGCCCCGAGGAAAGGACCGAGGCACCGGCCTCCCTGAGATGGACGACAACTTCCTCGGCGGGCATCGGTACGAGCAAGGCCACCGCCCCTCCTGCCTGGACCGGCGAGAGGAATCGCAGTCCCGCAATCTGGCGGAGGCGGCGGCGGAGAAAATCCGCGGCCAGGCGAGTTCTCCATCCGGCTCGCTGCCGGGGGCCGGGGTCGCGCAGTGGCCAGTCCACAAGGGAGATGAGCGGGGGCGGCAAAGACAATTGATCAATAAGCACCGGATCAAGGCGGACATAGACCGGGACGTTCAGAGCCGCTAGTCGGGCAACCTCCTGGGCCACACCAAAGCGATTCGGGTGCCAGACGACCAGGGGATGGTCGACCTCTTCGGGGATGATCGACCGTCCACCTACGGTGAGGTCGAGCTCGATGGCGTCAACCGGGGGATCCTGAAGGCGCGGACCCTCGCTGAGCCCCGGAGGGAGCCGGAAAGTTTGGCCGGTGAAGTCGGCGGTCACCGTCTGTAAAAAGGCAGCTCAACTCTGGTGGCCGGCTCCCAAACCCCTCGTATCTCAACCTCAGGATCCGCCTGACTGGGAGGCTCCAGATATCCGAGCCCAATTCCATGTTCGAGCATGGGGCTGAAGTTGCCCGAGGTCACCTGTCCCTCCGACCCATCCGCTCGAAGGCGGTAGCCGTGTCTGGGGATGGTCCGCCTGCCCAAGGAGAAGGCAATCAACCGCCGATTCACTCCGGCGGAACGGACATCGTCCAGTGCTTCCTTTCCGACGAAATCGTGATCCCAGCCGATGGCGAAATCAAGGCCCGCCTCAAAGGGATTGGTGTGGTCATCGAAGTCCTGGCCGGCGAGGAGGAGTCCGGCTTCCAAACGCAGTGTGTCCCTGGCGCCGAGACCGCAGGGAAGCGCACCCGACTCGCACAAGGCGTCCACCAGTTGGCGCCCAGTCTCGGGATCCGTCACCACCTCACCGCCTCGTTCCCCGGTGTAGCCGGTTCCTGCCAGCCATACCGGTGACCCGCCGAAAGATGTCTGATAGGTGCGAAACCTCTTCGGGGAAACACCAATCAGCTTTTCGAGCAGATCCGGCGCCCCCGGACCTTGAACCGCCAGCATCACCGTCGATGGCCGGAGGTCTTCGCTCCTGGTGTCCGGAGCTCGAAAGCGATCGAGGACCATTTGATGGGTGGAAGCGTTGGGCAGGACCCAAAAGCGATCGTCGTCCCACCACCAAACGAGGAGATCGTCTTCGATGCCGCCGCCCTCGTTCAAGAGCAACGTGTACTGGGTCCGGCCCGGTTCGATCAGATCGATGTCGTTGGAGAGCAGCAAGCGCAGGACGTCTCTTGCCCTCGGCCCCTCCCAAAGGAATCGTCCCAGATGGGAGACGTCGAACCAGCCCACCCCGTTTCGGACTGCCCGATGCTCTTCCAGCACCGATCGGTATTGGACCGGCATCTCCCATCCGCCAAAGTCGACAAAGCGGGCGCCCAGCTCGCCGTGTAATTCGTGAAGCGGCGACCGGCTCAACGAGCCTGATCAGCCGATCTGGGTGCCGCTCCCCCGCTCTCCCAGGCGTGTCACCGAAGGAGGTCCTGGCAACCGAACTGGCCGCGGCTCGTGGGGGAGGTTGGTGGGTCGCTCAAGGCCGTATTTCTCCACCAGGTGAAGGTAATCACGTTGGTAGAGGATCTTGCAGCGGACACTCGGATACAGGCGCCGGAGGGTCCTTACCTTGCCGTTTTTCTTGGTGACGAGCTTTTGGCTCATCGTGGTGATCTCGATGAAGAGGTCGTCGTCGGGAAGATAGAAATCGGGAGTGAAGTACTGGTTGGGACGCCCCTCTCCGTCCCAAGAGATTGGAAACGCTCGCGGCTCGTACGCCCAGGGAACTCCGTAAAAGTCGAGTAGAGAGGCGAACTGGCGCTCACTGTTATGAGCAAACTGGTGCGAAACCGTTGCGACGCCAGCGTGGATCTGATCGGGGGACTCGAGTCTCAGGAACCCTCCGCCGCTAGGTGGACATCGCGCTCGGGGTAGAGATCGTGGAGGTCGCCTTCGAGTTCATCTTGAGCGGGCCGGACCGCAATGACGAAGACGCCCTGGCCCCGCTGGAGAACATCAAACACCTCGTCGGCGGAATGGGCGGCGTAGATCGTCTGCCCGTCGGAGAGCAGGGTGACATCGGCCAGTGGTCGTTCGCTTTGCAACTGCTGACGGAGGATGGCCACGGCCTGGCGGATCTTCTTCAGGCTCATCCCGGCGTCGAGTAGCCGTTTGATCACCTTGAGCTGGACGACGTCGCTAAACGCATAGAGCCGTTGAGACCCCGATCCTTTGGCGTCCTGCACGGAGGGCTTGATCAGATTGGTCCGGGCCCAATAATCGAGCTGGCGATAACTGATCCCGACCAGCTTGCAGACGAGCGGCGCCCTATACCCCTGCGTCTGTTCTGCGAGCAAGTTGGCCGTCAACGGAACCTCCCGGGTTACAAATGCGTAATTCCGCCGCTGTAGCCAAGCTAGCCCCGGGCCCGTCGAGTTGTCAACAACCGCTGTGGAAAAGGGAAGACAAAAGACTAAAGACGAAAGACCAAAGACAGGGATCTCCTGTCTTCTGGTCTGTCCAGGTCCGCGAGGACCGGGACATATCTCAGGAGGATGACTTAGTCATCCTCCTCTTAGTCGTCCTCTTTGAGAAAGTCCTCCACGGTGACATCTTCCAGCATTTCCCGGAAACGCTCGATCTCGTCCTCCTCGCTTTCCTCGGAGAACTCGATTCCGGCGTCTGCCAGGACCTGGGCGGCAACAAACACCGGCGCCTGAGATCGGACTGCGAGGGCGATCGAATCAGAGGGGCGGGCGGAGAGGTGGAAAGTGCGCCCCTCCCGACTCATCTGCAACTCGGCGAAATAGACGCTGTCGCGTAGTTCGACGACGTCAACCCGGTCGATTTTGGCGCCGAGCGTTTCGACCACCAGCCGGAGCAGGTCATGAGTTTGCGGCCGGGGAGGCTCCAGACCATCGAGCGCGGCAGCGATTGCCTGGGCTTCGGGGGCACCGATCCAGATAGGAATGTGACGCCGACCGGACTGCTCGCGCAGCAACACGATCGGGGTATTCGAGGGCAACTCAATCCGGACTCCAACGACCTCGACCGGTATGCGGTCACCGTTGCCGCTCATCTGCTCAGGTTATCACCGGTGCTGGTAGAGATAACGGGCGCTGCCGGCAGGGTCGCGGGCGGCAAACTCGGCGTCGAGCACCGCCCACAATGCGGGCAGATTGCGAAAGTTTCCTTCGAAGTCGAGCCCGTATCCGATCAGATATTCGTCGCCCACTTCAAATCCCCGATACTCGAGCGGCACGTCCACCAAGCGGCGCGTCGTCTTGTCCAACAGGGCAACGGTGGCAACCGAGTTGGCCCCGCGATCGAGCAACATCCGCCGCAGAACAGCCAGCGAAAGTCCTGTATCGACGATGTCTTCGACCACGACGACATCCCTTCCCAACAGGTTGTCGGCGACATCGAGGATGATGCGGATCCTCCCGCCCTCGCCGAATCGCGAGATCGACAGGAAGTCGATCTTGGTGGCAATGGTCAGTTGGCGCGCTAGATCGGCCAGGAAAGGGAGAGCACCCACCAAAACGGCGACCAGGATGGGCTCGGATTCCCGGTAGTCGTCGCTGATCGCTGCCCCCAACTCGGCAACCCGGTCTTTGATCTCTGCGGCTGCGACTACCTGGGTGAAGGCCGCCTCAGCCGCTGGCAGCAACGATCCAGCTCCAATATTTCTCGACCCATGACAGCGCTTCGGGCCAATCTGGGGGGTCCTCCGCCTGACGGATGACGGTGACTGTGGCCGGGGAGGGCGGTGCAGGCGGCACCAGGAGACCGGAGAGCGCCAGCCAGGTCAACGCTTCGCCGCGGGCGGCGGTGCCGAGTGGGCCGTCGAGGTCGATCTCAGAAACAGTCGTCGGGATCCGCGCTTCGTCAAATCCGTAATCGAGCAGGGCAAGCGCGTCGGCGAAGTGGGCGTTGGTGCCCTCCGACCCCATGACGACGGCGAATAAGCGCCTTCCTTCCCGCTCCGCGGCCGCGGCCAGAACCAGTGAGGCCTGAAACGTGTATCCCGTCTTGACCCCCGTCGCGCCGGGGTAGGACTCGAGCAGCTGGTTGGTGGCCCGTCCCCCTCGCTGGGTGCCGTCGGGAGCGGTGGGGAAATCAATTCTCCGCAGGGCAACCATCGAGGCCAGCTGAGGGTTGGCCATTAGAGCCTGGGCCATTTTGAGCTCGTCGGCCGCGGTCGTGTAGTGGCCCTCCTCGTCGAGCCCGTGGGGATTGAGAAAGTGGCTTTCACTCATGCCGAGATCCGCAGCCTTCTCGTTCATCAGCGCCGCGAATCCTTCGACCGATCCCCCCACATGCTCGGCCAATGCCAGAGCGGCATCATTGGCCGAACGCACCAGAACCGCCGAAAGTAAATCGGCGACGCTTATTACCTCCCCGGCGACCAGGCCGATCTCGGACTCACCCGCTTCCGGAGCCGTGGGACTGATCGTCACCATCTCGTCAAAGTCGGCGTGCTCGGCGACCACCAGAGCCGTCATGATCTTGGTTGTCGAGGCGGGCGCCCGGTGCCCGTCGGGATCGTGGGCCGAGATCACCCAGTCGGATTGGTCGTCGAAAAGGATCCAGGACGGGGCGCTGACATCCGGAAGCGGAGCGGTGACCCATCGAGGACGGGGCGGCAGCGGATCCCACCGGCCGGGGGTCGCCTGCGCAGGGCTGGCGACGACGAGCGATCCCGCGGTGATAAGGGCCAAAAGCCATGGGGCTCGCTGTCGCCTCATTCGACCATCTCCCTGATCCGGGCGCTAAGGAGTATGCGATGAAGTGAGGCGACCGCATCGGTTCCGTTCTCGAGGTCATCTCGCGCCAGCTTGCGGGCCTCTGTTTGAGGGGAATTGAGGAGCGGACTGACAAGCTGGCGGAGGAGCTCCACTCCTCGGTCGGCCGCGAGGCGCACCTGGCGGAGGTGTCGGGCTTCAAAACCCATGTCGAGCAGCTGTCGGGATTCGAGGGCCGCTGGCAGCGCCCAGCCGGGATAAACCCCCTCCGGGCCCTCCGATGCGGGGAGCACTCCATGGGAGACGAGGTCGGCCACCTGAGAAGCACTGAGACCCGAACGGCGCAGCAGGTCGGCCGCCGCCACCGGCTCGCCCGCGGGATCGAAGGTCATAGCCTCGTCGTCGCTCATTCCCCCGTCCTCGCCTCGATCCCACAGGGTCAGCTTCGACTTGATCACCTTCAGCGGAAGGAAGTGGTCGCGCTGGAGGGCGAGGATGTAGCGCAAGCGCTTGATCTCCGATGGGCCAAACTGCCGGTATCCCGAGCCCGATCGAGCCGGCGAGATCAAGCCCTGCGCCTCTAGAAACCGGATTTTGGAGACGGAGACATCGGGAAAATCGTCCCGGAGCAGGTCGATGACATCGCCGATCGATAGGGATTCGTCGACCATCCGTTCAGCCATCGCCGCGGGCCACCAGAAACTGGAAACGGCCGATGATTACCTGGTCACCGGGGTTGAGAGAGGCTTGATCGACCCTGGTCTCATTGACGTAGGTTCCGTTCGTGGATCCAAGGTCCTCGACTGCGAGCTCATCGACGGTGACGGTGAACTGGCAGTGCTGGCGCGAAACCGTGACGTCGTCAAGCAGGATCTCTGAGTCTGGCTGGCGTCCGACAGCCGTCGTTCCCTCGTTAAGGACGAACGTCATACCGGTACGTGGCCCCTTTTCGACGACGAGCGCCCAGCCGCTTATCCCGTCGACCGAAGCAGCCTCGTCGGGAGTGAGAGGGTGTTCGGGGTCGGGGAGCTCGACGTAAGCCACTGTCGGCTCGGATTCGAAAAGGAGACCGCAGGACGGACACTGGGTTGTCCCCGCAGCCACGACCGTGTCACATCGCGGGCACTGCACATCGGCCATGGTAGAGCGTGCGGCTGTAGCCATACCAGGCCTTCATAGCGTGTTTCTGGGACGAAAATCAGGGGTGATGCGCCCAGGATTTCCGGCGGGAGCCGGAACTCCTACTCGGTCAGCTGGCGGTAAGCGGCCGCGTCGAGCAGGTCCGAGATCAGGTTTTCGTCGTCGACCTCGAGCTCACAGAACCAGCCATCGCCATACGGGTCCTGATTCAGAAGCTCGGGCTGCGTCGCCAGCCGCTCGTTCACTGCCACCACCCTGCCTGCCACGGGGGCGTACACCTCGGCCACGGACTTGGTCGATTCCACCTCCGCCAGCAATGCATGTGTATCGAGCACCTGATCAACTTTGGGCGCCTGCACGAAGACCACATCCCCGAGAGCATCCTGGGCATAGTCGGTGATGCCGACCCGAATCGTCTTCTCCCGGACCAACTCGACCCATTCGTGCTCTTTGGTGTAGCGCAGGTGCTCGGGGACATTCATGAGTCGACTCTACCGAGGCGCCGCCGCACCTCACCGGCGTACTGGAAGCCGACGTACCAGTAGAGGAGGAGCCCCATAACTCCCGAGATCCAGGCCGGGGGCCCGAACAGCCAGGGGAGGATTCCAGCCGCGGTGAAATAGAACGAGGGCAGCGCACCGTAGAGCAGGAACGTGGCCAGCTTTCCCAGCCAGAGGACCTCGAGCCTTCCCAAGCCCCGCGAGGCCAGCATCAGTGTCCCCGCCCCGACCAGAACCTCCCGGGCGATCAGTCCCCACGCAATCAGGGCCGGGAGCACACCCGCGATCAGGCCACCGACCAGGGCCGAGGCGATCATCAGTCGGTCGGCCAGCGGATCGAGGAACTTTCCCACCTCGGAGATCTGGTTGAGGCGCCGGGCGAGATAGCCGTCGATCCAGTCGGTACCGCCAATGATGAATATCAGCGCAGCCGCCAACCCCACGCTCTCCTGTCCGAGAAGGACGTACCAGAAGTAGGGAACGGCCAGAACCCTCAGACCCGAAACCAGATTGGGAACGGTGAGACTTCCCAACACCGCTTGCCGACGGTGTCTGATGTCTTCTATCTCTTGTCTTTTGTCTTTCTTCAGGCGGCGCCGGCTTCGACGAGATGGCACGCAACGTAGTGACCGTTGCCCTTGTCCTCCAGGGGGGGATGGTCGTGCTGGCGGCAGTAATCCGTCGCAATCGGGCAGCGATCGAGGAAGCGGCATACCGGCGCCGGGTTGACGGCTTTACCAATTCCGCCCTTGATTTCCACCGGCTGTCGTTTGAAGCTCGGATCCGGTACCGGTACTGCCGAGAGCAGTGCCTTGGTGTAAGGGTGGAGAGGGTTGGACAGAAGCTCCTCAGAGTCCGCAAGCTCGACGATCTTGCCCAGGTACATGACCGCGATCCGGTCACACATGTAGCGAGCCACGGCCAGGTCATGGGTGATGTAGAGGTAGGAGACGTCGAACTCGTTGGCGAGCTTCAACATCAGATCCATGATCGAGATTCGAATGCTGACGTCGAGCATCGACGTCGGCTCATCGGCGACCACGAAGTTGGGGTCGATCACCAACGCCCGGGCAATGGCCACCCGCTGCCGCTGGCCCCCGGAGAGCTCGTGGGGGTACCGGAACATGAACGTCTCCGGCGGGGAAAGGCCCACCAGCTTCAACAGCTCCGCCACTTTCTCCTCACGCTCTTGCACCGAGCCGATCTTCTGCACGGTGAGAGGCTCCGCCACCGTGTCGTAGATCGTCCGCCTTGGATTCATTGATTCGTAAGGATCCTGGAAGATCATCTGCACCCGGCGCCGGAACTCCTTCATTCCCTCCCGGCTGATGTGAGCCACGTCCACGAGCGACCCATTGGCCCTCAGCAGGATGTGGCCGCTGGTGGCGTCCATCAGCCTGGTGAGCATCCGTCCCGTGGTCGATTTACCACACCCCGACTCCCCCACCAGCCCCAAGCTTTCCCCCCGGCCGATCTCGAAGTCGATGCCATCCACCGCATGGATGAACTCGGTGGGCTTGCGGAAGAGCCCGCGCCCAACGGGGAACAACTTCCGGAGCTCGGCCACCTTGAGCAAGGGCTCGGTCATACGGCTGCCCCGATGGTGACCGGCACCCGATCGCTATGCCAGCAAGCAGCTTTGTGGCCGGGCACCTTGTCTTCGAGTGGCGGCTCGTCGGTCACACAGATCTCTGTTGCAAAGGGGCAGCGGGGATGGAAGCGGCAACCGGACGGTGGGTCGAGCAGATTGGCCGACTCGCCCTCGAGCGGCGCCAGTTTGCGCCGGGGACCGGTGATCGACGGAGTCGACGAGAGCAAAAGGTACGAATAAGGGTGCTTGGGCCGATGAAAGACTTCCAGGGTGGAGCCATATTCGACCAGCTTGCCGGCGTACATCACTCCGATGGTGTCGGTGACCTCGGCGATGACCGCGATGTCGTGTGAGATATAGATGAGCGTCATCCCCAGCTTTTCCTGGATCTTCTTCAGCTCCTTCAGGATCTGGTCCTGGACGATGACGTCGAGGGCGGTGGTGGGCTCGTCGGCGATGATCAGCCGGGGGTCACAGGAGAGAGCCATGGCGATCACCGCCCGTTGACGCATCCCCCCGGAGAACTCGTGGGGATAGCGATCGAGCATGGCTGGATTGAGACCCACCATCTCAAAAAGCCGTGACATCCGTTCCCGGATCTGTTTCTCGCTCGGCCGTGGCTCGATGTGGAGATCAATGGCCTCTTCGATCTGATCACCGACGGTGTAGACCGGATTCCAGGAGTTCATCGCCCCCTGGAAAACCATCGCGATCGACTTCCAGCGGCGTTTGCGCATGGCCTCTTCGCTCAGGGCGAGCAGGTTTTCCCCGTCGAGGCGGATCTCCCCGTTCAGGTAACGGGCATTGTCGGCTGCTAGCCGCATGAGCGACATCGCCACCGACGTCTTTCCGCAGCCCGACTCACCTACCAGCCCGAGCGACTCGCCATGCGCCAGGGAGAAGCTGACGTCTTCGATGGCCGAGACGTCGCCCTTCTTGGTCTTGTAGTGCATTACGAGGCGATCGACCTCGAGCAGCTTTCTTCCATTGGGCGTTGCCAACTCGATCCTTCTTTATCGCCTAGCGCTGGCGCAGCCGTGGGTTGACGACTTCATCCATGGCCCGGCCCACCAAGAAGAAGGCGGCGGCGAGAAGGCTCACGGCCAGACCGGCGGGGACGAGGAGCCACCAGTACTCGAGGCTGCCGAGGAGATAGCCCTGAGTGCGGGCAATGGAGATCATGATCCCCCAGCTCATCGGTATCGAGAGCAGTCCCAGGAACGACAGGGTCGCCTCGAGGGCGATGGCATCGGTGACGGTGAACATCATGTAGAGAAAGGAGAGCGGCAGCACATTGGGGATGACATGTCGAAGGATCAGATGACCATTACCACCGCCGGCGATGCGGGCGGCGTCGAGAAACGGTTTCACCGTCACCTGCAGAGCCTGGGATTTCAGGATGATGGCAGTACCCCCGAAACCGGACAGGATTCCTATCAACAGCCCCAACAAGGGAAGGCTGATCCGGAACAGGGCTGAAACGACAATGAGAACGGGGAGAAGCGGAACCAGCAAGATCAGGTCGGCCAGACGCATGAGGACGCTGTCGACCCAGCCTCCGAAGAAGGCGGCCACCGAGCCGACCACGGTGGCGAACAGAACGGTCACCACGGCGGCGATCAGCCCCAGGAAGAATGCCGAGCGGGTGCTGTAGAGCAGCTGGCTGAGAACGTCCCGCCCCAATGGATCGGTCCCCAGATAGTGGGGATACGTGCCGCCGAATGAGGGAGGCGCCGGCTGTTGGCTGATCGACACGGTTTCGCCTACCTCAGTGAAAGGTCCGTACTGGATCCGAGCGGTCGTCAAATCGACCTCCGTTTCCGGATCGGTCACTTCCTCCACCACCAACCTCTCGCTTACAGGCGCGTCGTACCCGTTGATCGGGTGATAAATGTGCCTCGGCCAAACGGTGGCCATCAGGATCGGATGGGCGATAGCCATCAAGGCGAAGATAACGATCATCACCAATCCGACCACTCCAATCCGATTGGCGACGAAGAGTCGCCAGTTCTGGACCAGCGACCGCCTGGTGAGTCGAAGTCTGACCCGCCACAGCGGCTCTTCGATACTGCCCAACGGCTCCTGTTCGGGAACTTCCGGCGGCGCCGTCAGAGTGTCTGTCAACCGAATCTCCTCAGCTGGTTCGAATACGCGGGTCGAGATACATGTAGAGAACGTCGGACACGAGATGGCCGATGAGGGCGATGATCCCGATTACCCCCAGGGTTCCGGTGGCCAATGGAATATCCTCGGTGAGGGTGGCGTCAAGCAGCTGTCCGCCGATGCCTGGCCAGGAAAAGATTCCCTCGGTGAGGATTCCCCCTCCGATCACAAACGAAAGGGCCAGCACAAGGGACGTGACTACCGGTAGCAGGGCGTTGCGTGCGGCATGTCGGTTGCGGATGTCTCGCTGAGGCAGGCCCTTCGCCCGGGCGGTGAGGATGTAGTCCTCCTTCAAGGTCTCCAGCATTGACGCTCGGGTCAGAAGCATTACCCCCGCAAACTGCACTGAAGCCAGCGTGAGCACCGGCAAGAGAGTGTGATGGGCAATGTCGGCCGCATAGCGGCGGAGCGGCGAGAAAAACCAGAAGGCGAGAAACCCCAGCAAGACGAGTGGAGGGCCCCAACGCGACACCTGCTCTCCGCGCTCAGGTGGGAGGCGGTTGGCAACTAAGGCGACCGCCGCCAAGACAATCCCGAGAATGCCAAGGGATATCAGCATCCTCATGAACACGCGGTTGGCGGCCATGGGAGCGCCCGTCCACTCCTCGACGTCGATGAACTTCCCCAGAGGGAACAGCCCGAACTGAAAACCCCAGAACCAAAGCATGAGAATTGCGAACCAGGGATAGAAGACGGTGTAGGCGGCCACTCCTCCCAGCGTCAGACCGGTCTCGACTGTTTTTCCCCGTCGCCAGGCCATGACCTTGCCCAGCGCGAATCCCATGTAGTAGGCCAGGATCGTCGCTGAGAGAAAGAGAAGAATGGTTCTTGGCAGTTTCTCCAGGATCACCGAGCCAACCGTGCGCGGGTACTGGGTAAACGAGAGTCCCAGGTCCCCCTGGAAGAAATTCAAGACGTACGTGACGGTTCGACTCAGCAAGGGCTGGTCGAGCCCGAGGCGCTGGCGCACGATTTCTTGGGCTTCGGGTGGGAGGCGAGGGTTAGCGCTCAGCTGAAGCGAGATGTCGCCCGGCTGGGCGTCCAGCAGCATGTAAAGCAAAGCCAGAAAGACCATCAGGAGCAGCAACCCTTGAATTAGTCGCTTCGCTACGTACTTGAGCACCTAAGGCGGCCCTCCTTGTGGCGCCAGCCGAGGCTAACAGCCAGGCAATCGCTTGGTCCGACGAGTTGCATTCAGATGAGGGGCGGATCAACTCCGCCCCTCATCAACTGATCGTTTTTCTCGGTTTCCTACTTGGCTGCCGTCACCAGTTCCTGCATCCCTTGGATGAACTGGATGCCACCCAAGGTCTCGGAGAACGGATATTCGATCGACTCGGTCCGGTAGAACTCGAGGATGCCGGTGTCGAAGAGCAGGATGTAAGGCTTGTCCCTCTGCAGGACCTCCTCCATCTGCCACATCAAGTCGAAGGCCTCCTCTTCGCTCTGGGCCGCCTGGTAGGCGTCGGCCAGGGCGTCGAACTCCTCGCTGGCGTATCCACCTCGGTTCGATCCACCATTCACCAACATGTCGTTGGAGCTGTGGAAGAACGAGTGGTGATAGTCCGGGAATGCCGGATTACCAAGCGACCAACCCAGAATGAACATGTCGAAAGCAGCGGTGTTGTCCGCCTGCGGGTCGACCGCCGCCACCAGGGCGTTGAAGTCCGTGGGATTGGCCTCAGCCTCGAAGCCCAGCTGGTTGAGCCAGGTCTCGATCCAGATCGAGTACGTGGCCCGCAGCGGGTCGTATCCGGGCCCTGGGGCCAGGATCTCGAGCGGACGAACAGGAGTGCCGTTGTACATGATCCCGACACCGTTGTTGACCGCGTTGAGGACGTTGCCCTCGGCGTCGGTCGCAACTGCGGGTTCGGTCTCCCAGGTGAAACCAGCATCACGGAGGATCTGGACTGCACCCTCGAGCCGTTCCTGGATCGTCTTGCCGACATAGTTGGAGGCAAAGCTCTCCGCTACTTCGGCGTTGTACCACTTCCGGTTGCCCTCAGGCATCGTGGCGTACAAGGGGAAAGCCGCGCCCTGGAGGACGTTGTTGGCCATGAACTCCTTGTCGATCATCAACGCCAGAGCATCCCGGAAGGCCGGGATCGACATCGGCTCTTCGCGCATGTTGAAGGCCAGGTAGCGGAACCCGAAGGTCGGGTTGACCACTGCTGTCAGGTTGGGATCGTCTTGCACCTGGGCCAAAAGACCACGCTGCATCCCCAACGGGTTGAGCAGGTAATCCACCTCGCCCGCCTTCAGGGCGAGCACTGCGGCATCCTGACCACCGTATACGGAGAAGGTCGACTCGTTGATATATGGGCCAACGACGTAGTTGAACCCACCAGACTCGACTTCGACGCCTCGGTCGTAGAAGACCTCGTTGGCCTCGCTACGAGCAAAGGCACCTTCTTCTCGCTCGACGAAGTTCATGGGACCGCTGGCCACGTCGTTCTCGACGCCCGAGGCGGCATAGAGAGCCGCTGCCGGATCATCGGAGGCCTTGGCCTCCTCCACTATCGGACCCCAGGTGTGAGCCGGCATCACCGGAGCGGTGCCGACCGAATGGGGCCAGATGACCAGGCCCGGCTGGGCGTTGAACACGAGCTTGACGGTGTAATCGTCAACCGCCGTCACTTCTGTCAATCCAATGGCGGCCGGATTTTCGGGATCCGGGAGCGGCCAGGCACTGAGCCAGTTGCCGCCCAAAGCCAGGTCGCGAACCGTGGCAAAGGTGAAAGCGACGTCATTGGCCGTGACGGGGGTGCCGTCTGACCAGGTGGCGTCGTCTCTCATCTCCACTTCGATCGCCCAGCCATCGCCCTCGGCAGCGCCAGTCGGCACTTCCGAGCTGGCGGCCAGGTCGGTGTCCAACTCGATACCGGGATAGTTGATTCCGTAAAGGGCGGACTTGGTGTCGTTAAGGATGTAACCGGTCCATACCGACGACGCCGGGTCGTAATACGCCCAGAAGTTGTCGGTGGTCGTGTCAGAGAAGATCCCCATCCGATAGGTGGCAAGATCGCCACCCGTGGTTGGTTCTTCTTCCCCGGCGGCGGTGGTCGTCGCGCCTCCATCTCCCGACAAAGAGGTGGTAGCGGTGCCTCCGTCAGATGGGGCGGCAGTTGTCCCGCCGCCTCCCTGCTGACATGCAGCAGCCACGATCGCCAATACGGCAACAATGGCCAACCAACGCCAACGGGCGAGCTGTGTAGCTCTCAACTTGGTTCCTCCCGTTGTGTGAGTTCCGTTTCGTGCCTCAACAGACGGCAATGCCTTCCGTCGCGGCGCCCCGAGAATACCCAATTGGTACCTCAAAGCGGCCGCCGGCAACGGTCCTACCGGTGGCTGCAGCTTTTATGCGGCAATTGCATGTCGCATGTCGGCCCAGCCGGCCCATTCCAGCCTTTGTTTTGGGCATGAACTAGCGGGGAAAACTGGTTGCCGAGGAGGAGCGAATGAATATCGGTCGGCTCGTTGTGGATGCAGGCAAGGATTGGCTTGAGGACAAGGCACCACGCCTGGGCGCGGCTCTGTCCTATTACACCGCGTTTTCTCTCCCGCCTTTGCTTGTGGCATTGATTGGGATCGCCGGAATTGCATTTGGCGCCGACGTCGTCAGCGATCGCCTGGTTGAGCAAATGCGGGGGCTGGTGGGAGCCGAATCAGCCGATCTACTGGGTGACGCGATAGCCGAGGCCCAGCAGACGACCGGAACCGGTTGGGCCGTCGCCCTCGGTGTGGCCGTGCTGGTGATCGCGGCTTCAGGAGTCTTTGCACAGCTTCAGGATGCGCTCAACACCATCTGGGACGTTCAGCCAAAGCCGGGAGGTGGAATTTGGCGATTGGTTCAGAAACGGTTGCTTTCGCTGGCGGCGGTCCTCGGAGCCGGGTTTTTGCTCCTCGTTTCTTTGGCGGTAAGCACTGCCACAGCCGCCTTGGCAGAACTCGCCGGAGGGGTTGAATCCCTCGCCCCTTTCGTAGCCGTTCTGGACGTCGCTATTTCGCTCCTCGTCGTAACCGTGCTATTCGCCCTGATCTTCAAGTTTTTGCCCGACGTCAGAATCAAATGGCGCGATGTCTGGTTGGGAGCCTTGATCACCGCGGGTCTTTTCATCATCGGGAAATTCGCCATCGGCTTCTATCTCGGAACAAGCGACGTGGGATCGGCTTATGGCGTCGCTGGCTCGTTGATCATCATCATGGTCTGGATCTACTACTCGGCCCTCATCGTCTT